>JAXJTU010000074.1:0-37495 GCA_036309425.1 Agathobacter sp.
TAATCCTGCTATCATTTTCAAAATACATATAGCACGAAGAATTAGAAAACACTGCTGTTTTATCCTCTAAAAAGATGTAGCCTGGTTCCATATCTTTGTACTGTTTTGGTATGGGTCCCTCTATAATTGTAATTGTCTTATCTGCATCTGCTTTAGAAGCATCTTCTTCTACCATCTGTACGAATTTATTATCCGTTACTATATGAAAGCCATATAATTTGTAATGATACATAATAATCTCCTGTGTAGACCAATTGATACTATTTAACTGATGAAACGACCTTTCCGTTCACAACTTCGTAATCATATCCTTCTTCATCAGTGTACTTATCATTGTAAGCAAAATTTACTTTTCCTTTTTCAATGACCCATGTTCCATACTCGTTTGATGCCAATCCATAATAAGTAAAGTCTACTTTGCCATCTTTTCCAATGTACCACCAGCCATTATTGTTCTTTTGAACTGTTACTTCACCTTTCTGAACGCGACCATTCTTTACATAGTACCATCCTTCTGTTTCTTTTGCCTCTGACTTTACTACTCCTGTCACATCGAATCTAACTTTACTATTCTCACAATACCAGTCTCCGTTTTCATTGCTGGCAATTCCATTGTAAATGAAACTAACATATCCGTCGCGAACTACCCACCAGCCATATTTATTTTGGGCTACTGTATCCTTTGTAAAATCTACTTTTCCATCTTCTCCAACGTAATACCATGAAGAATCTTTCTGAGCAATATCAGTTTTTCCTTCCTGAAGTTTTCCGTTTACAAAATAGTACCAATCTTCTGTATTATCAATACATTTTATGCCTGTTGTGCCAAATGATACTTCTCCTCTCCAACAATACCACTTGCCATTTTGATTTTCAGCTATTCCAATATAATTCCAGTTAGTTCCGTTTCCATCAGGTGAATTTGCATCTGCATAGTACCAGTTTCCGTCAGGTGCTTTTTCAACTGATGTCTTTGCAGGATTAGAAACTTTTCCATCTACTACATAATTAATGTCATCATTATGTCTGTTCAGTTTTCCATCTCCTGTATAATCATACATCGCCCAACCAGTATATTCTGTCTGGATTTTGCCATTTTTCACATAATAAATTGATTTATCGTATGGATTATTAATATATGAATAAAAGCCGTCTGCATTGAATTGTACAATACCATCTTTGATTACCCATACTCCATTTTCATTCTTAGCTAATCCATTACCACCAACTTTTCCGTTTGCCTGTACGTTAAGCCATTTTCCATCTCTGGTATCTTTTATAACTGAATTTTCAAATGTCTTTCCTGTCACAATACCATTTTCTACATAATAGTAACCACTCTCTGTATCATCAATTACTGTAGCTCCATCCAATTTGCCTTTTGATGTCTCATGTTCTCTTTTGGAAGCATTACCAATGCTTCCCTGTTGATGTCCTACAAATCCTGTTTTATCTGTACAAACTTTTCCTCTTTCTACATAATATATCTTTGATTTATCACTCGAAATATCACCGTATGTATCTTTAAGTAATCCATATGCTGAAAATACCACTTCTCCATTTTCATTAATAACCCAAGTTCCATACTGATTCTTTGCAAATTTTACATTTTTTACAACATTTCCATTTTTATCAACAGCATGCCACTTTCCTGTTGTTGCATCCTTTACTACTGTTACTCTTTCGCTTTGTGCCTCTTCAGCATTGACTGAAATTGAGGTTGCTAATGGTGCAACTGTTACTGTTGTACATGCAGCGAGTAAACATGCTGATAGTTTCTTAGCATTGATCCAGCCTCCCATTGTTTTGCTCATTTTTTTGTTCATTGTTCTGTCCTTCATTGTTGTCTAACTTCCTTTCCCTTTTATTTTTTTCAGAAAAAATTTTTTCTTCTCCTTTAGACAAATTGAATTTTATTTTTCTTGCCAAATCTTGTCAATGACTTTCTTTTTTAACTATTTTGTAAACATTTTAACCTCATATTAATATATTTTAAGTTTTAAAATTTGTTATTATTTTTCAAATACGATTCTATCCTGTTGTATTGGGGGAACCGAAATAGAATTTGTTATTTTACTGACATAATTTATTTTATTTTGTAATTTATTTTAACATTTAGTAATGATAATCAAATTATAATATACAATATTATTTTAAAATTTTGTTTTAGGAGGATATCGCCTCTGCCTCTATGTAAAAAAAAAGAACATCCTTTCGGATATCCTTTTCAAATTATAAGAGCGATAGACGGGGCTCGAACCCGCGGTCTCGACCTTGGCAAGGTCGCGCGTTACCAACTACGCCACTATCGCATGTATTAAATTTATGTCGGCTCATCTTTTCGACTTAAATATAATATCAAAGATATATTTGTGTGTCAACACTTATTTGATAATTAATTTTGATAATAAAAAGTACTGCTTACTGCAGTACTTTTTTTAGAGCGATAGACGGGGCTCGAACCCGCGGTCTCGACCTTGGCAAGGTCGCGCGTTACCAACTACGCCACTATCGCATGTATTATATTTATGTGCCGTTCTCTTAAGCACATGCTATATAATACATGATAGTTTTCTTGATGTCAACACTTTTTTAAATTTTTTCTTCTATTTTCTCATAACCTTCATATACTGTAAAGAATAGCAAATGGAGGTAAATATGAGCGCAAAAACCAAAATCATAGTCCTAAAAATGAAAAGTATAATTTTCACAACAGTAATGATAGGTCTTGGAATCATTCTGCTAATTTTGATTCTAACGGTAGTGATTCCACAAAATTCAAAAGAAGGCAGAAAAAGTGTTGATACGGCCTCCTATGTTCCCGGAGTATACACCTCTTCTGTCCAACTGAACGATACTTCTGTTGATGTAATGGTCACAGTTGATGAGAACAATATTAATGATGTCGAACTTGTCAACCTGGATGATAAAGTTGAGACCATGTATCCACTTATCGGTCCTGCGATGGAGGATTTATCTAATCAGATTATAGAGAATCAGTCAATTGAAAATATTGATTATCCAACTACAAGTCAATATACTTCTATTGTTCTTATGAATGCAGTGGAGGAAGCATTAAAAAAAGCCCGCACATAATTGTGCGGGCATATATTTTATTTTCCAGATACTGATGCAAGATAATCGTCTATTGCTGATGTATCACAGTAAAATGTCTCAGCTGGCTTATTTGCTTCATAATTTTGGTATAAGCCATATCCAGCCCATCCTGCTAATGCTACAACTGCTGCACTACAAAGAACTGTAGCAAGTCTCTTCTTAAACTTGTTTATTGCTAATGTCTTCTTTCTGTTTGCTTTTTCTTTCTTATATCTATCAACCTTAGCCTGACTCATTTTATTTCTCCTTCTAACTCAATACATTAATTCTATATATCAAAGTAGAATTTGTCAACAATATTTCAAGAACGCTCCAGCGTTCCTGCTGAAGTGGGAGTCTTCTCCAACTAGAGATTAAAAATAGGTTTTCTACATATTGCGAGAAATATCAAGACACTTCATCATAGCCTCGATTACTGAGCTTCTCATCCCTTTATCTTCTAATACTCTTACTGCCTGAATTGTTGTTCCAGCCGGAGAGCATACCATATCCTTAAGTTCTCCCGGATGCATACCTGTCTCAAGAACCATCCTTGCACTTCCAAGTACCGCCTGTGCCGCAAATTTGTATGCCTGGCTTCTTGGCATTCCTCCTGCTACAGCAGCATCTGCCATGGCCTCAATAAACATAAAAACATATGCTGGTGAACTTCCACTTACTGCTGTTACAACATCCATAAGTTTCTCGGCTACAACTTCAGTTGCTGAAAATCCATCACAGATATCTCTTACCATATCAAGCTCTTCAGCAGTAACCATGTCATTTGCGCACATTCCCATCATTCCTTCTTTTACCATGGATGGTGTGTTTGGCATTGTTCTGATTACCTTGAGCTTTCTTCCAAATACTTCATCAAACCACTCAAGAGTCTTTCCCGGCGCAATTGAGATGATAAGTTGTGAATCATTTACACAGTCTTTAATCTCTTTAATAACTTCTTCGTAAAACTGTGGCTTTACTGCAAGGAAAATTACATCCGATGCCTTTGCTACTTCTTTGTTATCAGCAACTGCCTTAATTCCTAGCATTTTACTTTTTTTCTCTCGGCTATCTTCTGATTTTGCCGAAAAAATCATATCTTCAGGCTTGCATTTTCCTGAATCAAGTATTCCCTTTGCCATAGCAGTTCCCATGTTTCCGCAGCCAATAAAACCTATTTTCATTCTATCTTCCTCCATGTTTATGTTCACTAATTGTCTGCTGTGTGTCTATTCAATTTCCCTGCCATCAACTGACCATCTTTTCTAGGCATTGAAAATCCAGACTCACCAGCTCTGAATTAGTCTAACACATTTCAGGCTCCTATGCCACTACCAACTGGAACGCATCTGTGCTCTACTGATGTCGAAAATACAATCTGCGTACGAGTCTTTCCGAATCTCTGAAGTTTGTTGATAAAGGAATCAAGGTCATTTGTATTTGCAAACTCTACTTCAAGAAGCATAGCATATTCTCCTGTAACACAATTACACTCAATTACATTTGGAATCTGTGAAATAAATGGATAAAATTCTTTTTTCTGAACTGGCTCCAAATCCAGATTTACAAAGGCCTTGATTTTGTATCCAAGTGCCTGTGAGTTAATCTGTGCATGGTATCCTGTTATTATTCCGTTTTTCTCTAAACGTTCTATTCTTGCTGTTACTGCCGGGGATGAAAGATAAACTTCTGCCGCGATATCCTTTATTGATATACGCGCATTTTCCATCATCAAATCAATAATTTTTTCATCAATTGCATCTAATCTTGCTCTCATAGTACACCTCTTTATAAATCATTCCTATAAACTAAAAAATGCCTAAACAAGGCACTCCGCCTCATTTAGACATCTTCGTCTTAATATTCTTAAGTTACGACAAGAATAACACGACATTTTTAAGGTGTCAAGCTAAATTTATGAACGATAGTCTGCATTTATCTTTACATAATCATATGTAAGGTCACAGCCCCATGCTGTAGCCTCAGCATCGCCTTCATGCATATCTACAAATACCGTTACCTCTGGAGCTTTCATAATCTCTAATGCCTTCTCCTCGTCGAATTCAAGAGGAGTTCCAAAATCAAACACTTTAAGAGTTCCATTCTCACTCTTAAAAAATAATTCTACATTATTCTGGTCAAACTGGGCCCCTGAATATCCCATTGCACAAAGGAATCGTCCGAAGTTTGCATCGCATCCAAAAATTGCAGCCTTTGAAAGATTTGAGCCAACAATTGCTTTTGAAAGTATGCGGGCATCTTCTTTTGTTTTTGCATTTACTACCTTTGCCTCAAAAAGCTTTGTAGCGCCTTCTCCGTCAGCAGCCATCTGCTTTGCAAGATAGCGGCATACATGCAATAGTGCTGATTTGAATAAGTCATAGTCAGCATTCTTCTCTGTAATCTTTTCATTAGCAGCCATACCATTTGCCATTAAGATAAGGGTATCGTTTGTAGATGTGTCTCCATCTACTGTAATCATGTTGAAGGTTTCTGATACCACTTCACTTACAGCTTCCTGCAATAAGGCCTTGTCGATATCCACATCACTTGTTAAAAATGCAAGCATTGTACACATATTAGGGTGAATCATTCCTGAACCCTTGCACATTCCTCCAAGAGTTACTGTCTTTTCACCTATTTCAAATGTTACTGCAATTTCCTTGTTTACTGTATCTGTAGTCATGATAGCCTTAGACGCATCTGTTCCTGCCTCAGGACTTCTTGTAAGAGTCTTGCTCATGCTCTCTACACCATTTACAAGCTTCTCTACCGGAAGCTGCATTCCTATAACTCCTGTCGAAGCTACTGCAACTGAATCAAATGGTACCAAAAGAGAACTCTCTACAGCCTTTGCTGTAGTTTCACATGCATCAAAGCCTTCTTTTCCTGTGCATGCATTTGCAATTCCTGAGTTTACTACTACAGCATGCATTGGCTTTCCTGAATATACAATCTTCTGATCCCACTGTACACAGGCCGCCTTAACTACGTTTGTTGTAAATGTTCCAGCACACACACATGGCTCTTTTGAAAAAATCATAGCCATGTCTGTTCTGTCTTTGTATTTAATATTTGCTTCACAGCACGAAGCTTCAAAACCAAGCGCAGCACAAACTCCGCCTTTTATCTCTTTATATTCCATGTCTACCATTCTGCCTCCTTACAGTTACTCTTTTTTCTCCATTACACTCATGTATGCTGGTCGAATAATCTTGTTCATTCCAACTATCTCTTCGATTCTATGAGCACTCCAGCCTGCAATTCTTGCTATGGCAAAAAGTGGTGTGTATAATTCCATTGGAATTCCTAACATCTCATAAACAAATCCGCTGTAGAAATCTACATTTGGGCTTACGCCTTTGAAGATATGTCTCTTTTCTGCGATAAGTTCAGGTGCAATCTTCTCGATAGCATTATACAAATTCATTTCTTTATCTTTATGCTTTTCTGCAGCAAGTTTTTCTACGAAAGATTTGAAAATTCTTTCTCTTGGATCAGAAAGTGAGTAAACTGCATGACCCATACCATAGATGAGTCCCTTTTTATCAAACACTTCTCCATCAAGCATCTTTGACAGGTATGTTCTAAGCTCATCCTCATCATCCCAGTGCTTAACATTTTTTCTTATATCTTTCATCATCTCCATAACCTTGATGTTTGCACCACCGTGCTTTGGTCCTTTAAGAGATGACATTGCTGCTGCTATTGCTGAATATGTGTCTGTTCCTGCTGATGTTACAACTCTTGTAGTAAATGTAGAGTTATTTCCACCGCCATGTTCCATATGAAGCATAAGTGCTACATCTAATACCCTTGCTTCAAGCTCTGTGTAGTTATTATCCGCTCTTAACATTCTAAGAAAATTTTCAGCTGTAGACAGCTTTGGATCCGGTCTGTGAATATACATACTAGAATCATTCTCATAATGGTTATATGCATGATATCCATATACCGCCAGCATCGGAAATGTTGCAATGAGTTCAATACACTGTCTGATGTTATTATCTAATCCGCCTAATGTTGTTCTTGGATCATATGATGCTAATGTAAGAATACTTCTTGTCATAGAGTTCATAATATCCTTAGAAGGTGCCTTCATAATAACATCCCTTGTGAAGTTTGTAGGGAGTGTTCGTGCTTTACCAAGTACTTCTTCAAATTCTGCCAAATCCTCATCTGATGGCATTTCTCCAAAAACAAGTAAATATGCTGTTTTCTCAAAACCAAAACCATTTGGACCCGGATTATTGATAAGCGAGTTTACATTATATCCTCTGTACCATAACTCTCCATCCTTAGGTGTCCTGTTTCCATTTTCATCTTCGGCGTATGATACGATTTCAGAAATGTTTGTAAGCCCTGTGAGAACCCCTTTTCCATTTACATCTCTAAGTCCTCTGTTAACTCCGTACTCTTTAAACAGTTTATCTGAAATTGAGTCATTGTCTATACACAACTGGCACTTGCCCTCTGCGTATGTTGTTAAGAAATCTCTCTTTGCCATTATTCACACTTCCTCTCTATCAAAAAATATAAAAGACATTATAACCTATTTCTGATAATAGTGCAAAGCTTCCATTAGCTCTACTGTTATCTCTCCTCCATGGTCTTTATATTTCTTTAATGCATTTTTGAATTTTGTTTCCTGCTGTATTGCCAGATTTTCGTATTTTGAAAAGGCACTCCTGTATATTGGATTTTCTAACAGCTTGTACCTTGTATCAGCAATAAACGGGCAATATTTTGACATTATTTCCCTTACCACTTTGTTTATCCTGAAATTACCTTTACTTTCATATTTCATCCACAGCACATAGTCCTGAACGAACATTTGTGTAAAGCTTCCCTTATTTTTTTGTAGCTGTGTCTTAATCTTTTCTTTTGTCTCTGCAGATAGCAATTTATTTTTCTTATAGAATGAGAGATAATCGAAATACTCTGCTGTAAGTGATTTTTCTGTTATATCATTCCATCTTGCGCCTTGAAGTTTTCTGCATATTTCCCATCTGTAATGACCTACCACATCAAGCATTACTGTGTCTAAATCCATAACAGACATTATTGGTAAGACAAATCTTGCCGGAGAGCTTCTATCAGCTCCAACGTTTTCCTGCCACATTACTCCTTCATGTCCTACGTTTGGCATTAGTATTATATCCGGAAGAACTTCTTTCTTTATTTCCATTCTTCCTCCATCATGCTCTTCGTCATAAAAAAGTACATCTCTATAGAAACAGCCAAAATCAAGTTCTCTGATATTAGTCAGGCAGGCTTCTATCTTGTTTGGTGATAACCACATCTGTTCAGCTTCTTTTACAATTACATCATCCTGCAATACAGGGCTGTATATGAGGCTTCTTCCAAAGGTCATACGGTTAGCACACTTAAACATATTTTCTATTTCGAAACGAACCATCTTTTCTCTGTCAAGCTTATAGAATTTTTCATCTTCGGCACTTATCCTGTTTGCTTTTCTAAGCTCTCTTAAGCTTCCATAATAGTCGAGTCCAAATTCATTTTTTGATGTTTCTCTTTCGCCGTTTAAAATCATGAGAAGCCACTCATATGCTGTAAAGATATGGTCACTCTTATGCTTATCTATTAACTCTTCAAGTTTTAGAAGCTTATCAATTTTATCCTGTTCAACAAGCTGGGTATCTAAGAATCCAAAATCAAAAAACAATCCCATGATAGGTGACATCTGTTCCATAGTAACAGATTTGAAAAACGCATTCTCATATATTTCATAGAAAAGTTCTGTCATTTGTTTTCTGGTCTCATTTGCATTACTATCACGCAAATCATTCTTTACTACTTCTATATATGCTTTTCTGAGTTCTCTTATCTCCTCAAGTTTTTCTTCGTCAAAGTCTGCATAATTTACTATATATTCAAAATAATCAACATTACCAATATCTTCAGCTGACATGTTTTTCTCCATCTCGGCTGTCTCAGCATCTTTTGCATGTGTTTCAAAATCAAATGCCCAGAATTCCTGGAAACGCTGTAATACTTCTTTTCCGCCTAGAACCTGTTTCTCAATTATAAAGGTCTGTAGTTCTTTTACTTTCTTATGAATCTCTGATACGTCTCTACCTTTTGCTGCAGTAACCTTTGCCAGCTCAAACCATGCTCCTAGTAAATCCCTCTTATCTTCATTAATAAAAATATCCTTTTTATCGGTCAGATATTCATGCATACCTGCAATTCCACGAACTACTTTATGCATTAGTACTGAACCATTGCAAAGCTCACCTATGGATAAATCCTGATCACTTCCATAAACTGCCTTGAAAGCTTCCTCTGAAAGGTTACCAAGTGCCTTTACATAATCAACTTCCCACTGTTTTATTACTTTCTGAAGCTCTAATGGTTTTAATTCGAACAACTTGTCTATTGACATTGGTGCAATTTCTACCTGTGCGCACGCTGACTGATATTCTCTGTACTGGCGCACTAAGAATAGATATTCTTCTCTGGTTTTATCAAAAAGCTGGCGATACAATCCAAGCATCTTGTGCTCAAGGGTTATTGATGCATGTAAAAAAGCATGCACATACTGTGGCTGTTCCTCAAATATTTTCTTTAAATCTCTATGTTCTTTAAATGCATAGGTTACCAAAATGGTATCCTCCCTTGCATAAAAATCACAAAAATATTTGCCGTAAGCACATTCCATTAATCCAATTACAGCGCCTGTTTCAAGTATGATTTCTTCTTTATCGCACAGCATACTTACACTGCCTTTTAACACAATATAAAGCTCTGAAATTCTATCGCCTTTTGTTATAAAATGTTCATTTTTCTTTTGCTCAATTACTAACATCGACATAGTAAATCACCATCTCTTCTCCTAATTTTTAATCCAGATCAATACACCTTCCAAGATAATCGACCACGGCTCCGTCAAGCTTTCCTGCTTTTACCATATCCCCTAATATTGTAAAAGCTTTATCGACCGGTACCGGCTTTTTGTATGGTCTATCCTTTGAAGTAAGGGCATCGTAAATATCTACAACTGCAAGAATTCTGTCATCGAGACTTAAATCCTTGTCCGTAAGTCCGTGTGGATATCCGCTCCCATCAAGATATTCATGATGTGAGGATGCCGTTTTCTTTACCTTATCATACTGTGAATTGAAATATACTTTATCGAGAATTCTCTCTGTCATTGCAACATGACTTTCCATGAGAACTCTCTCTTTTTCTGTTAATGTTCCCCTCTTTATACTCAGACACTCTATTTCGTCATCTGTAAGATATCTTATTTTCTCATCATCCGGACCTGTATATGTCTTTTTCCCAATCTGATTAATTTTTGCAATAATGTCATCTTCTAGATTTGATGCTGTATTTGCACTTTTAATAACCGACAAAAATTCATCTATCTCACGAGTCCTGACTGAGTATTCATCTTCTGTTGTTATACCTTTTAGAAAGTCAAGTTCAAAATATGCTTTTAAAAGTTTAAATCGTGAAGTGATTGAATAAAATCTTTTATCAAGTCTCGATGCCTTGTTCATTACCGCAAGTGGTACAATCATCTTTCCGATATCATGCAAATATGCTGCCATGTACAACTGCTCTGTTCTGCTTTCGTCAAAATATTCTTTTGTCTCGCCTCTTGCATTTGCATCATTTATTTCTTCTGCCACTCTGATTGCATACTGTGCAACTTTCTTTGTATGTGTACCATTGTATGGGGTTCTTGCATCGATTGCTTCCGCGAATGCTGTTGCAAATGAATTCATCTGATGCTTCATCTCTCTGATATAGAGCATATTAGTTATTGCTACAGCAGCCTGGGAGCATATGATTTTCATAATGTATTCATCATACTGTTCTTCTGATGGATTAAGAAGCTGTATTACTCCAACAATATTTCCCTCTGCATTTCTTAACGGAAGTACCAGCATGGATTTTGTTATGCATTCGAGTTGCTCGTCTATCAAACTGTTCTGCGAAAAATCATAAGAAGTGTTATAATCGACATCATTTATGCTTATGATGATATTATCCCGGGCGGCACATGCACAAACATTGTTGCTGTCTAGATATACGGGTGGGATATCTATCTCTTCATCAATAAAACTGTTTTCCATTTTCATATTTTCATCATATTTGGCAGTATCGTCCTCTTCCTGTGATGGGTTTTTCATCAATCGAACATTAAGTTTGTCTTGTGTGCACAAATATAAAATTCCCGCATCGCATAATGCCAAGTCAATTATTGTTGTAAGAATTTTATCTAACAGCTTATTTTCATCTTTCTCTGCTGTAAGTGCTATTCCAATTTCTGCCATGTCAGCATAAGCTTTATTGAATAACATATATCCTCCTGTACTATTAACACATTTTCGCTTTATTATAACATAATTCTTACATACATTTCATTAGATTTGTCTAAAAGATTCATAAATTTCTAATCTTCCATAGCCGGTCTGTGTTGATGGATACTCATAGCCTGGAAGCCTTACTGAACCTCTTATAAAAAAATTTTTTATATCTATTGAATTTATTCCCAATGCATTTTTTTCTACTACTGCCCATTGTAATATCTGTGCACAGGCTCCTGCAGTAATTGCCGCTGCCACACTTGTTCCTGAATATGTGACATAATTATTTCTAAGCCCTTTTCCACTTACCTGATCGCATGGTGCGATAAAGTCTGGTTTTATTGTTTTATCTGGCAAAAATCCTCTGCCTGATTCAAGATAAACGCCTCTTGTCTGAAGTGAATATCCTCCAATTGTCATAGGCAAAACTGCATCACCGGGATTTGTTATTGTAATATCCGGATCAGGCTGCAAAAAATACACTGGCGATGGTAAAAGCCCTTCCATTGGAAGCCAGATATTAAATTCCCCATTTATGCTATACATTGGACTTATTATTATGCTCCATACTCCCTTGGGAACATTTTCAAATCTTACAAACACCAGCTGATCTCTTCTTCTTTTCCCCACATCCCTGTAATCTATTGTTATTTTCGTTCCTTCAAGTGGAAAGCGGTATGACTGGCTTAGATTATCCATATTTGCAGATGTCGGACGTGTTTCTCCATTTGGTGATCTTACCTGAATGAGCACTCTTTCCGGTGCAAGCGACCAGCATTCCAGATAAAAACCCGCAATGTCACGTTCTATGTTTATCTCAACAATCTGCTCTTTTTGATTGCTTATGTTGCCTCTGTAATGGTGCTGTCTGATTCCTTCATTTCCTGTTGGTGTTACTACAGCATGATTAATCTGAAGCGCAACAGAGTCAAGATATTGTGCTAATGGAGATGTTCCGCAATGACTTCCGTTATTACAAGCAAGACCAAGAAAAATAACAAGGGGCGCTAAAGCTTGATTTTCTTTCATCCAGTTTTCAGCAAAGGCTACAGCTAACATTACATCAGCTTCTGAGTATACTGTTGCGTTTTCCGGAATGAAGAAGAAATCTTTTAACACTTTGGATGCCGGTTTTAGTTTTACAACAATAAGCTTTGCTTCCGGCGCCGCACCGACAAAATCATTTTGCAGGTCTATGCTTCCAGCAGCAACACTTGCAAGGAAGGTTCCATGTCCATCCTGATCCTGTGGAATTTCTTTATCTTTTGAAATAACATCGTTGTCCTCATTTTTATTCATAATTAATGTATTTATATTCATTTCGTTGTAAACCTTATCGTTTTCCTGATCCCACAGTACAGCTATCCTTGTACTACCATCAAAATTGCGAAATGAATCATCAAATATATTAATTCCAGAATCAATAATTGCAATATATGTCCCTTTTCCAGTAAGTTTGAGATTCTCTTGTCTTTGCATTGCCAGTATCCCCGATGCCTCAAGTGCTTCAGTTGCACATGGAGCAAGACATTTGGGAATTGCACTATAAGAATATACCCCAACCGATAGTGGTGGAATATCCTGGTCATCATAATACCAGATTTCAAAACGTTCATTTATCTGTTTGATTTCTCTTGGCTCTATCAGTGGAGTATTTACTTCATCTTTTTCAACAATTAATTCCATATATAATTTTTTAACTATTATATGCACAATATTTTGAAGTGCTACTGTTTTGCGACAAATAAATAAGCTTCAGCTGATAATTTAAATTAACAACTGAAGCTTATGATTAAATTTTATGCATTATTATACATCTTTGTATTCACGGCTCTCATGACAGGTAAAGTAAATTGCCTGATATTCCCGCTCAAGAGCAATAAGAAGCTGTTTGCCGTGTTCAATCTTTTCATCGTCAAGATTAACGAATGGATCGTCAAGAATAAGAAATGGTTTTTCGTCCGGGAACATTGCATCTACAAGTGCAAATCTCATACACATAGCAATGAGATCTCTGTTACCAGCCGATAGCCAGTTGACATCCCTTAGTTCTCCATATTCTCTTACTTTAACCGAGATATTAGCATCAATCATCCAATTGCGACTTGTATCTCCTGTAAGTATCTCGTAATACTTTTGGAAGCCATTTGCAATTGGAGCCATATATCTGGCAGTAAACTGGTCTCTGGCTTCCTGAAGGAAGTTTGCTGTTTCATTAAGAATGTCATATTTATGAATCTCTTCTTCCTGAACCTCTTTATTATTTCTTAATTCCTGTTCTTTTTCATCTCTGATATCAAGCTGTTCCTGCATGTCCTCAAGTTGACGGTTATACTGTTCCATGGCATCACGAACATCCTCTGTTCTTGCATCAACTTCACTAATCATATTGTTTAGTTCGTCAATGCTGTATGGACATTCTGAAGGACTAAGAATAGCCTTCATATCATTTTTTTCTTCAAATTGACTTACTTTGGTTTTTGCACTCTCATAGGTTTTCTCGGCAAGTCTGCATTCGGCTGACTTTGCCTGAATTTTAGCTATTGCCGAAGAAAAATCTTTTTCCTCTTCGATTCCAAGAGTTTTTAAATAATTAGAAATCTCAGATTTTAATTTTGCACATTTATCAATTGCAGCATTATACTTTTTGCTTCTTTCATCTAATCTATGATAATCCTGGATTAAAGTCTGAAGCTCAAAGATACTTGTCTGATATTCATTATCATTACATTCAAGATGGTTCGCCGCAAAAAATTTCTTTATTTCATCATCGAGAACTGATACACCTTCTTCTATCATCAGAAGCTGTTCCTTCATTTCGAGAATAGGTTCTTCCTTTGCTCTCTTTTGTTCTTCGCGTTCTTCTAACTTTCTAAGCTGCTCTCTTACAAAATTTTTATTTCGCTGCATTCCAATTGTGGTCATTGCAATTCCAACAATTGCAGCAACAACGCCTACTCCACCAAGTACCAGTAAAATGATTTCTATCGCTTTGTTACCAAAACCTATGCTAATTGCAAGAGCTATAATTCCTGCTATAAGACCTAATATTAATACTACAACTCCATATGGTAAAAGCTTACTTTTTTTGAGTTCTATTTCAGATTCTTCCGCTGTAGTGAGCATAGCAACCGATTCCATCTGGGAAAGCTTTAGTTCAAGCTGATTATGTTCATTTCTAACCTTTGAAACTTTAGATACTTTCTTTTGAATTCTTTCAATTGTTGCATCATTTGGAATTTTGTCACCAAAATTCTCCTTCATCTGACAATATTTTTGCTCTTCTTCCTCTGAAAACGCAAGATTCCTTGCAAGAACAATCTCATCTTCAAGTTTTCTTGCTTTTTCCGCCCATAATTTGAGGTCTTCCTCTGAAGGAACCTTTCCTCCGAAAGAATCTGCATACTGTTTATAGATGATGTACTTCTCGTCAACATCATCACATAAAGCTCTGTAATTTCGTTTAGCCTCTTTTCTTCGGCTATCTTCACTTGCAACCTGAAGTGCTTTACCATAATTAAGCCTTATCTGACTTAATTCCTGCTTCTGTGAACGTTTTTCTTCCAGCTTGGCATTAATCTCGTTCACTGCAGACTCTGCAGCTGAATAGCTTTTTAATTCCTGTTCAAGATGAGTTATTGTATTTCGTCTCTTCTTAATTGAACCGGTAATTCTGTTTGGTGAGAGCTTATTCATCATATCTTTGATTAAAGCCTGTGCGCTCTCAAAATTATTAATATCATTTGTATTTGCTGCCAGATTACCAAGCTTTGCATTAATTGCATCTGATGATTCTGTAATTATATCATTCTGGGCTATGTATATACTTCGTTTGAATGAAGCTCGGTCGAGGTCAAATATCTCCTCTCCTATTGCAGATGAATAATCATCAACTTCAAGATTAGTATCTAGATTATACAAGTGAAATTCATCCGTCTTCTCAGTTGTTCCGAATGTACGGCTTATTCTATATCGCTTTCTGTCTATCTCAAAATCAAGCTCTCCACCGTAGACACCACCCTGCCATGGGCGATAAAGTTTACGCTCTTTTTCAAATGCGCCGGGCTCTTTTCTTGTGTCAAAGCCATAAAGCATTGCCTTAAGAAAAGCAGCCATTGTACTTTTTCCCCAACCGTTAGGCTCATTAATAATATTTATGCCTTCGTTGAAGTTAATGTTAAGATTTGATAATTTACCAAAATTTTCTATATGACACGCTATTAATCTCAATGGCTATATCTCCTCTCCGCTAAGAGCCTGAATTCCGCATCTGATTACCTCGGATTTTCGTTCCTCATCTAAATCTGATGCAAGAACCATTCTTATGAACTCGCCCTTCAACGATATATCTTTCTCATAATCACGGTAATTCATTCTAAGCTTTGTATGGTTATACACTTTCTCAAAGAAGTAGTAGTCTTCGAACATATCCTTTAAGAAATCACAGTTAATTTCGCTCTCGACATCAATCTCTCCCTCAAGAACAAATTTAACAAGACTTCTTGATGAAAAATCCTGTCCGGCTAATGCTTCTTCCATCTTTGTTGCTGCTTCCTGAGTTGTCAAAACTCCAGTCACATCAACTGGCAATGTGTATAAATTGCGGTATGCAATAGGAATAAACTCCATCTGTGCAGTAAGTGTCTTCTCATCAACATCTAAAAGAACAAAACCTTTCTCTCCACATTCATCAAAGCCTCTTCCTTCGAGGCATCCGCTATAACAGTAGACACCTCTTGCATCTAACTGTCCTGCCTGATATTCATGTACATGTCCGAGGGCAAGATAATCAATATTCTTGTTTTTCAAATTATCAAGGCTAATTATCTCTGCCTTATCCCTGATTCCATAATCTGTTATCTGACCATGAAGGGTAACTATGTTGTATACACCATGTTCAAGCACCAGCGAATTGTATGCTATTGCCTGATTTTCCTTCGACAATTCAAGTCCGCTTATTACAACATCCCCGTATGAATATGATTTCCAGCTCTCTCCAAAAAGTTTTAAGTTTACTGGGATCTCATCAAGTTTTGATAGAAAATTATCGTAATCATGATTGCCTTTTAGATAAAGAAAATCAATATGCGGATGCTTTAAAATTGTATCACGCACCAGATTTCTTGCCGTAGCAGAAACATTTCTTGTATCAAAAAGGTCTCCAGCTATAATAATTACTTTCACACCATTCTTTGCTGCATAATCAACCATGCGGCTAAATGTTCGAAGTATCTCCATTTTACGTTCTTTGGCCTGCTCCTTTGATAGATTCGCAGTCATCTTCGAATCTAAGTGCAGGTCTGCGCAATGAATGATTTTCATTTTGTATCCCCTTCATTATCTTCTAAGGCTTCCACTCCACGCATCTGAATAAGTGGACCACCCTTCTTCTCTATATAATCTTTGGTAATTGTTACTGTACCAATATTGTCATCCTTTGGAATTTCATACATTATATCAAGCATGAACTCTTCAATTATGGCACGGAGAGCTCTCGCACCAACTTTCTTCTCTTTGGCCTTTTTAGCGATTGCATAAAGTGCATCCTCATCAAACTTAAGTTCCACTTCATCCATCTCTAAAAGCTTATGGTACTGCTTTACAATCGCATTCTTTGGCTCAACAAGAATCTTTACAAGCATATCTTCTGTAAGTGCTTCAGTTGAAAAAAGAATAGGAAGTCGGCCTAAAAATTCCGGAATCATTCCAAATTTTCTTACATCCTCAATAGTTGCTTCCATTAAAAGATTTTCCTGACCATCATATTTATCCTTAAGGTCAGCTTTAAATCCGATTGAAGCCTCTTTGTTTAATCTTTCTTTTATGATTTCTTCAAGATCCGGGAAAGCTCCACCACAAATAAAGAGAATATTCTTTGTATCTACTGTAGTCATTGGAACCATGGCATTCTTACTGCTTGCTCCAACCGGAACCTCTACCTCAGCTCCCTCTAAGAGCTTGAGCATACCCTGCTGAACTGATTCTCCACTTACATCGCGCTGGCTTGCATTCTTTTTCTTAGCAAGCTTGTCTATCTCATCAATAAAAATAATACCGTGTTCTGCTCTTTCCACATCGTTATCAGCAGCGGCAAGAAGCTTGCTTACAACTGATTCTATATCATCTCCGATATAACCGGCCTCTGTAAGTGATGTAGCATCAGTAATAGCAAGTGGCACGTCAAGAAGTCTTGCAAGTGTCTTAACAAGGTATGTCTTACCTGAACCTGTTGGTCCTAGCATAAGCATATTTGACTTTTCAATTTCAACACCATCATCGTCACCAGCCATCACTCGCTTATAGTGATTGTATACAGCAACTGACATTACTTTCTTTGCATGTTCCTGTCCAATAACATAATCATCAAGACTTGCTTTTATTTTGTGTGGTGCAGGAATTGAATGAATATCAAGTACTGGTGCCTGCTTCTTCTCTTTTGGTTTTTTCTTTTTAATCTTCTGGCTCTCTGGGAAAAATCCCTTTAAGTCTGATAAATTAATCATGCTTATATTTGGCATATTGCTCATGTTTGGCATGTTTGGGACATTTCCCATGTCCATATTAAATAATGGACTGTTGTTCATTGTATCGAAGGTCTTTTGCATACAATCGTTACATATGCAGATGCCTCCCTGTATTTTTATCATCTTGCCGGCAACGCTCTCCGGACGTTTGCACATATAGCAAATGTCTTCATAATCTTTATCGTTACCGTCTTCTATTACTTCTCTAAAATCTCCGTTATCTGACATGCGGTATTTACCACCTTAATTTATTTACTATAGTTTTTGTATCCAACTTCCTGAAGTTTGGCATCTTTAGCCTCTACCTGCTCCTTAAGGTCTTTTGAATATTCTTTTAATTTTGCAAGAATCTGGGCATCACTTGTTGCAAGAATCTTTGCTGCAAGGATACCTGCATTTGCTCCACCATTGATTGCAACTGTTGCAACAGGGATTCCTGTTGGCATCTGAACGATGCTGTAAAGAGAATCTCTTCCTCCAAGCGATGTTGTATGCATTGGAATACCAATTACAGGCATTGGGAAAATTGCTGCACACATTCCTGGAAGATGTGCTGCCATTCCTGCTCCTGCGATAATTACCTTAAATCCTTTTTCCTCTGCTGTCTTTGCATAGTTAAAAAATACATCTGGTTCTCTATGAGCTGAGATAATTGTCATCTCATAACTGATACCTAACTGCTCTAAAATATCTGCTGCCTTTGCCATTACAGGCATATCTGAATCGCTTCCCATTACTATTCCTACAAGTGCCATTTTAATTTCCTCCATTTTTTCGTAAAATCTAATTCATCTGCTCAAGTGGCTCGTTAAGAGGCTGAGTACCC
Organism: Agathobacter sp.; assembly: GCA_036309425.1. Taxonomy (GTDB): domain Bacteria; phylum Bacillota; class Clostridia; order Lachnospirales; family Lachnospiraceae; genus Roseburia. Next base: position 18,786 of record JAXJTU010000074.1, read on the forward strand.
TCCACAACAAAACGGCCATCTCTGATTATATCTTTTGTAGTTTTATCCTTACAAATAACTGTGATTGCTTTTAGTTCATCGTAAGGTATTGTTATATCCGTATGGCAGTTAAAATAGGCCTTTGAAACATCTGTTTTTCTTAAGTAAGAGATACTGTTATCTCTTGCCACAATTGCCTTTCCATCCGGATTATAAGTCATATTATCTTCATCGTATGAGTAACAGGTATCACCCACCGCAAAATGTGGCCCCGTTTTCTCTGCGATTAAAATCGGCAATTTGTCTGCAATGCCGAAATCTCTACCCATCTTGTATGCTGTCGTATTTGTTCCGATAGCAAATTCTCCCATCGGAAGTGTCTCATGATGGAAAAGAATGTTGTCTGCGATAAATTTCTTATTTGCCTCTTCTGATTCAAAATTTGTGCATGTGTAATTTTCAATCATGCCATCCTTAAAATCAATTTCGAGATTTTCATATTTTAGTCCATTAAGATATACCTGACTTACATGAAGTTTTCCTGTAGTTCCCATAAGAACAGGTGTAGTGAACACTTCTCCTACCGGAATATTCACATCAGCAACACAGTTTTCAAATGCTGTTTCTTTTTGTGGATTCTGCAAATCGTAAATCTTAATGTATAAATCTGTCCTGTTTACTCCAGAGCCCTCGATGTGAACATAATCTGCTGTGTCAAGGACATCTATAATTTTCTGCTGCATATCACGATAGAGGATATAATCTAAATTATTAAGCTTTACTGTTTCCTCAAATATAGCTTCATATTGCTCGCCAATTGAAGAAATAGGATAAGCAATGATAGTAAAGCTTCTTTCCTCGCCGTGAATGTATTTGTATAATTCCTGTGAATTCTGACTTCTAAGGTGTACGTACAACTGCTGCTGTACATCAGAAAATGTAGCATTATCAGCTTTTGCTACTGGTGAGAATGGTTCTTCACCAAACACCTCAATTACTGCTGGTCCACCATATAATGGAGCTATATCCTTAACCTTCTCAAGAGAGTTATGATAACACTCAATGTTATATTCAACCCAGGCTTTATCCATCCATAGAGAAGAGTCTTCCTTGTGATCATAATCAAATTGTCTGTTTGCTGATATTGAACCAGGTGCTAAAATTGCCTCAAGCCCCATTTCTTTAAAGTTGTCCATTGCAGCTCTTACAATTCGCTCAAAACCTATTGGATAGACAATTTGTACAATCTTTTTCTTTGAAATATCTTTGTTACATACTTCAAATCCAATTCTATAGCCCTCTGTATAGGTGTCTGCCATAGACTTAATCTTCTCATCACTGAATTTGTTTAGAAGCTTACGGCTTTTTTTCTCATCCTCACCGATGTATAAACCGTATTCATATAAATAATCTTCTTGCGATAAATCAGCATTCTCCACAAGCTGTCTGAAATAATCATATGACGGATTAAGTGCATGATTAACACTATACTCATTAAAAATTTCAGAATAATCATGCATAAATGAATAAATGCATGACCTTATAGCTTTGACCGACGGCTCAGGCTCGTCACAGAAATAGCCATATAACTCAACTAACAACTCTGAATATATACACAAATAAGTTATATCGCCTTCGCATAAATATCTGTGCAGACTGATAAACTTTGCAAAAACTGCCGAGAATAACTGACCATATTCTCTGCCAAGCTTTGACACTGCATATGTTGGATTGGCATAGCTTTTGCAATAATTTTCCCGCATTACCGGCTCATATACCTTTGTAATAGTATCCTGGGAATATTTTACTGATACTCCTTTATCTTCATGTGATACAAACATCTTTTCAAGAGATAAGATATAATTGGCCGCAGCTTTAAAATAATCTGCATATTTTGCTTCTATCTCATCTTCTATTGCAATTTCACAAAGACGCCCCTTTACCATGCTTAAGCGTTCTTCCATAACCAGATTGCACTCTTTAACCAACTCTTTATAACTCATTTAATAACCTTTCTGCCTACACAAGTCCGGATATATAGGTTCCGCCCCAGCAAACCATTGCTAAAACGGATAATAGTAATGCCAGATGTGGAAACATTTTAAATGATTCCTCTTCCATTTCACTTTGTATGGCCAAAACCAGTGATGCTACTGAAAATACAAGTAGAACACATCCTAAGCTTCCATAATACTCCGACAGCCCAAGCTCTGTTGCTGAAGCTTTCTTTATTATCAACAGGAATATCACAAGCTGAACTGCTGAAGCTGCTGATATAAGTATTCCCTTTTTCGAATGGGTTTTTCCTGTAAATTTGTACCTGTTACGCCTCTTCCTTGGCATCCTTGTTTTTTCTCCCGTATACTAAATAATATAAAATAAATCCAAACATTCCACCTAAAGTATTAAGCAAAATGTCATCCACATCAAAACATCCTAGTCTGAAAATAAGTTGAACCGTCTCAACCTCAAGACTAAATATCATGCTTAAAAATGTTGTTCTAATTATTCCAATCTTCTTATTTTTTACTATTATTGGAACAAAATATCCAAAAGGCATAAATGCAATAACATTTCCAAAGATATTAATCAAAACTGCTTTCCATCCAAGAAGGTGCGCATACCTGATAAACCTGTTAATCTCATGAAAAAGAACAAGGTTATATTTGTATTCACAATCTGTTGTCCTTCCCATGTTTTCTGAAAAAAACAAAAAATAACATAAAAAAAGTATATATATTAAAAAAAGCAATTTAGAATAAAATCTTATCTTTTTGGCCTTATTTGCAGCCATACTGCTTGTAATATTCATCGATTGCTGACTTTATAGTATCATCGATTACAACCTTACCCTGGCACTGGCGGTTATACAAATGCTCTACAACCTCGTCCATAGTAACGATTGCTTTTCCTGCAAATCCATACTTCTCCTGGATTTCATCAAGTGCACTTACCTTTCCTCCAAGGCCAACTTCCATACGGTTTAATGAAACGATAAGTCCAACGATTTCAACATTAGCAGCAGCCTTTACCTTTGGCACAGTCTCTTCCATTGATTTTCCTGATGTAGTAACATCCTCAATCATAATTACCCTGTCACCGTCTACAAGCTTACTTCCTAAAAGTCCACCCTTGTCTGCACCATGATCCTTTGCTTCTTTTCTATCACAGCAATAACGTACTTCTTTTCCAAAAAGCTCACTGTATGCAATTGCTGTAACTACTGCAAGTGGAATTCCCTTGTATGCTGGTCCAAAAAGAACATCAAAATCATCACCGTATGTATCATGAATTGCCTTTGCGTAGTACTCTCCTAATCTCTTAAGCTGAGAACCTGTCACATAAGCTCCTGCATTCATAAAAAATGGCGATTTTCTTCCACTCTTTAGTGTAAAATCGCCGAATTTTAAGACGTCACTTTCTACCATAAATTCTATAAACTCTTTCTTGTACTGTTCCATTTTATTAAAACCTCCTGTATTTACAGGGGTTCCGGAGAACCCCTTATTCTCAAAATAGCCTTACTACACACTTACTACACACTTCTGAGCTTACACAGCCTTTTCCATCTTCATCATCTCTGTAAACAGTGTATCCTCTGTCACATGACAATACAAATCCATTGTCATCTGCAAGGAGCCATGTCCGAGAATCTTCTGTAATGTCTTTGGCTGCATTCCGTTCTCAATCGCTCTGGTTGCAAAAGTATGTCTTAAGCAATGTGGTGAAAACATCTCATAGTCAGGATGCTCTTTTCGAATCCGGTTTACAATGGCACCGATTGCCTCCTGCACTATGAACTGTTGTGTAGGTCTGTTGTTTTTCGTAACAAACACCAAGTCCCTGTACTGTTCCTCTGTTTCGATTCCCTTAAAGAGAATCTTCTGTTTTTGAATGCGCTGTCGTTTCAATGCCTCCAACGCCCGCGTGGTTAATGGAATCGTTCGCCTTCCATTCTTGGTCTTTGCATCATGCATCTCAAAAATGTACTTACCACCTTTTTGAAAATAGCATAATGTATGACGCACATACAGTACCTTCTTGTCAAAATCAATGTCCTTCCACTGAACACCACAAAGCTCACCGATACGCATTCCGGTTTCTATGGCAAGCACAAACAGATTATAGTAGAAACTACTCTGTGCCTCACCTAAAAACAACTCTGCTTCACTTACCGTCAGTACACGTCTTTCCTTCTTATCTTCCTTGGAAATCACCGTGTTTAATTGCTTTGCAACATTTTTTGTAAGTAAATCAGAGTCGATTGCCTTTTCCAGCATATCCACCAGAATCTTTTTCGTGTTCTTTCTGGCATTATCAGAAACAAGCTCATTGAGTGCATTCTGCATGATAATCAGGTTTAACGATGTCAGCTTACGCCATCCAAGCTCCTTCTGTATCCTCTTATAATGTGTGGCATAGGATTCCTTAGTGGAATTCCTGCAATTCTTCTTACAGGTATTCATCCAAATCTCATACCACTCATCAAGGGTTACATCCTTGGTGACAACATTCAATGCCTTCTCATCCTCATACTGTTCCTCACGCATCCTTTTACGAAGCTCATTCAAGCTACTTGCGTATATAGTCTGCGTCTTGCCGAAACGATTCACAAATCGTCCCTGATAAAGTCCATCACTCTTTCTCTGCGTAATGCCTTTACCAAGTTCTTTACCTTTTATGGATTTACCCATATCTGCCTCCTTCCAGCGTGTATATACATTGAAAGGAACCATCAGTCCATCCGATTATAGCATATACACGCTTAATTTTCAATTAGTTTCATGGTCTTTTAATAAATTCATGGTCTTTTTACAAATGGAATTTCTCCTAACATCCAATCTGATTCAAAAGCCATTCGTCCAGCTTGCCTTTGTGGGCATACAGTCTGTTTCCGATGCGAACCGCGAATACATCAGCATTTTCAGCCAACAACTCACGCGCCTTTGTCTGACCAATCCCCAAATAAGAGCAAAACTCTTTTACAGTCAATAAAGCCTTATCCTTCATTCTTCTACCTCCTCAAAATCTAGTCTCTAAGTTATCCCCGAACAAATTTTCGAAATTCTCTCAAAAAGTTATAGAACATTCGTTCGCAGTGTGTTATAATCGGTATGCGCATACCATTTCTCTTCAAAAGTAATCGTTTCTTATCAAAAACTATTACTCCCTCACTTATAGGAGATTTCGAGGTGGTTTTGCGGAAGTGTTTTCAAAAAAAGTTGCAAAAAATTTTTAATATGTATATACAAGGCAGGTTTTACGGATAAATGAACATTAGAAAACATCAGGAATTGATGGACTTCTGGGAATATTCCCACGGCTTTGATAGCGAAGACGGAGCAGTTTCCATAGATGAGGATGTTACCTTTGAGACAACCCAGCAGGAACTACAAATTGAATTAGAGCATTTTAATGAAATGGATTGGGAGCAAGAACTGCATCCCATAAAAGATGATGATATCCAACCGGAGAACGAGCATCCTAATAAGACAATGCTTAAAAGGGAGCTTCGTGCCATAGCTTTAAAGCGACTGGAAGATGGTGCCCGGACTGTTTCGGATTTTGAGGAAGTGATAAAGGAATGGGACCATTTAGATTCCAACAGAGAACGCAAGGAGCGTTACCACGAAATTGGCAGGGAAAACCTAGACAGCAAGAAGGATGTGGCACCACTTTCCATTGTTATCCCGGCTCCCATCAATCATGCTTACTGGCGACAGCTTATGAAGGGATACTATATAGATATCATCTCTAACTGCCCTTATGAAATGCACAATTCCCTTTCCGATGAAGACTATTCCAAGATTATTTATGACCTAAAAGACGACCACAAGGAACTGATATACTTTTTGTACCTCAGGGATTTCACTACCAATCAGCTGGCTGCTTTGCGTAATCAGAGTGACCGCAACATTCGCGGTGTCCGTTCTACTATCCTTGGACAGATTGAGAAAAAGGTTCTTATGATACTGGTGGACAGACAGGGAGAGAATTTTCCTTCTACCAATGGTAATCTTACCATGGAAGAACTGGACTTCCTATTAAGACATGAAGAAGAAATCCCGGCTACTATGGAAAAACTGGATAAAGAGAAGCTGGCTCTTTTAAAGGAAATCGGTGTTGTGGTCAGAAGAATTGCCAGAGAACAGGAAAAGCAAGCCAAGGAAAAAGCCAAGAAACGCAAGAAAAATAATCGAACGGATCGTAAAAAAGAAGTTTAAATATGCATCCAGACGTGCTATGATAGTAATAGTTTTTGCGCAGAAAGGAATTACTATGAAGGATATCTTTCAGAAATCCAGTTCTAACTGGGTGAAATATGATAAATACGAATGGCGGACAGCCGCAAACGGAAAGTGTTATATTACACCTTCTGCGGATGCCAAGCCATCTATCTACAATCCTATCAAGGATTATGAGAAGCTGGTGCTGACCGCAATCAACATCGGTACTACTGCCATGAACAAGGCAAGTGAAGTTGAATTAAAAGAAGCCATTATGAGCTTTGTATCCGAATACGGTATGCTAGGACTAATGACTGCCCTGCCTACCACACCGGATTTCATTACATACGAGGCAGTCTATCTGCCAAAGAATCATTTTATCAAGGAAGAAAGCATCTCTACAGAGAAGTATCTGTCCTACTTCTTCCCTTTTGACAAAATTGATTTTCGAAAGAAGGGCATGGAATCCAGTTGGAGTACGGACTGCGTGGAAATGATTGCCTTGATTATGACCATGAAGAATAAGCCGCAGGCTGTTATGATGAGCTTTCAGAAGGAATATGCCGAACCCTATGAGTGGCTTGTGGAAGTATTCCGGGACTGGGCATTTACCTTTTTTTCCAGCTTCCTTTATTATCTGGACTACGACAGACTGGATGAGAATGAACGTAACCTGTATCGTCAGGGAATGGCTGCTTTCGGCGGAGTTGCACCTACCTACCGCATTGAGCTACGGGAACGCCCTACCATTGTCTGGGACTTCAATTCCTTATTGTTATGTGTACAGATGATGTTTTCCTTTATGCTGACGGATGAGAAATCCAGCATGAAGGTATGTAAGCACTGTGGCAAAGCTTTTGTTGCCACCAGACCAAATATGGAATTCTGCTCACCACAGTGTAAGAACCAGTACAATGTGTATAAGAGCAGAGCGAAGAAAAATGATACACCAACATAGGAGGACTGCGTATATGAACCATTCAAATATTATTATGTACACAACCGAAGACGGTTTGACGAAAATAGAAACCACCTTTGAGGATGATACTGTGTGGTTATCCATCGACCAGATGGCGGAACTGTTTCAGCGTGACAAATCAACGATATCACGTCACATCAAAAATATTTTTGAAGAGGGAGAATTACAGCGCATTTCAGTTGTTGCAAATTTTGCAACAACTGCCGCCGACGGAAAAACCTACCATGTCGATTACTACAATCTTGATGTAATCATCTCCGTAGGCTACCGTGTAAAATCCCACCGTGGTACACAGTTCCGTATCTGGGCAATGGGAATATTAAAGGAATATATGAAAAAGGGGTTTGCATTGGATGATGACCGCTTAAAGAGACTTGGCGGAGGCAATTATTTTGATGAATTGCTTGCCCGTATCAGAGACATCCGTTCCTCTGAAAAAGTATTTTGGAGAAAAGTTTTGGAAATCTATGCTACCAGCATTGATTACGATCCTAGTGCAGAAAGCTCCATCCTATTCTTCAAGCAGGTGCAGAATAAGATGCACTGGGCAGCACACAAGCACACAGCCGCAGAAGTTATTTACCAGCGTGCCGATGCTGAAAAAGATAATATGGGACTTACCTCATGGGCTAGTGACACCATCCGTCGCTCCGATGTAGAAATTGCAAAAAACTACCTTACCCAGCAGGAACTTGATGCTTTAAATAAAATAGTTACCGCCTACCTTGATATCGCCGAGGTACACGCTCTCAATCAGGAACCAATGTATATGAAGGACTGGCTGGAAACCATTGACGATTACCTGAAAATGACCCGCCGTGATATTCTTACCAGTAGCGGTCACATCAGCCACAAACAGGCACTTGATAAGGCTCATGCCGAATACACCAAGTACAAGAACCGCTTTGAAAACACCATTTCCCCGGTTGAACAGGACTTTATTAAAAGCATTGGTACATTGGAAGAGATTGCGGATTCCGGCAAGAAATAATCTGCCTCCATTCACATTTCATTTGACCGCTGTTATCTGTTCTCTTATAATAACAATTAGCAATATTGTTGTTTGGGTTGGTCGAAAGCCCCTGGTCCTTCTGTTGACAAGGAAGTTCCCTATCATATACTGAAAAGCTGAGAGGTTTGCACCATATTGTTGGGCAAACCTCTTTCCATATAACTCTTCATTCCACCGCCTTTCAGTTGGCGACACAATTAGTAATCAAAGTATTTCGCAACTAATTAATCTTAGTTATCATGAATTCTATTCCCACAGGCACAGGAATAACGAAATTCCTCATTCAGAAGAAGAAACAACGTCTCATCATATTATTCTGTAAAATAATTTCATTTAACTTTCCTTTTTCAAAAGTCTCTTTTTACCTGAATAGATAATGAGTCCGAATCCACTCAATAACATAAGAATGAATACAGTGTAGTATTACTATCTCCGTTTTTTTGGTACTTCATCTTTTTGTCATCCTCTGGTTTGACTACATCAGTATCTCCTAATGTTGAATTATCATCGTCATCATTCACCGGCACATCTTTATAAACAATTCTACTGTAACTCCAAGCACTTCCGCAATTTCTGCCTTATCAATATTCATGTTTCTTCTTGCTTCTCTTAATCTTTTCCCAATCTGAATATTGGTATATTTTCTGTCTGTATCCATGATTTACACCTCTTTTCCATATAAATCATATCAACGGACTTTCTTAATATCACAGTCCAGAAAACAACCCAATACACATTATTTTCTGCTCGTTCATCGGGCAATTTTTGCTTTTCCCCTAAAACGTAGAAAACGAATGGCAATCTACTTACCACTCGTTTTCTTGCCTTATCTGTTTGTATACTATGTCTTATAGCAACCACTATATATAATATCGCTCTTTTTCGGTGCTTTAATTTATGGCATATAACTTCGATACATTTCTATTATCATCCCATCCTCAATTACAATGCTGGTATTGCCCGGTACAAAATGATACACAATACCTGCTTTGTCGGTCAGAAAATCGCCCGGATAATACATAACCTCTCCCTTATCCAAATCAGAGCTGTCATAAAAATTCATATCTGCTGATACTCGGATTGTGACCTCACCCAACTCATAATAAGACTTTGCATCGTTATAGCCGCATTCGTACCAGACTGTAGTATCATCTGTTCCAAATTCGTAACCTCCATTATCCAGTCCTCCATTAATAAGAAGTCCTTTTTCATTTCTTTCTAACGAAGTAATCTTTACCTCCTGCTCCCGAATTACAATAACATCTCCTTCCTTTAAAGAAGCAATGTCTACCATGTCATACAAATCATAGGTGTAAACTATTACATCCATTTGCATAGCACCTGTATCATCCACATAGGCATCTCCTTGTTCCAAAGATACCGCCACCGTACAATTATCTAAATTGTTAATGTCAATAGTAACCGGAAGTGGCGAAATGATAGTATTGGTTTCAGTTACCTCTTCTATACTGTTGTCTTCTATTACACTTTGTATACTGTTATTTTCTTTCTCTTTTGACGCCCCACACCCAATGATGGAAATACATAAAATAACACTACATACAACTAACAACATCTTCTTTCTCATAACACTTTAATCCTCCTATCTAAATAGCGTTTACTTCACCTTGTATGCCATCCGATAAATCACGAATTGTATCACTCTGAGCTGATATTTCTTCTGTCGTTGCTGCAATATTTACTACCCGTGCATTCATTGAGTAAATGCTATCCAAAAGAGCCTTTATCATCTCAATGCTTTCTTTAATTTTAGGCAATGTATTCTCTGCTTGTTTATCATTAGCTTCAATCAATTCCTTGGTAGATGATGCCAGACTTCTAATTTCACCAGCAACCACTGCAAAGCCTTTTCCCATTTCTCCTGCTCTTGCGGCTTCTATACTCGCATTCAAACTCAATAAATTAGTTTTATTCGCGATTCCGGCAATATCCTGATTGCCTTTGATATAAAGATCTGAAAACTCCGCAAATAGTTCCAATGCTTTGGTAATACTCTCACATTGCTGCATCATTTCACTCACTATCTCTGCCACATTTGCAGCGTCCTCTGCGGTAATATTATTTACTTTGGACAATTCAACTATCCCTTCATTTAAGAAACCAAAGTTTGCAATAATATGGTTTATCTTTTCATTCCGGGCTGCCTGTGCTTCAATATTCTCATCATGCATCTTTTCTATTTCTTCTCGTTCTATTTCTGCTAATGCCTTGATGTAATGGATACAGTTTTCTTTCTTATTGACACCATTATAAATGGCAGCTGCCATCAGTTCACAAGTGGAATACCCACAACAGGAACAGTCTATATGACGGGAGGCTTCTGTTTCTTTATACATATCCATAAAAATTGCATCCAACTCCTGCTTACCCGGAACTAATACTTTTACTCTTTTATCCGTGTAATTTCTTTTAAAATCATTAATATCTAAAAAACGAAATTGTTTGCAAAAATAGTCCCAACGTTTTTCCAATGACAATGCACTATTCCAAGGATTGTATTTGTTATGTTTGTTCGGTTTTGCTTCATTTACTACTAGCTTATTCATTTCATTTATAGCCAGTTCCACATCAATATCGTCAATCTTATCATCCGTAGCTGTTCCACGAATACAACCCTTTTGACAATTCAAAATATCGACCATAAAAGGCATGTTTTCCTTACGCTTTGCATACTCTTGTAAGAAATGATAAGCTTCTTCTTCACCTTCAATCTGCAATACAGCAGTCTGATTACCCAAAAAGAAATGTACGCATTCTTTAAGTCCACCCGGCTTAGGATACCTAGCTCCAAGTCCGTAACTGCTTTCTTCATCCACTTCTTCTGCCATCATATAAGAATTGCCGATTGCTTCTAACAATTTTTTAAACGTTACATTATATTTTACATATCCACCTGTATTTTTATCATTTATCTCTAAACGTTTCGCAATACAAGGACTTAAAAACACCAAATCTTCTGTGACATTCTTATATTTCTTTAAATATACAGCCTCTGCCATCATCGGACTATGTAATGGAACCAACATAGGAATAAGTTCCGGCTGATATTTCTCAATGTAATTAACAACTGCCGGACATGGTTGACTGATTAATCCTGTTTTCCCTGTTTCTTTTAAATAACTAATATAAGCCCATGTAGTAATATCTGCACCAAAGCTTACGCTATAAATATGAGCCACTCCTAAGGATTTTAAATAGCCATATATCTTTTTGTACTCTTTGGGATAGTTGGCAATAAATGCCGGTGCCACAATAACAGAAAACTTCTTTCCGCCTTTTAAGTCTTTTAAAAAGGCTTTCGTATCATCATCAAAATCTCTTGCACCATGCCTACAGTTATCAAAACATGCTCCACATTGAATACACATATCTTCATTTACATTGATTTTCTCATCCTCTGCAACATTTGCAGTAAGCACCGGACAAGAACGGATACATTTATTACAGCCTACACATTTTTCATTAGTAAATACCATAACTATCCATCTCCCATTCCTATTTTGATTTCATCTTTTTCTGTTTTTTATCTTCATACATGGCACCATCTGCTCTACGAAACACCGCCATATAACCATCATCTGTTTCAGGATTATATACTGCCATTCCAATTGCCATTTGCAAATTTAATTCTTCACAATTATTCTGACGATTATAGTCTTCTACTGCTTCTTCATATAATCGTATCCTCTCCTTCGCACATTCTATTTTCATATCTGAACACACAATCGCAAATTCATCGCCGCCTATCCGGTAAGTGTAATCACTTCCCCATACCTTTTTCAGGATGGCAGCTCCACTTTGTATCAGTTTATCTCCATATTCATGTCCATATGTATCATTCACTTTTTTCAAGTCATTAATATCTGCAACTACAATCAGAAAATGAATTTGTTCCCCTTCTCTTATCCGCTTGCACAACAAATCAACGCACTCGTTATATGCAGTTTTATTCCCCACTTGTGTCATTGCGTCTGTATATATCAGTCTTACAATCGCTTTTGTAAGGAAAACTGTCACTGCAACAAATCCTGACATTATAAGTAATATTACCAAAACAGAGTCAATTAACGTTTTCTGCTGGGGCTGTTTAATTTCCTGCTCTGTAACGCACACTGTAAAAATCATCCCATTGCGCAGTTTCTGCGCAGTCAATTTCTTATCTGTATCATTCCACCGATAGGCTTCTACACTCTGATTCTCTACTGACAATAAACTTTTCTCATAAAGATATGTATGTTGCATATTAAACTCTTCCGAAATTGTATTTCCTTTCATCTCCGGATGATATACAAACTCACCTTCATTATCCATTAAAAAAGCATAGCCCCTATCATACACCGTAACATTCTTTGTATTCTCATATAAAAGATTTGTAGCGATATCCATACCCACTACACCAATAATTTTCTCGTCCAAAATAATAGGAATAACATATGAAATGATTTCTTCATCCATATTTTTGTTATAGTATGGATTGATCCATGTCTCTTTTCCATTAGTTATTGGAATGTAATACCACCCAACATGTTCTATATCGTCCTCATCATATAGAGAAATATCCGTCATCTCATGCTCTAAATAATCGCCATTTTCATCCTGTACCAGCCATACTCCCTGCTTTGGTCCTTTTATCGCAGAATCCAAACGGTAATAAACGGATACTGCACCATCTGTATATTTGACGGTTGTCTCCATAAGCTCCCTCATCCTGCTGATATGCTCCAAAAATTGTTCTTCATCTTGCCATAGATTATCGGTATCACTATGCTGCTCTGTTGCAAAATGATATATCGTATGAACACTTTGCTCAATGTTTAGTAGTTTTTCATCTATTACCTGTCTTTTTTCAGAACACATCAGCTGCATAATCTGTCCCGAATTATTTTCTACAATGCGCCCATAGTTAGCAAATGAAATCGCCATAACTACCAACGCCGGAATCAAAGTACTACTAACAATGAGTATCAGTAATTTATTCTGTAAAACTTTCATCACATGCGCTCCTCAATTTATATAAATATCCATCTTTATTGTACCTTCCCCGACAGGACAAAATGTAGGACAAAAGACCTATTCAAAGACTTTTTAATAAAAAAAGAGTAGAAAGATCAACTCCAATCTTCCTACTCTTTTTACTTTGTTCTTTTTCCTACAACAACAAACCTTCCATCTTTCACATGATACGCACAGCATGAAAGAGTTATAAACTCATCTCCATATTCTGCAGTTACCCCCGTATCATACAGCGACATTTCTTTTATATTATTGTACCAATCATCAAATTCTTCCTGCGTATCTGCCTGAAAGAACGTGTAATATATGAATGTATCTTCATTTTGATAATATACCTGTGAATAAAAAACCGCTATCAGCTCATACTCTCTTTTCTCATAAAGAGAATCAAAACAGATAATATTATGAGACAGACCATATTCCTTGTCCTGATATAATTTCAATTTACCAAACATCCGTCCTGATCTCGTAGTATGTCCATGAATAATAAGATTGGTAGATGGGATACAGCCATTTGCATAATCCTGTTCTATTGTACCAATCCCCGCATTTGAATCATTATCCAAAATCAAACAGCCATTTTTATTTTCTTCCCCATAAAAATCATGGGATAAATAGTAATTTTCATCCTCTACACATTGCATTACCGGATAATCAATGATTGTGTCTTCAATCCTAAGCCAACCTATGAAATCTTCATTTTGTTGCCACAACACTTCATATTCCGGCAACATCGTAGGATTAACCTCCTCAACCGGATTTATACTTATTGCCGGAACCGTAGTAACATCCGGTGTTGTTTCATCTATCTCCGCTGCTATCTGCATGTTTTCTCGTAATATAGCTTGTTGATTTTCTAATGCTCTATCATCTTCTAATCCCGAAAGGTAGCTTATCGCAAAACATACCGTTGATAAAGCAAATATAATAATAAAAACTATCTGAACTTTCTGTTGCAAAAAAAGCCTGAAAGGCAGGTGGTACCCACCACCTGCCTTCTGCTCATTATCAACAGTTTTCTCTCTGTAAAATAATGTCATTTAACTTTCCTTGTTTGAATTCTTCTTAATTCTCGAACAGATAACAACACCTGCTCCACTCAGTAACATAAGAATGAAGAAATACAGTGTAACATTACTTTCCCCAGTCTTTGGTACTTCGTCCAGTTTGTTCTCCCCTGAGTTTACTACATCATTGTTGCTCGGTGCAGGAGTGGGATTCTCGCCACCGCCGGGTGCCGGTGTTGGATTCTCGCCACCGCCGGGTACCGGTGTTGGATTCTCGCCGCCGGGTGCCGGTGTTGGATTCTCGCCGCCAGGTGCCGGTGTTGGATTCTCGCCGCCAGGTACCGGTGTTGGATTCTCACCGCCAGGTGCCGGTGTTGGATTAGGATTATCATTCACCGGTACATCCTTATATACTATCGCATAAGTTGAGAACTTATCTGACTCAAATGTAAATTCACCTGTTGCAGAATCAAAAGTTCCACTGATTACATCTACCTGACCGTCATGTAATCTGATAATCTGATACTCACGTGAAACCGTCCCATTACTATTTAATAATTCATCCGGAATTGTAATTGTAATCTTTATTGCAATACCCGGCTCCGGAACAGGCGTTCTTTCATTAGTTCCTACCTGTTTAAACAAATCAGCGTCAAAATAAGTAATCACCAGATTATCACCCATAATTTGGGTTGCTTCCTGCTCAATCTTAGCCTTATCAGTTGACGCAATAGCACTTTCGTCTGTCTTAGTGACTTCAAGCCAGACTCTTGCATCTGTTCCGTTTTCAATCTGCGCTTTTTCTGCGTCTTCAAAGATATTACCGGCTCCTAATAATTCCTCTTTGGAATTATTAAGTGTTGCTTCATCAATCGGTGCTTCCGGCTCTACCTCTGCATCTTTTTCAAGGTTAGCATTATCGTCTGTTGTTCCAGTTATAGGAATAATTACTACCTTTTTCTGGCCACAATCATCTCTTTCACAAAGAGTTTCTTTCTTTCCTTCTTCTGTTGCGGTTGCTTCTTTGGTAATTGTCCATTCTCCGGTCCAGTCATGTCCTAACGCTGCAATCTTTACAGCCTCTGCTGTTGTAGTAGTAGTTCCGTTTGCATCTGTAAATAAACTATCACAGCCTGAACATGTATAATATGCTTTGTTACCATCTGTAGTACATGTTGCTGCTTTTGCTGGTACTAATGTTAAAGAATGTGTATGAACAGGTGCATTCTGTCTTGGATTTACTACTACTGTAGTATCTCCTGTGAAGTTTGTGATTTCATAATAGTATCCTTCGTCACCTCCGCTCAACATTTCACTTATGGTTGCGCCTTCTGCTGTTACTGTAAACGCGGAACCTGCAAATACTCTTACTTTTCCACCTTCTGGCATCGCGATTGTAGCATTATTTTCTTGAGTAACAGCTACATTAGTTCCCTCGCTATTATATGTATAGAGTTCAACATATCCGTCTGCATAATTTGTTCTGTCAAGGGTAATATCATATGTAACTTCTGGTGCAGCATCTTTTGGCAATGGTAAAACTGCTACTTCGCTAGGAAAACCATTCTCGTTTAATTTCACGATTTCTATGTAATCATAGTTATCAATAGATTCAGGAGCTCGTCCTGGGAATGTATAGGTCGTAATTTCATATGATTCGTCAAAAGAATTTGCTATTTCATTCTGCAATGGTCCATCTGTAAGATGTTCGTTAAGCTTTGCTGTAACAGCTCCATCCAAATCCTCACCTTCACGTAATGTATATGGACAATATCCCCATCTATAGCCCTCTTCTACAGCTCCAAGACCGGTTACTTTATAGCCATCCGCAGTTTTGGCAATTGATACACCTGGTATCTCCGTTGGTGGTTCAGCACCTATTAAAGTCAGTGTGGCCACATCTGATGTCACACTATTTCCATTTTCATCTGTTATGATACATCTGTATCGATATCCGTTAAAATCTTTGTCTGTTCCATCTGTTGTGAAAGTTGCCGTACCGTTTCCATTACCGTAAGCATCACCAAATTCTTTATCACTGCCATAGGCAACCTGCCACTTATAAGTCAAATTATCACCAGTTGCTGTTACGCTAAATGTTACTTTTGCTCCTATATTAACAGTTACTGACTCTGGCTGTTGGGTAATAGATATTGGAGTTGTTTCTTCCCCAACTAAGCCATTTGAAACTGTTCCGCCCTTAGAAACATCAAATATTGCCACCTTGTTATAATAATAACGGTAACCTGAATCGCTAACATCTATATGATAATCGTAAATCTGCACAATGTAAAGCAATCCATATCCATCTCCACTTACAGGTATCTGCCCGTTCGAAGGGATTTCATTTACTAATAATCCATACTCTTCCCTGTGAGCAGCCTTACTATTACTCATTGACTCCACTCCAATTGTTTCCTGTACGCTAGCTATCAACCCAAGAACACCTTCTTCATATCCCTCCATATTAGAAGGAGCTGGATAATAGAAATATGCCCATTTATAATTTTCACTTGTAACCGCAGGCAATTGCGAACATTGAATGTATTGCTCCCCAACCTCAAGTGTTACATCAACTGTAGTTAATATACAATTTAACTCTTCCTCCGTAGGCTCTTGCGTAGCAGCCGCATGCACATCCATCGGTGTCATACCTGCAAAAAGTGCTACTACCATCACCAAGGTAAGCACTATGCTAAATATCCTTTCTTTCATTTTCTTCATAGATAATCACTCTCCATTTCTCTATTTTTTGACTCTATGTATTTTTTAACACAACGTCTATGTATCATTTTACCCACCTCGCTAGGACAAAACGTAGGACAAAAGGCCCATTCAAAGAAATTTTTTATAAAAAAAAGCAGAAAGATCAACTCCAATCTTCCTACTCTTTTTACTTTGTTCTTTTTCCTACGACAACGAACCTTATGTTTGTATGATTCGTTTTTTCCTCATGTGCTTTCTAAGCCACAAAAAACGCTAATACTATTGTCCTATACTTGCTAGGACAAAACATAGGCCTTTTTTATTTCATAAGCTCTTTTTCCCAATATAATTTTGCCAGTGTTACTTCTGCCCAACTGTATTGTTTCATATATTCTCCCTGAAACCGATTCAACTCATCAGGCGTAGCATTTTCTTTTTCGTACTCATAATAGTCACAGTAAAAAGTATCCACATCCACAGCATAGCTGTTTAATCCACGTTTCAATATTTTTTCTGCTCCGACACGTTCCAAAACATCCACTAATTCTTTCACTATTTTCGACAGGTAATCCTGTGTGGCTCTGGAGTAATCTTCCCGTTCAAACAATACTGTTGCAAGTTCTTTCCTTGTTGCAGTTTTTCCTTTCTTATCCACCAGATACGCAAGCATCTCTTTCGACTTTGCTCTGCCAAAAGAAACTTCTTCTCCGTTCACTATCAGTTCAAAATTCCCAAAAGTATTTACAAAAATCCCCGTGTCCTTCCATTTAACCGGATTACGCAAATTCTCCATTTCATTTATAATTTTGTCGGCTGTTACCGGTTTATACACATACCCACTTGCATGCAGGGCAAATGCTTCATTCGCATACTGTGAATACCCTGTCACAAATACGATATTTACCTTTGGATATATTTCTTTTAATTTCCTTGCAAGTACGATACCACTCATTTCCCGCATCTGTATATCCAAAAAAGCAATCTCACATTTTGTTTCTTTCATAAACTCAAGTGCTTCCAGTGGATTGCGAAAGCCATGCACCGTAGCAAGCGGTACAGATTCCCTGACAGCTCCCACTAATACATTTAATGCACTTTGTTCGTCATCTGTTGCAATGATATGCATGTTTAATCTCTCCTTTTCGGGATTAAGATACAAGCCTTTGTCCCGATTCCTTTCTTACTTTCAATTTCCAGTCTGGCATTTATCATCATATCTAATCGTTTCTTAATGTTTTCAATCCCCACATGTGTACCGCCATCATCTGCATATTCCCCTTCTGTAAAACCGACACCATCATCTGTTACACGAATGATATACTCATTTTCTGTTTCGGTGGTATGGATAGTGACCGTCCCTCCACCTATTTTCTTACCAACACCATGTTTTACTGCGTTTTCTACAAGTGGCTGTACAGACAATGCCGGAAGCATAAAGTCTTTGGTCTGTATATCATATACAATTTCTAATTCGTCCATAAACCGCAGTTTCTCAAGTCTCAGATATTTTTCTATATGTTCCAATTCTGTACCAAACGATATCAAATTCTCTGTCTTTAAAGAAGCCAGATTTCCTCTCAAATAATCCGCAAAGTCTGCAATAGCGGCTTTTGCCTGCTTTGGATTACTATCACACAAATCCATTACACTGGTTAACGAATTATATAAAAAATGGGGTTGTATCTGACTAAGCATCACCGTAATACGACTATTCTCCAGTTCTTCTTTTATCTTTTGATTTTTTATGGATGCCTGATGATCCATAA
>JAXJTU010000075.1:0-5167 GCA_036309425.1 Agathobacter sp.
ATCCTAACATTAGGATAAACAGGCTTATCCTTAGCTTATTTTTATCCTCAGCGTTTATTTTGTAGTCTGTTATTTCAGCATTTCTTGCAAAAAAGATAAGGATAAAAATATGCTGCTGAATCATAATAGAACCATAGGAGGTGGTCTATTATGACAAGATATGATGATGCAATTACCAAAATGAGCCAGCTGTTAAAAGAACGAAATGTTTGCTTGTACAGTCGAAAGGCTCATGAAAAATGTTACCAGGAGCTTAGGGAGTATTTGTTAGCTGCTAATAAATGCTATTCCTACGATGAAGCAAGAAAATGGTTAAGGGAGGTGGTGCAAAAGCAGGAATCGTCATCTGGTTTTATAGCAAAATGGAATTATGTAGATCAGTTAGAGGAACTGATAAATACTGGAACAGTATTGCAAGATAATCTGCTGCTGACGAAATCGAATTATCAAAAGCTTTCAGAATCTTTGGGAGCCGAATTAGACATGTATATAAAATCATGTGAAGAAAAGTATACAAAAAGAACGAATGAATTGTTAAAAATACATTGTTCTAGGTTTCTTATTTTTTTACAGTCACATGGGATTCATTCAGTTTGTGAGATTTCATGTGATATAGTGTGCAAATTTTTTGAATATGAAATGCCAATAAAGCCAGATGAAAGGTATGTAATTCTTAGCAATTCACGTTTGTTTTTACAGTATTATGTGGACATGGGCAAGTGCGAGCCCGTCCTTCCCTTACTGTTGGAGGAGGGCATACACAAATACGCCATAACTCTTGAAGAAGATAATTTAAGCGCTTTTATTGCTTTGCAAAAGACATATGTCTGTAAAGCACGTGAAGTTTATGATGTGATTGATTTCTTTGTTCAGGAATTTGAAAATCTGGGCTATAAAGATACAGCAAAACACAATGCGGCGCATGTCACGAAATGTCTATATGCGTTTTTGTCGGTAAACAACCTGCATTACGATATCGGGATAGCTGAATTATGGTATCAAAAAATAGAATCTTTAATTGGAAGTTCGTATCACGCATGGATCAGAATAATAAATCTTTTTGATTTCTATATTCAAAAACACAAATTTGATCCTTTAAAGAAGTATTCTTTTCGAAAGGCACGTGATTGGAAGTATCCGCTATGGTGCTCTTTAGCAGTCAATGCTTATCTGGACTGGCTTAGGAAAAGCTTCCATAGTGAAGGTACCATTAGGTCCTATAAATACGTTGTATACAATTTTTGTGATTTCCTTTTGCTAAAAAAGTTGAATTCATTTGAAGATCTAAATCGAAATCTGATAAATGAATTTCTTAGGATTGATCTGCATAGTACGGTAAATGGCACCTCTGGAAGAAATAGCGTTTTACGTCAATTCATAACATTTTTGGAAGATAATAATTATCTTGCGGATCGAACAATACATGGTGTAATACCGGCAAAGCTTGCTCACCCCAGAAAAATCATTACAGTATTGTCAGATGAGCAGATATCAAATATAAATGAATACCGTAAAACATGTAATTCACCAATCGAACTTAGAGATGCTGCAATGGTTATGATAGGACTAAAACTTGGATTTAGAAGCTCTGATGTTATCAATTTGAAGCTTTCGGATATAGACTGGATGAATAAAAGGATATCCATCACACAATACAAAACGAAAGTCCCTATCTCTCTGCCCTTAAGTGTTGATGTTGGGAATGCAGTTTTCAGATATTTGAAATACGGGAGACCTGAATGTGATAACCCGCATGTATTTGTTAGACATAAGGCTCCATACGGAATTCTTTCAGGAAAGATATGTTCTAATGCTTTAAACAGGATTTTGTCAGCCTGCGGATACAATTCATCTGTTAAATTTCATACATTAAGAAAAACATTTGCAACAAGTATTTTGAAAAACAATGCTGGCATAGAGCGTGTTATAGATGCATTGGGTCACCAGGATCCAACAACAGTAAATGTATATCTTACATACGATGAATTGCATATGAGAAAATGTGCACTCTCTCTCGACGAGATGTCTATTCCGATGGGAGGTGCAGCCAAATGATTCTTGAAGAATATGTTTTTACCAGTTGCTTTTTGAATGATATACAGGGATTAATTGAGCAGAAAAAGCAATCGGGTTACATCTATGATTCAGCGAAATACATCCTTATACAATTTGACAAGTTTTGTGTAGAGAATCATATCGATATGGCAATCATAACAAAAGAACTATCGGACACATGGCAGTCTTATCATGCAGATGAAACAAAATCGCGCCGTGCAAGCCGTATGAGTGTGTTGCGGCAACTGGCCCAGTACATGAATTCACAGGGGAGTGAATGCTACATTCCCTCAAAATTTTCCGCCAAGAGTTATCGGGTGCCATATGTTATGAATGAACGTGAAATTAAAGAACTCTTTACAGTAGCAGATGATTACGTCCCAAAGGTGAATGCCGATCGTTTTAATATACTGGCAGAGGAATATAAAGTACTGTTTCGCTTTATTTATTGCTGTGGATTACGTGTATCAGAAGCACGTAAATTAAAACTGGAAGATATAGATTTTGAAAGAAAAACAGCTTTGATACTACGCTCAAAAGGGGATAAGGATCGGTTGATCTATATCGCAGATGATGTATGCAAAATGTGTCTGGATATGCTGGATTTATTGCATGATAAGTATCATTTTTACTCAGAATATCTGTTTCCATCATCTGATCCCAATACCCCGTTGCAGGTGGCATCTATAAACAAAAAATTTCAGGAATTCTGGAAGAAAACATCAGGTGCGTCCGATTATAAATATCCTACAGTACATTCCCTGAGATATAGTTTTGTAGTCACAAGAATGAATCTTTGGATGGAAAAGGGAGAAAATCTTACTGCCATGATGCCGTATCTAAGTAAATATCTCGGACATGAAAGTGTTGAGAACACGTATTATTATTACCATCAGATAGAAAGTGCATTCAAGATAGTACGCCAGAAGGACCAGCTATCGGATCGTATTATTCCGGAGGTGCCGGATGAAGAATAACCAGTTAAGTAAAGAATTATTTTTTTCAAGAACAAACGACTTCCTGAATATATATCTTCCAAAGCAGGCAATGAAAAGCAATAATACTATTAATACATACAGAGATGGTCTTACGGTATTTAGAAAATATCTGGCAGAAGAGAAGAAAGTATCCATAAGAAAGTTTAGATTTGAAGAATGCACCCATGATTTTCTCTTGGAATATATGATGTATCTCAAAGATAAAGGATGTGCCGCTGGCACCTGTAATAACAGGTTAGCTGCGATTAGATCTTATTTATGGTACGTAGCTGATGGCGAAATATCGATGCAGTCAATAGCTCTTGGGGCTTCAAAGGTTCCATTCATTAAGGGAACACAAAAGGTGAAGGAAACAATAAACCCAGATGATCTTGCAGCCTTGCTAGCTGCCCCTTCCGACAGATCAAAAATAGGGATACGAGATAAGACTATACTGATTCTTCTATATGATTCAGCTATAAGAGTATCTGAACTACGGGAGTTAACTCTTAAATCTTTGAAGCTAAATGAAACGATACCTTATATCCGAGTTCATGGAAAAGGCGATAAGGAAAGAATTGTATCAATAACAGACAAAACTGTCGAGCACTTAAAAAGATACATAAAAATCTATCATTCGGAAACAAACGGTGATTATCCCCTGTTTTATACAGTGATTAAAGGAAATCTGTCTGCTATGTCAACTGGAAATGTAGAAAGAATACTGAACAAGTATGCAGAAAAAATAAGACCTGAGCATCCTGATCTTCCGCAAAAGTTGTACCCACATATGCTCCGAAGAACCAGGGCTTGTGGACTGTATCAAAATGGAGTTGAACTTGAACTTGTATCCAGAATAATGGGACATACTTCCACTCAAACGACCCGTATATACGCATCTCCATCGATTGAAATGCTGAAAGAGGCCATGGAAAACAATAGTGTTGATGTATCTGAAACAGCTGAATGGCTGGATGATGAGGAAGAATTAGCTAGGATCTGTGGAATAAGATAATAATTATCCTCAGCTTTGAGAGTATTTTCGCAATAATTATGGGGCATAAATGAAAAGCTGAGGATAAAAATAAGCTAAGGATAAGCCTGTGACTATGTAGATATTTGTTGCAAGGGAAATGTCACCAAGCATGTTTTATACCTCCAATACATTGAATGGTCTTTTCAATAAGCTGTTCATTTGCATTGTTATACAGACGAAGTGTAACATTTCCCATCACAAGCTCGGCTGCAACAATAGATTCTGGTGAAATAGTAGGAATGCTAACATTTTGCTCTATTATCTGGCTAGATTCCTCACATGGTATTAAATCAACTTTTACAACTTCCTGTAAATTCGGTGTAGCATTAGACTTTGCCTCTGATTCTGGAAAAGTATAGCCCTGCTTACGAAGTTTACTTACCCAGTTATAAAAGGTACCTGAATGAATACCGTTTTTCTCGCACCATTGGTAATCAGTAAGTCCGCTTTGGCGACACTCCATGATTAGTTTTATTTGGTCTTTTTTACAAACTCGTTTATTCATAATGATTGTTCTCCTTTGAAATAGAGTGAAATGTTAGCATTTCCTAGCAATCATTATAAAGAAAAAATTCGGGGTAGAAAATCTACCCCGAAATTAAGCGCTTACTTTCTTTCTTGTCATCATAATTATAATTCCTCGCATATGATTTTAATTTGAAATAATAATTATTATATTTTAAAAACTTTTTTGCTTCTTCCACGGAACAAATTTCAAACTTTATTTTTTTATTTTGCATATCTACTATTTGTTCATCGATTGTCAATTTAGACTTCTTTTGTATTTGAGCCTCCATATTTTATTCTCCTTTATCCTTATATCCATAAGAATTACTTAATATTCTTTGCTCTTATGTAATTAGTTTTTTGTGATTATTTAAAGCAAGAGTTCAATATAGACTTATTTTTTTACTTAGATTTGTAAAAATTAGAATTGTCTTATGTGATTGTTTTTGCTTTGGGTTTATTATACTTCTACATGGGGGGTTTTACAAGGTTTTTTCTAGGGGGTATGGCTTGAGAAAGCAAGCAGGGTGTATGTATTTGCTGTCAGACACGCTCTCGCTCTCCGGACAATGTAGCGGTACTAAATTCGCGC
>JAXJTU010000076.1:0-6775 GCA_036309425.1 Agathobacter sp.
AACATACTCAGGTTTGCCCTTTAAATTGTAGGTCTTATCCACCCTGGCTTCAGAATTACTCAAAACACATTCTAAATTAACAATTGTAAAATCGTCACTCTCAAAAACGTCTCTTACTCCGTCAAAGAAA
This sequence comes from Agathobacter sp., assembly GCA_036309425.1. Lineage (GTDB taxonomy): Bacteria > Bacillota > Clostridia > Lachnospirales > Lachnospiraceae > Roseburia. Next base: position 131 of record JAXJTU010000076.1, read on the forward strand.
TAGTCTTCCCCGTACGAATCATAATATGCATTAAAAGAACCGCTATATCCATGATCCTGCATCTTTCCCAAAGTACAATCTCCAGTTGCAGTAACCGTAATTGTATTAATCACTGGCTCCACTATTTCCTCAGCTTCCTCGGTCTGAGTCTCTGCAATCTCGCTTACATTCTGACTTAATACTTCCGTCTGTTTACTCTGTGTATTTTTATTCCCCTGCTCCTTTGCACTACCATCATCAAAGCTACACCCTGATAAGCCAAGTGCCCCAATAAGAAGCCCTAAAACTAAAACTTTCTTCATAATTTCCTCAATCTGTATATCAATATATGTAAGTATTTTATGCTTCCAATTGCAAGCCACTACTTGCTGACGCGAAGAATATCAACTGTATGACTGGTGGCTCCCATCAGGTCCATTCGCTCGCAGGTGGCTAAATGATAGTCTATAAAATATCCAAATTCCTCTTCATCTAAGGCATTTAAGTATCTTCGGATATAGTTAGCAGGGCCATCTGCTGCAATTATCTGTTCTCTTTTTATATCGGTTTTTTCGTTAAGTTTCTGAATATCTTCAAGCCTCATAAAGCTGTAAAGCTCATTACCTTGCGGAAGTGTATGGAAGTTCTCATCAAGGTGATGATTTTCCATCTCCTCTTTGATATGTTTTTCCATGAAAGCATATCTTACAACACTGTACTCGTTCATTATGTAAGCAACAAGAATTATTCCTCCATCTCTTGTAACTCTCTTGGCCTCTGAAAGAGCTTTAAGCTTGTCTTCTTCTGCATGAAGATGATACATTGGTCCGAATAAAAGTGTTAAGTCAAAGCTGTTATCTTCAAAACGCTTTAACTTCATGGCATTACCCTGATATGCCTTAACCTTATCACTTTTCTGCTTAAGGCGGCCCAGGTTATGTTTAACTAATTCTACCGCTGATACATCAAAGCCTTCCTCAACTAGTGGAACACTGTAACGGCCGGTTCCTGCTCCGATATCTAAGATTCTGATATCAGAATTAACTACGGCTTCCTTACCGGCTGCTTTAAGCTCATCCTTTAGAATATCAATATACTTGTGAATATACTTCATGGAAGTGATAAATTCCACTCTTCCGTGGCGTGTATTAAGCCGCTTTTCCTCGTTAAATTTGTTGTAATATTCCTCTATAGTTGTCAAAGTTTTTCTCCTAAAATTTACTACTTATTATTTTATCACAACTGTTTTTTTTTATTCCATCCAAAAGAATTATCTAAGTCTGCATACTTTCTTTCCAGTTCTTCCTTTAGCTGCTGATGCTGTAAAAGAATATTCTGCAGGAATTAATTCTCTTGCAATTTTTTCAGATGGTACTTCATTTCTTGTATTGCCATATCAATAGAACGCATTCTCCAATCTTCGTTCATGTTTAAAAGCCCAAAAAAGACCTTTTTCTTGGGCAATTCTCCTATGTATCTATTTTGTAAAAATGCTGAACATGCTTGCAAAATAATCCGATTATCTGGATGCTCAGATAAATATATCTGCAACTTTTTAATATACAACTCACATTCTATCTTTGCTTGCTTTATAGTCTCTTTAGCCTTCTTATAGCGTATTTTCTTTTCCAACTTACCAATAGCAAGAAAAGGTAATGCTAGAATTAAGACAAAAACCATATTAATACAGCAACCCATTTCGAAATCGGAACACTCTATTACATCCACAAAGCCTTCAGACATAAATGATGCTAATTTTGAACTACAGTATTCTTCTCTTGCACAAAGCATTTTATTTAGAGCATGTTCCCCCTGCTCTATGACTTCTTCTTTATACATTACTCTCAACCTCTGTTCTTTTTTCTCTCCGTTCACTATGTTGTTCAGATAATACAATACCATTTGTTTCAGCCCGTCTCTTATAAAACACAGCATAATCAACTAATAAGAATATCTGGGGAAATAAAAAGGTTCCTATCTTAAGGAAAATGTTTTGTATTGATAAACTTGCACATATTTTCAGATATGTAACTCTTTTTAGTACAAAAACACCTAATGTACTTATCACTAAGAACAGCATACAAATCAACATTTTTTCTACACTTATATCAATATCCCAATTGTCTGTATTTATAAATTTTTTACTTGTATAAAATAAATTGCGTATTACATATTTTTTAATAAAAGAACCACATTTTGCAGATAAGAAATTCAACATAATTTCTACCAAAAATAACCACTTCAGCTGTTTCCAAGTATTCTTATATATAATGTATGTGCCATAAAACGGAACTAAGCTTTTCCACCATTTTTCTCCCCATGCTTGAAAAATAAGACACATACATACAGTTGTTATAATACTCCAAATCAGTCCTAAAATATTTTCCGGGCTTAAAACAAATTTTAGAAATATATCAATTAACATTTACCTATTATTAATTCTCCTTACAGTTTTCGTTCACATTTTCGAGTGCCTGACACTTCCATTTCATTTTCAAACATTCATCATCTGTTTCTTTTTCTCTCACATAACTTGTCGTAACAACAAAAGGCTTCATCCAGCCCCAATTCCAAAAATCTTCATCATCAAGAATAACGAATTTTGTTATATCAGGTCTTTCAAATATCTATCATTATCAGTTATTGTTCCTTTATGTACTAGTGTCTCTTCCTTTTTTTGAATGGTAATCAGGTGCATTTTAACGGGTTTAGACTTCATAAAACCAGTTTTAAGGAAATTGGAATTTATAAATACTTATCTTCAAATATAAACAATAATTTTCTATATGCCGAATATACTGTCTCTGTATTATTGTTTATCCAATCAGAAACAATCTCTCTCTTTTCTTCATTTTCGTAACCTTCTTCGATTATGCTTGCCAAAACATCATAACCATTCTCTTTTAACCACTTGCATGCGCGAATTACATTTTCAAACTTATTATCTTCATATAAATTCTCATAAAATGTATCTATCCCTTCATAAGAATTCTGGTAGTCAATTGAAAAAAGTTGATAATAAGCATTTACAACATCATCCTCAAGATTTTTTAGTTCTTCATCCCATATTGCTTCAACAAATTCACCAATTACATAAAAATTATCAATTTCCTCAGGTCCACTACCATAGGCAGTAATAATATTAGATGTTTCAGGTAATTTTCTTAATTCGGCTAATATTTCCTCAAAACGCTTTATATTTTTAATTCTACTCAATCTAAAACCCTCTTGTTCCCTTTTCATTTACTATTCATCATATTTTTGATGTTATCTAATTGTTCATTAGGATAGTCCATCCAATTATTCTCATATTCTTTTGTATCAAATTCACTAAATCGTTCAAACATAACCTTTAACAAATGCTCCATACCAATATTCTCAACTACCAATAAATCTTCCCAATCATCAAGCAAATCAACTAACTCACTTTTAGGAACCTCGTCAATTATATCTCTAACTTTTTGGGTTAACTTATCTTCTGCTTCTTGAGAATAAGAAATAGATAAAGAACAATTATTTTCAACCCTATTAAAAATAATAAAATAATTTCCAGGCTCCTCATCCCATACAATAACTTTTTGAGGACATTTATCATAATAGAACTCACTAAATTTCTCTAACAACATTCTTGGACCATCATTTCCATATACATCTGATGCCGAAATCACTACATTATCTTTCCCAAAAGAAAAAGATACATCAAACCATCCTGCAAATACTCTTTCTATTTCAAAATTCACATAATTATATTTATTGTTATTCATACCTTACCCTCTTTATCTGCATATTCTTCAGATAGTAATTGTTCTACCAGTGTTTTTTAATTTTCCCTTTGCATCTATATTAAGCATCTGTTGCTCCTTTTCAACATCAGATTTAGAGTATATGGGACTGACCTAATGGGAATCTTTCCATTTTAAAAATTATGCCAATCTGTAAAGCATAAGTTCTCGTCCAACTCATCATATGCGCTACACAAAATAGCATTATCAAATGCATCTGAACACTGGAACGATATGCTTCCATCGCTTAGACAACACCCCTCTGGAATAATTCCTTCTATGAACGCCTCAAAATTAAACATAGGAAAAAATTTCTTTAGTAGTGCTTCTATATCTTCCTTTTGAAAACTACCATCATTTGCAGTTTCTGCATAAGCTTGCATCAGTCTTGACATTTCACTCCAATTTGTGGCATATATTCTATCACAATCTTCCGGCATATTTTTAGTAACCACAAGTTCATCGATATTCCAAAACTCGGCCCCACAAGCTTCCATATCAAGAAATACCTTTAACAAAAAAGTATCATTAATTCTCTTAATATTCTTTGCAATTCTTTCTATATATTCATTAAAGTACTGATTCAAAAAATCAAGTAATTCTTGATCCGTGCTCTCTTCATCAAGATTTTCACATACAATTTCCCAATCTCTGACTTCTTCCAGAGTATCAATTATCTCAATATCTGAATCTTCAAATGTTCCAATATATCCTAGATTAATGCTTCCCACAATTTTTAATTCGTCATTCTCATTAGTTATTGTAATCATAAAACTCTCCTTCTAATCTTCAAAACTTTTTAATACTCTAACGTATAATGTCAACAATCGAAAGCCATTCCTTAAAGTCTTTATTAAGCTTAGCACTCAATATGCAATGCTTAATTTTACCATAATTTTCAACATAAAAATAGAGGACAAACGTCCCCTATTTTGTAGCTAATTAAATTGCGAATATGCATCAGCCTTAGTTACACCATCTACATGAACATATACATCCATATACGTCACTTCGTCTTTTTCATATACATGCTCAAAACAGCTTATGATGTTATCCTGCGGATTCTCCCTGAAATTGTTAGCCTTAAGATATTCCATTATGATTTTATATGCATTAGGAATTCTCTCAAACGCCTGCACAAATGGATCTGTGATTGTTATTACCGCATAGTCTGCCTCTTTGTTTTCTAAATACTGCACGCCCGGACATTCTGTTTTAAATCCCTCCGGAATAACATAAGCAGCTACATATCCATGCATTCCAAATCGATTCTGCTGTTCCTGTGATACGAAAGGGAAATCCCATCCAATTAATTTTGCATCTGGACAGGCTGACTTAAGTCCACTATTCATAGCCCATCTTTCCATGTATCCATTTACATCATCTTCTGGATTCGCAGAAATAATGACGTAACTTGCCATCTTAAATGCCTCTACTCTTTTTATCATTATCTCTGAATATATTTCACTCTGTGCAGACAATTCCTCTCTGACAAGTGCATCCAGTTTACACGAAAAAATCGAACACATATCAACTAATTTTGCAAGTTCAGGAATCACTTCATCAGATTCCCATCTTGATACTGTCTGTCGTGTCACGCTCATTGTCTCGGCGAATTGTTCCTGCGTTAATTTTTTCTGTTTTCGCAAATAACTAATATTTGTACCTAAGCTCATATTATCTCATCTCCATACAAATTTATTATCTATCGGCCTTTAGACTATACATATTATGTCACATGATACGCTACAGATAAACCAACTAGTATGTGCTTATTTTATTCTCTCCTGTAACATGATGCGTTGCATTTACGCATCATCCTTTTCTTTTGCTGGTACATAACTTCTGGGCAAATCTTTCTTTTGCTGGTCTGTAAATTTCACATTTTCAAACAAATTTTCTAGTACTGTAGTAACCCGAACTGCTCACCAAATGCTAAAAATCAATCATAATAATAAAAGGACGGCCAAATACAAAGTTCCTCCATATCTAAGATTCGCTCCGTTCCTTCCAAGGTAGATAATTGTATTTCTCCCAATTCCAAAACCCTCAATTTTGGTAATTTTCTTAAAAACGATAAATTATGTATTTCCCGCTGGCAGTCCATCAGACGCAGCACCTCCAAATTTCTCAAATAGGTAAAGTCCTCAGCAACTAAAATACCACAATCATTCGTTTCTTCATTGTGAGCACTTCATCCTTTGATTCCAAGATTTACAGGTTATTTTGATTATCCATTATTTTTTTCCTTTTGTTGAAGCTGGCATTGTAAATGAAGTTGTATTATTATCTATATTGTCTATTTCTTTATCTTGTTGAAAAATATTTTTGTATTTATCTAAAGAATATTCTAAATATTTTTTTGCCATGCTATCAGGATATTTGTTTAATAGTAGACTTAATTTATCATAATCAATTTTAAAAGGTTCATATCCAGTGGATTCTTTAGCAAGTAAAAATTGTTTTTCGAAGCTGCCAGAAATAGTGCATGAAAAACAAATATCATCTTTTTCTTCATTTGTTAAATCTGGTGGAGTAATAGTAAAATTTTGCATAAGCCCCTGACCATTATCAAATATCGGTGCAGTTCTGAAGTCGCCATTTATATCCATAATTAAGGCAAGATTTTTGAAATGTCTATCAGTAACATTGGTGCCTGACACTCGAAAAAACAAATAAACAAAATAAATTTTTTGTGAAATTTTGATAAATTTGTCTTTATAGTGCCTGACACTGTGCTTTCTGGAATGTACTGTCTTTGATTTCTCCATACTTTTCATAAGCTTTTTTCGTTCCAAGATATGGCTGAATTAATGTTATATATGCTTCTGCTTCTTCCTTGTCATAATAATACAGGTAGTTGTATATTGCTATCTGTTCATCT
>JAXJTU010000077.1:0-29509 GCA_036309425.1 Agathobacter sp.
CATGTAGATCTTGCAATCGAACAGCTTAAGCTTACAAATATCAGAAAGAATAAGATTTGTAAGTGTAGTGGAGGAGAGCAGAAGCGAGTAAATATCGGAATAGAGCTTGTTGCAGATCGTCAGTTGCTTTGTCTTGATGAACCTGATGCAGGACTTGATCCAGGAACAAAGAAAGAGCTATTTACTATTCTTAGAAATTTGGCACATGAAGAAAATAAGAGTATCTTAGTAATTATTCACGATGTATCTGATATTGATTTGTTTGATCAGATTATCATGATGACAAAGATTGATAATGTCGGAAGACTTGCATTCTCAGGGACACCTGCTGAAGCAAGAGAGTACTTTGGTGCTGATATTAAAGAAGCATACGGCCTTCTTGCAACGCATCCGGAAAAATATGTAAAAGGAGTTTAATAGGGGAAAATGGAAGGAAGAAAAAGAATATCCGCTTTTAGAGAGTGGAAGGATTTTACAGGTGAGTACTTTGAAATTATGTTTGGAGATAAGAAGAATTTAATTATTTCACTTCTTTTTCCACTTTTAGCAGCATTTATTTTAATTTGGATTGCTGGCGAGAATATGTTCGTTCAGTATGAAGGGACAAAATCAGGAAGCTTCGTTCTTGTAAGTGCGGCCATCTGGGGTGGACTTTTCAATTCAATCCAGGCGGTTGTTAAGGATAGAGCTAATGTAAAAAGAAGCTATGTAGCAGGTGCAAGACTTAGATGCTATACAGCATCAAGAGCTTTAGTTCAGCTTTTATTATGTATTATACAAAGTGGAATTCTTACATTAAGCTATATTGGAGTTCATGCAAAATATGGTAATGATTATCCAAAGAATGGAGTTATTTTTGACCAGACATTATTGGAGTATTACATAACAATTTTACTTCTTATGTATGCTGCGGATACAATGGGACTTATGATTTCTTGCATTGTAAGAAAAGAGGAGACAGCGAATGTAATGGCTCCATATATTCTTATTGTTCAGCTTATTTTCTCAGGAATTCTTTTTGATATGGAAGGGGTTGCTGATTATGTATCATATGTAATGATAAGCCGTTGGGGCATGGAGGCACTTGGTTCTACAAGTAAGTTAAATGATTTACCACTTAGACTTGCAGAGCAGGCACCAATGCTTGTAAAGGAATTTGAAGACAGATTTGATTCAACCCAGAAACATATTTTCATGGTATGGGGAATTATGTTGGGCTTTAGCATTGTATTTATTATTTTAGGAAATTTGTTCTTACATAGGGTATCAAAAGATTCGAAGTAAGGGAGAATCCATTATGAATAGCAGAGGGCGCCTCAATGCGGCAGTTAATTCAAATGTTGGATTGAAAAGGCATAATAACGAAGACAATTACATTTTAGGACATTGCTTAAATGAAGGAAGCACCAAAGAGTCAGATTCATATATGAGTGCTACAGTTGGAGAATGGATTTGTTGTGGTGTGTTTGATGGAATGGGCGGAGTCGATTTGGGAGAGGTTGCTTCATTGAAAGCGGCGCAATGCTTTCAAGATGCATTTTTAACTGATGTTTCCGATTTTGATGAAAATAAAATCAGTGAGCTGGTTGAAAATACATTTGCTGAAGCAAATCGAGTTATTTGTGAAATTGGAGATGATGGCTTGATTTGCGGAACTACTGGTACAGTTGTGGTTACAAATGGTAATAAATTCAGAGTTTTTCATGTTGGAGATTCAAGAGCATATCTTCTCAGAGGCAATGAATTATTTTTACTTACAAAAGATCAGACTGTTGCACAGATGAAAATTGATATTGGAGTATATCAGGACAAAAGTCAGGTTAAAGAAAAAGAACATCATCAGTTAACTCAGTTTATTGGGAGTGAGATGGATGGAAATTTTCTGATTCCACTTGAAAGTTCGTGGAAAGAACTTTTAGAAGGTGATAAGATACTAATTTGTAGTGATGGTTTATATGATATGTGTTCGGATAGATTTATTTTTGATATTTTTAAAAAGAAGGAAGATATTGAAAATCTGACACAGGAGTTTGTCAATGGTGCATTGTCACAAGGGGGCAATGATAATATTACGGTACTTGTTTTAGAAAGGGTTTAATATGTCTATTGATGGAAGAGCGAAGTCTTATGGAAAAATATGGGGAGGCTGGAAAATAGGAAAGCTTCTTGGAACTGGTTCCGGTGGAAAAACTGCGGTTTTTGAACTTACAAGAGACAATCTTACATTTACCGAGCATTGTGCGATGAAGGTGATTAACATTATTGATGAACAGGTTAATTACGATGAAGTTTCCGAAGAGTACAAGGAGTATTATAATTCCAGAAAAAAGGAAATACGAAAGAGCGCAGAAGCGGAAGTTAACCTGATGCATCAGCTTAAAAATAGCTATAATGTTGTTCAATATTATGATTTTGAGTTCAATGACTGGCAGGAAGAGGACGCATTTGGAACAGACCTTTTAATTAGAATGGATTATCTGGGAAACCTCAATGCAAAAATGAAAAAAGAGGGTGTTACACAAGCTGAGATTGTTAATATAGGAATTGATATCTGTACAGCCTTAGAGGGGTGTGCAGAACACAATATTATTCACAGAGATATCAAACCAGATAATATTTTTACAAATGGTACAAGATATCTTCTTGGTGATTTTGGTATTTCAAAAATCATTGAGGACGGAATGGGAGCACAGACAAATAAGGGAACCGCTCATTATGCCGCTCCTGAGCAGTTTGCAAATGCCACAGCATCAAATTTTTATGACAACAGAGTTGATATATATAGTTTGGCATTGACACTTTATGTTTTGGCTAATAAAGGTAAGCTACCTTTTACAAATAAGGTTTTGAATACACAGCTTGCTATTCAGATGAGACTTACTGGAACTCCTTTTGAGGAAATAGAAGGAATAAATCCGGTGCTTATGCAGGCGATTCTTATTGGATGCAAGCATAATCCAGATGAGAGATATAGAACTGCAACAGCATTTAAGAATGCTCTTCTGGCGGTTAAGGAAATTCTTCAAAATGAAGGAGAAACAGTTTTAACTGCTGAAGAAAGGAAGGTTTACGAAACTGAACAGGCTCTTAAGGCTCAGACGGGAAAGCAGACAGAGATTTTAGCCGCTAATGACAATCTTGTTTCGTATGAGACAGAAAAAGCTATAGATATGCCGGTTGCCCCAGGGGCAAAGAATAATTATGAGACACAGCCCGCGCTCGATATATCGCCTGTAGTTGCAGTTTCACAGGAAAATTATGAGACACAGCCCGCGCTCGATATGTCGCCTGTAGTTGCAGTTTCAGAGGAAAATTATGAGACGCAGCCCGCGCTCGATATGTCACCTGTAGTTGCAGTTTCAGAGGAAAATTATGAGACGCAGCCCGCACTTGAGATGCCACAGATGCAAGCTCAGGTGGTGACACCAGCGACAGAGCCAGAAGAAAACTATGAGACACAGCCAGCGCTTGAGATGCCACAGATGCAAGACCAGATTACAACACCAACTGCTCAACAGATTTCAACAGTGCAGCAGCTTTCACCATCACAGGAATCGAAGCCAATACAATTAGTTGCTCCAATTCAAGAAGTGGAACCAATACAGTTAGAAGCACCAGTACAGGAAGTTGAGCCAGTACAGCTTGTAGCTCCAACGCAGGTAACACAGGCAGTAGAAGAAGAAGCACCAACAGAGCAGGTACAGGATATTTCTTTGTATCCTCCAATTCAGTTATCGTATGTTGAAATAGAGAATTTGAAGAGTATGGCAAAAGCTAAAGTACTTAGTGATGATTATGAAGGTGCATATGACATATTTATGAAGCTTGTTGCCGCTGGTGAAGATAATGTTATGTACACAGAGATTTCTAAAATATATAACAGTAATAAGGTTGTAAAAAATAATCCTGATGCAGCAGTTTTTTGGTTTAAGAAGTGTATTGAGACAACAAAGGATAGTTGGACCAAGTCTCTTGCCGAGAATCGTCTGGGGGAAATTTATGCCGGAGGAATCGGAGTTAAACGCAACCATGAAATTGCGGAAGAGTATTTCAGAAGCAGCGCTGCGAAAGGAAATCCGTATGCAAAGAAAAAATTTGTTGCCGGTAAATATGTGAAATAATTAATACGAGGATATCAAGTGAGAAAATACGCTTGATATCCTTTTTTTATAAGGTTAGTCTTGGTAATTGACAAGAGTTTTTTTCATTTATAAAATTATTATATGGATAAATATTTAGAACAGATATCAGATGGAAAATTATATGAATTAAATGACATGGCTAAAGTGGGATGCCACAATTGTGAGGGATGTCATGATTGTTGCACTGGAATGGGGGACACCATTCTTTTGGATCCTTATGATGTATACAGATTAAGCCGTGGACTTGGCAAGACTGTAGAGGAACTTATGCAAGGGCATATTGAACTTCATATGGAAGAGGGGTTAATATTGCCAAATTTGAAGATGACTGAGTCTACAAAAGAATGTACATTTTTAAATAAAGAGGGTAGATGTAGCATTCATGAGTATAGACCAGGTATTTGTCGACTTTTTCCCCTTGGAAGAAATTATGAAAAGGAGCATGTAAATTATTTTATACTTAAGGATGAATGTCCGGCACGTGGGAAAACTAAAGTTAAGGTTAGTAAGTGGCTTAGCCAGGAGAATATCAAGGAATATCAGAAATATCTTGTAGATTGGCACAATCTGACAAAAGCAATGAGAAACGAAATACTCTCATCGGATGATGAGACATATAAGAAGCAGACCAGTATGCTATTTTTACAATTATTTTTTATGAAACCGTACACGAGTGATGATTTTTACAGTGAGTATTATCTTAGACAGGATATGATTATTTGATGGAATTGAGGAAAATTTTGTACCAGGAAGGCGCAAAAAAAACAGTTAAAACAGTAACAGAATTCTTGAAGTCAGAGCTGAAAAATGAAAATTTGAAGGTTGATGAGGTATTGTGGATAGTATCGACAGATGTTGAAATTGAAGTGGCAAAAAAATATAATGTTGCAACAATAGGATATCTTGATGCAGAAATTAAAGGACAAGCACTTTGGGGAACAGAATATCTTGTTGAAAATCTAGCTGATATAGATGATGAATATGCGGACAAAGTTTTTAAACGGCACCACCGAATTCCGTGGATTATTGCAGAAACTGACCGGTGCATAATCAGAGAATTTGAGATGTCGGATCTTGATAACTTGTTTGAACTGTATGCTAAGCCGGGAATCACTGATTTTGTAGAGCCTTTATTTAGTTATGATGAGGAAGCTGAATATGAAAAGGCTTATATTGACAATATGTATCGTTATTTCGGATATGGAATGTGGCTGGTTTTTGATAAGGTAACAGGGAAGCTTATTGGAAGAGCAGGTTTAGAGCATAGAGAGTTTGAAGAAGAAAGAGGAATAGAGTTGGAACTGGGATATTTGTTTGCACCGGAATATCAGCATAAAGGCTATGCAACCGAGGTTTGTGAACAGATAATCGCGTATGCAAAAGAAAATACTCAATTTGAAGAACTGAACTGTTATATAAATTCCCAGAATATAGCTTCAATAAAATTAGCAGAAAGACTAGGTTTTATTTTTTTAGGTGAGAGCAAGGAAATTGGTAAGCAAATGAAGCGTTACAAATATATTTTGAGGACATAAAAACATTGATTTTTCGGAAAAAATTTCATATAATGTTAAAATAATTTATAGAAATTTAATAGCTCATTTTAATTAAGTAAGCAGGTGATATAAGTGGCTGATATTACAACAGAGGAAATTGAGAAACTCGAGAAAGAATTTCATTCGGGTTCGGATAATATTCGAACAATAAAAGAATTCACAAGTCCGGCTGAGCTCTTCGAAGAGCTTAAAGAGGCGATTCACAAATATCATCCGTCAGCGGATATTTCACTGGTGGAGAAAGCCTATAAAATAGCATACGATGCACACGATGGTCAGGTGCGCAAATCAGGTGAGGCATATATAATTCACCCACTTTGTGTTGCCATTATTCTTGCTGACTTAGAGCTTGATAAGGAAACAATAGCAGCCGGTCTTCTTCATGATGTATTAGAGGATACAATCATGACAGAAGAGGAGATGAAGGCTGAGTTTGGAGAAGAAGTTCTTCTTCTTGTTGATGGTGTCACTAAGTTGCAGAATCTGCATTTATCAGATAATCAGAACAAGGCACCTAAGGATAAAAATGCAGACAGGCTTGAGATGCAGGCCGAGAATCTGCGTAAGATGTTCCTTGCCATGGCAAAGGATATCAGGGTTATCATGATTAAGCTTGCTGACCGTCTTCATAATATGCGTACACTTAAGTATCAGTCTGAAGAAGCAAAGGTACGTATTGCACGTGAGACCCAGGATATTTACTGCCCGATAGCCCAGCGACTTGGTATCAGTAAGATTAAGATTGAGTTAGATGACCTTGCAATGAAATATCTTCATCCTACAGAATACTATGATCTTGTAGAGAAGGTTGCACTTAGAAAAAGTGTAAGAGACGGATATGTACAGAGTCTTGTAGATGAAGTCAGAGGACATATTTATGCAGCGGGCATCAAGGCTGATATATCAGGAAGAGCAAAGCATTTTTTCAGTATATATAAGAAGATGGTTAATCAGGATAAGACGATTGACCAGATTTATGATTTGTTTGCAATCAGAATAATTGTTAATGATGTAAAGGATTGTTACGCAGCACTTGGAATTATCCATGAGAAATACAAACCGATTCCTGGACGATTCAAGGATTACATCGCCATGCCTAAGCAGAATATGTATCAGTCGCTCCATACAACGCTTATCGGACCAACAGGACAGCCTTTTGAAATTCAGATAAGAACGTATGATATGCACAGAACTGCCGAGTATGGTATTGCTGCACATTGGAAATATAAGGAAGCAAATAATGGTAATGCAACCAATACTACTGTTACGGAAGAGGAGAAGTTAAGCTGGCTTCGTCAGATTCTTGAGTGGCAGCAGGACATGTCGGACAATAAAGAGTTCATGAGTCTTTTAAAGAGTGACCTTGATCTTTTTTCGGACACAGTATTTGCATTTACACCTTCAGGAGATGTTAAGAACCTTCCAAGTGGTTCTACACCTATAGATTTTGCCTACAGTGTACATTCTGCAGTCGGTAACAGAATGGTTGGAGCAAAGGCAAATGGAAAGCTTGTTCCTATAGATTATGTGATTCAAAATGGTGACCAGATTGACATTATCACCTCACAGAATTCGAAGGGACCAAGCCGTGACTGGCTCAAGCTGGTAAAGAGCACACAGGCTAAGAATAAGATTAACCAGTACTTTAGAAGTGAGCTTAAAGAAGAAAATATCCAACATGGTAAGGAACTTATGGTTGCTTACTGTAAGACAAAGGGCATTAATTTGTCAGAAATCAACAAGACACAATATCAGGAGAAAATTATTCGCAAATATGGTTTTCATGATTGGAATTCGTGTCTTGCTGCAATTGGACATGGGGGTCTTAAAGAAAGTCAGATTGTAAACCGAATGCATGACGAATACAAGAAAGACCATATTGTACCAATTACAGATGAGGATGTATTACAGTCGCTTGAAGACCAGCGTCAGGCACAGGGGAATGGTCCACAGACAGAGAAGCGTTCAAAGAGCGGAATTGTTGTTAAGGGTCTTTATGATGTTGCAGTTCACTTTTCAAAATGTTGTAGCCCGGTGCCAGGAGATGAAATTGTAGGATTTGTCACCAGAGGACGAGGAGTATCAGTTCACAGAACGGACTGTATCAATATAATTAACCTCTCAGAAATAGAGAAATCAAGACTTATCGAGGCTGAATGGGAGGCTGAGAGTGAAGGCGAGCTTGGTGAGTACTCTGCAACACTTAAGATATTCTGTAATGACAGACCAGGACTTCTGGTTGATATTACCAGAATATTTACAGAGAGAAATATTAATATTAATGGAATTAATTCGAAGACCAGTAAGCAGGGTATAGCTACAATCCAGATTTCATTTAATACTAAAGGCAAGACACAGATGAATACTATGATTGAAAAACTGCGCCAGATTGAGAATATTATTGACATTGAAAGAACCACCGGTTAATGCCGGTGGCACTTCTTTTGTTATGAAGAAATGTGTGGAAGATAATATTAAGTCTGGTGGAAACTAAAATTGTATATATTTAGATAGTAAAAGTTAGAATATGAGTAAAAGTTAAATCAGGAGTAAAAAAATGAGCATAATGAAAATAAACCACTATGTAGTTGGCCCGGTTCAGACCAACTGTTATTTCGTAATCAATGATGAAACAAAAGAGATGATTTGTATTGATCCGGGAGCAAGCCCTGATAAGCTTGCTGATATGGCAAGAAAAGAAGGTCTTAAACCAGTGGCCGTTCTGCTTACCCATGGTCATTTTGATCATGCTGAAGGTGCAGAAGAGTTTGCAAAAGAATTTGGAATCAGGATATATGCGCACGAGTTGGAGAAAGACACGTTAGAAGATCCTGAAATCAATGCCAGCTGGATGATGGGAAAACGTCAGGTATTTTCTGCTGATGAGTTCTTAAAGGACGAACAGGAGATTGACCTTGCGGGATTTCATATAAGAGTATTATTTACTCCAGGACATACACCTGGAGGCTGCTGTTATTATTTCCCTTATGAGGAGGTGCTTTTCTCAGGTGATACACTTTTCTGCCAGTCAGTTGGGCGAACGGATTTTAAGAAGGGAAGTATGTCTGATTTAGTAAGAGGAATAAAGGATAAGCTTATGGTTCTTCCAGAGAGGACAACAGTCTATCCGGGACATAATGATATTACTTCGATTGAGAATGAGCGTATGTACAATCCATATTTATAGGAAACTATTTTGAACTCAGTTGGGGAGACTTCCACTTTTTTGTGGTGAGTATAGATGATATTTGTCTCAGTAGGAGTCTCAATCTCCAACTGAGATAAAGTCTCCGGCGGATTGCAGGAATGCAAGAGTTGTAGGAAGCACTTGAAAATAGCTAAGTGGAGATTTGATTAATGATTACAGTAATATTTAATAAACCAAATTTTGAATATGATGTACATTCCCTGCTAAAGGCGTTCTGGCCACAGGAGGATGTGCAGATGTATTATAGCTGTGACCCGGCAGAGCTTGACGATACAAATGTAGCCTGTACACATCATGGAGCATCTGATGATATGGACAAGCTCATGAGGGAATCGGAGCATTTCTTCGGAATTGACTATGTGGGAGATAAGATTTCCATTAAATGGATTAATGGAGAGACACTTATTGCAAAAGACTTTGAGGTTGACTCATCTGACAGAGCTTTATGCAAGAATGTTTTGAAAGAAAAATTGTATGATTTGTTAAGTCAGGGTTTAAACAAAGAACTTCCATGGGGAACACTTACAGGAATCAGACCAACAAAGATTCCTATGAAGCTGATTGAGGAAGGCAAAACAAGAGATGAAATTTTCTCCTATATGAAGGATAATTATCTGGCATCTGATGAGAAGATTAATCTTTCAATAGATATAGCAGAATGGGAGAAAAGACTTCTTGAGCCAATTGATTATAAGAATGGATACAGCCTGTACATCGGAATTCCCTTCTGTCCGAGTACATGTGCTTACTGCTCATTTACTTCCTATCCACTTGGCGTATGGAAGAACAGAGTCGACGAGTATTTAGATGCCTTAGAAAAGGAAATTGATTACACTGCACACAAGTTTTACCATAAGAAGCTCAATTCAATCTACATTGGTGGTGGAACACCTACAACACTTGAACCAGACCAGTTAGACAGGCTCATTCGTAAAATTAAATGTAGCTTTGATTTAAAAGACTGTGTTGAGTTCACAATTGAGGCAGGAAGACCTGATTCAATAACCAGAGAGAAGCTTGAGGTTATAAAGAAGAACGGAATCCAGAGAATATCTGTTAATCCTCAGACCATGAAGCAGGAGACTCTCGATATCATAGGAAGACATCATACAGTAGAACAGACTATAGAGAGTTTTAAGCTTGCAAGAGAAGTTGGTATTGAGAATATCAATATGGATCTTATTCTTGGGCTTCCAGATGAGACTATTGATGATGTAAGACATACAATGGAAGTTTTAAAGGAACTTAATCCTGACAACATTACAATCCATTCGCTTGCCATTAAGAGAGCTGCAAGACTTACAATTTTCAAAGACAGATTTAAGGATATGCAGATGGTTAACACTCAGGACCACATGGATCTTTGTGCAAAGTACTGTAAGGAAATGGGACTTAATCCATATTACCTTTACAGGCAAAAGGGGATGGCTGGCAATATGGAGAATGTAGGTTACGCTAAGGAAGGCAAAGCCGGAGTATATAACATTCTTATTATGGAGGAAAAGCAGACCATAGTTGCCTGCGGAGCCGGAGCTTCGACCAAGAGAGTATGGCAGGAACAGAATGAGGATGGCACATACAGAATTGAAAGAGCCGAAAATGTTAAGGATGTGTCTGCATATATCAGCAGAATTGATGAGATGATAAAGAGAAAACAGGCATTGTTTGGAAATTGATTTGTAAATAGTGACAAATTGTCCGAAAGAGGATATAATTTTTAATTGATGCGTAAATATTCGAAAGCTCGAAAAATATGCAATAAAGAGAATATGGAGGAAATGAAATGGCATTAAGTAAAAAGCCTGTAAATGGAATGAAGGACATTCTTCCAGCAGAGATGGAAATAAGAGATTATGTTACAAACGTGATTAAGGATACATACCGTAGTTTTGGTTTTACACCAATCGAGACACCTTGTATGGAGAATATCGCTAACTTATCTAACAAGCAGGGTGGAGAGAACGAGAAGCTTATCTTTAAGGTTATGAAAAGAGGAGAGAAGTTAAATCTCGAGACCGCAAAAGAAGAAGCTGATGTAGTTGACTTTGGTATGAGATATGACCTTACAGTGCCACTTTCAAGATTCTATTCAAATAATGCGAATAATCTTCCTTCACCTTTTAAGGCACTTCAGATGGGAAGCGTATGGCGCGCTGACAGACCACAGAGAGGAAGATACAGACAGTTCACACAGTGTGATATCGATATTTTAGGTGAGCCAAGTAACCTTGCTGAGATAGAGCTTATAACAGCTACAACAACTACAATCGGACGTCTTGGATTTAAGAATTTTGAAATCAGAATCAACGAGCGTCGTATCTTAAAGGCTATGGCTGCCTACTCTGGATTTGCAGAGGAGGATTACGACAGCGTATTCATCACTCTTGATAAGATGGACAAGATTGGTGTTGAAGGCGTAGCAGAGGAGCTTGCTAAGGACGGATATCCACAGGAGAATATCGATAAATACTTAGAGCTTTTTGCACTTCTTAATGATAAGAAGGATGTTGCAGAAGGAGTAGCATTCCTTGCTGACAAGCTGGGTGAGTTCCTTGATGAGGAAGTTGTCACAAACATGACAGAGATTGCAACAGCTGTTAATGCGACAAAGGGTGCTGAGTTTACATTAGTATTTGACCCTACTCTTGTACGTGGAATGAGCTACTATACAGGAACCATTTTTGAAATTGCAATGCCAGAGCTTGGTGCTGCATGTGGTGGTGGCGGACGCTACGACAAGATGATTGGAAACTTTACAGGTAATGATGTACCGGCATGTGGTTTCTCAATTGGATTCGAGAGAATTATCCTTCTCCTTATGGAGAGCGGCTTCAAGATTCCAGAGAGTCCTAAGAAGGTTGCTTATCTTGTAGAGAAGAAATATCCGGCAGAGAAGCTTGTTGATGTAATGAAGCAGGCATCTGAGGCAAGAGCTAACGGACAGCAGGTATTAGTTGTCCGTATGAATAAGAATAAGAAGTTCCAGAAGGAACAGCTTAATGCTCAGGGATATGAAGAATTTGTAGAGTTTTTTAATAAATAGAAAGCAGGTAATAACAATGGCAGAATCAATGCAGGGCTTACACAGAAGCCACAGATGTACAGAAGTATCTAATGCCAATATCGGTGAGAACGTTACTGTAATGGGCTGGGTACAGAAAAGACGTAATTTAGGAAGCTTAATCTTTATTGATTTAAGAGACAGAAGCGGAATTTTACAGATAGTATTCGATGAGAACAGTGTTGGAGCAGACGGATTTGCAAAGGCTGAGAGTTTAAGAAGTGAGTTCGTTGTAGCTGTTGAGGGAACAGTTTCCAAGAGAGCCGCAGCAGTTAATGAGAACCTTAAGACAGGTGATATCGAGATTATCGCTACAAGCCTTAGAATTCTTTCAGAGTCGCAGACTCCTCCATTCCCAATCGAGGAGAATTCCAAGACAAATGAGGAGACAAGACTTAAATACCGCTATCTTGATTTAAGAAGACCTGATATCCAGAAGAATCTTATGTTAAGAAGTAAGGTAATGGGACTTATGAGAGCTTTCATGGCAAATGAAGGATTTCTTGAGATTGAGACACCAATCCTTTGCAAGTCAACACCTGAGGGAGCAAGAGATTACCTTGTACCAAGCCGTATTCATCACGGACATTTTTATGCGCTCCCACAGTCGCCACAGCTTTTCAAGCAGTTGCTTATGGCATCAGGATATGACCGTTATTTCCAGATTGCAAGATGCTTCAGAGATGAGGATCTTCGTGCAGACAGACAGCCAGAGTTTACACAGGCTGATATGGAGCTTTCATTCGTTGATGTTGAGGACGTATTAGATGTAAATGAGCGTCTTCTTAAGTACCTCTGGAAAGAGGCTATTGGTGTAGATATCCAGATTCCATTTGCGCGTATGCCATGGCAGGAAGCTATGGACCGTTATGGTTCTGATAAGCCAGATACACGTTTCGGTATGGAGCTTGTTGATGTATCTGAAGTGGTTAAGGAATGTGGTTTTGGAGTATTTACAGGAGCTCTTGAGAACGGTGGTTCAGTTCGTGCAATCAACGTATCTGGACAAGGGGCAATGCCACGTAAGAAGATTGATAAATTAGTTGAGTTTGCAAAGGGATGCGGAGCAAAGGGACTTGCTTATCTTTGCATCAACGAAGATGGAACATATAAGTCATCATTTGCCAAGTTCATGACAGAAGAAGAGCTTGCCGCAATCGTTGAGAAAATGCAGGCTAAACCAGGAGACTTATTACTTTTTGCAGCTGATAAGAATAAGATTGTATGGAACGTTCTTGGTGCAATCAGACTTCAGCTCGGTGAGGAGTTAGGTCTTATTGATGAGAATCAGTACAACTTCCTCTGGGTAACAGACTTCCCACTTCTTGAGTGGTCAGATGAAGAGAACAGATTTATGGCAATGCACCATCCATTCACAATGCCAATGGAAGAAGATTGGGCAAACATCGATTCAGATCCAGGTTCAGTTCGTGCAAAGGCTTACGATATTGTACTTAATGGTACAGAGCTTGGTGGTGGATCAGTTCGTATTCACCAGGATGACATTCAGGAGAAGATGTTCGAGGTGCTTGGATTTACTAAAGAAAGAGCTCACGAGCAGTTTGGCTTCCTTCTCGATGCATTCTCATATGGTGTACCTCCACACGCAGGACTTGCATATGGTGTAGACCGTATAGTAATGCACATGCTTCATACAGACAATATCAAGGATGTAATTGCATTCCCTAAGGTAAAGGATGCATCTGACCTTATGACAGAGGCTCCTGGAACAGTTGATGATGCTGCTCTTGAAGAGCTTGGAATAGCTATTGTTGAGACAGCAGAGGACGAGGAATAATATAATAAATGATTAGAAGAAAAAAGAATCTTCAAACAGAGACACCAGTACTTAACAAAGATACTGGTGTCTTTGAAAATAGAAAAGTAAAAACTTCAAAAGAAGAAAGACGAGAAAAGAAAAAGAAGCGTAACTGGCCTGTTTCTGTAGTAATAATAAATGTTATTTTGTTGATAGTTGTTACTGCAGAGTGTATATATACTAGTAGCATGCTTACTTTTTTAAAGAATCAGAACGCATATATTTCAGACAATACCAATGTATCTCTTACAGAAATTGCAACGATGAAAGCTGATATTGAATCTACGCTTCAAAAGGAAAACAGCCTTATGGAGAATTGGAAGATTGAGCTTACAGACACAGATTTCTCAAAGGAAGTTTACACTGTTCGAATTGAAATTATTCCAAAAGAATTTACAGATACAATGGATACGTTTATATATTTTGGAACCACAGAATTTGAGCTTGAAAAAGATGGATTTGTGTATTCCGGATATGCTAGTCTGCCATTAGCCGAGAGTTATAATGGAAATGTTACAGTTCTTTTTGTAGATGGAAATAAAAGGAGAACTGAAATAATGTCTGATTTTACAGGTGTTAATCAGAGCTTTGACGAAGTATTAAGTGGTTCTCTTTCGAAAATGCCATTATATGAGGATAATGCTCTTAAATTCAATACAAATTGTGATTTAAAGCTTGATAGCAAGAAATATTATAACTTCGAAGAATTAAGTCTTATGGTCGAAGTAGATGATGAAGTGGTTGCAAAATATGCAGTAGATCAGCTAAGTGATGAGATTAATACAATTGCAGACGTTAGAGTGACCGAAAATGGATTGACAGTTGCTGAGAATTTAAAACAGACAAGTGATTCAGAGAATGATGAAACGTCTGGTGATGATAATAATTCATTAGGACAAATGAATATAACAGATGAAAATGCTAATACAGATGGAAATCAGTCTACTGAATCACAAGAAGAGAAGGAAGAAGAAACTGTAAAGATAAAGGACAAAGAAGGCAGTTACAACTGGTCTGATGAAATTGAACTTCCTGCTTCACAAAATCCAAATGCCAGTAGAAAAGTCAGAGTATATCTCATAGCAAAATGCAAAGAAGGATATACTTTCACATATGATTTGTTTAATGGAATTACTAATATTGCACAGCAGGAGAATTCTATTGCAAAAGGATTTAAGGCTTCTGAGAATTATTATCTGGGAAATGCCAAGGTAAAGGATTTAAAGGGTGGAGAATATATAATCAAGAAAGAAGACGAGAAAAATTAGTAATAAAAAAATTCCAGCGACATTTGTTTGCCGTTGGAATTTTTATTATGTTTCACGTTCGGAAATAGGTAATGTAAAAATAAACTCTGTTCCTACTCCTTCAGTACTGATACAATTAATATTTTCATTGTGTGCCTGAACAATTTCTTTTACAATAGCAAGGCCAAGTCCTGTGCCTTTTTTGTCTTTTCCACGAGAAAGGTCTGTCTTATAAAATCTATCCCAAATTTTCTTTTGACTGTCTTTGGGAATTCCAATTCCGGAATCTTTGACCGAAATGAAAACCTTTTCATTTTTAAGATTAGTTTCAATTTTTATACTCGAATCGTTGTGTGAAAACTTGGTTGCATTATCAATAAGGTTATATAGAACCTGCTGCACCTTAGTCATGTCTCCTCGTACGAAGAGCTCCTTGCCAGTTAAAACAAGATCAAAACTTAAGTTCTTTTCTCGACATTTGCCTTCAAATGTAAGAATTGTTGTTCTAATCATGTTATTGATATCAAAATCCGCAATGTCAAGGCGTATTCCATGATGGCCAAACTGATTTAAATCGAGGAGCCCCTGAGTAAGCTTGTTAAGTCGGTTTGTTTCAAAAAGAATAATGTTTAAATACTTTTCCTGCATTTCTACAGGAATTGTGCCATCAAGCATGGCTTCAACATATCCTTTTATTGAGGTAAGAGGAGAGCGGAAATCGTGTGATACATTAGAAATAAATTTTCGCTGGTCCTCCTCAAGCGTATCTAGTTCAGTTGCCATATAATTTAAAGTGTTTGCAAGCTGACCCAGCTCATCATTCGTATATACTTCAATCTTCTCGGAAAAATCACCTTTTGCATATTTTTTTGCAGCTTTGATAATTTTTCTTAGCGGTCTGTTGATTGTTTTTGTATAAAAAAACATCATCAAAAATCCGAGCAAAAGAATAAGAGAGACAGTGTAAAATGATATATTAAAAATACTATCTGAATGATTAGTCACAGCCGAAATCGGTTTGTGAATAAGTATATAACCATGGTTAACAAATGATATTGTAATAGGCGAATATACAGAAAGCATTTGTTGGTCATACTCGCCATAAAAATCTCCAATCATAAAGATATTGCTACCAAAATCAGCAACATCAAAGCCTTTTATAGTGTGATATTCCTGAATGGAAGCAGCTCTCTTTCCAATAACAGCATCGGAAGAACTCATAAGAATATTTCCATCTTTATTAACAATCCAAATATCAGCGGAAATATATTGGGATACAATTTCCATATGTTTTTGCAATTCATTCAGAGAAAGAGTTTTTCTGAAAAAATCGGATGCATAGTCAACTGCAATCATTGTTGCTTCGCGATACAGATTATTAGCCTCTTGTTTTTCAATGTAATATGTTGTTTGTTTCTGGGTAAAAGTACAAACAACAATAAATGCGATAATTACATAAATCACATAACCGATAGCCATTTTGGCATATATGGATTTTTTCATTCTGTAACCTCAAATTTATAACCGATTCCCCAAACAGTAGAGATACTCCAGTTTTCTTTGTCTTTGATTTTTTCACGAAGTCTTTTTACATGTACATCAACTGTTCTCGTGTCACCAATATATTCATATCCCCAAATGTTATCTAGAAGCTGTTCTCTTGTAAAAACCTGATTAGGGGATGATGCAAGAAAATATAAAAGCTCAAGTTCTTTTGGAGGCATATCCACCTGATGACCATCATATGTGACAGAATAGTTAGTGAGGTTAATTGTAAGTCCTGGAAATTCGACACATTTGTGGTCTGCTGAAACTGATTCAGTCTTTACTGGTTGGAAGCGTCTTAAAACGGCTTTGACACGTGCAACTAATTCCTTTGAATCAAAAGGTTTCATGATATAGTCATCTGCGCCTAGCTCGAGCCCTAGAACTTTGTCAAATATTTCACCTTTTGCAGAAAGCATAATTATAGGTGTGTTTGATTTTGAACGGATTTCACGACATACCTGATATCCGTCGATGCCTGGGAGCATGAGATCCAAAAGTATAAGATTTGGATTGTATAAATCAAAAGCTTTAAGTGCTTCTTCGCCATCATTTACAATATGTGTATCGTAGCATTCCTTTGTAAGATAAAGGGAAATTAATTCTGCAATATTATTATCATCATCTACGATAAGAATTTTTTGTTTTCCTGCCATTGTTTTCTCCTCTTTTATTTAAAATGGGCAATTGTTACACCTGCATCTCCTTCACCGTATTCAGCAAGGTTAAAGGATTTAATATTTTTCATTCCACGAAGATGGGCATGGACAGCATCGCGAAGTGCTCCAGTTCCTTTTCCGTGTACTATTCTTACCTGGGAAAGGTGAGTAATGTATGCGTCGTCAAGGTACTTGTCAAGACGAGAAATTGCCTCATCAACACGAAGCCCGATAAGATTTATCTCTGCCGAAATATTCATTGCCTTACTCATCTTGATTTTACTTCCACCATTTCCAAATTTCTTTGCAGGAGAGTTGCCAGGATCTTCAATTAAGATAAGGTCATTTATATTAACCTGCGAACGAAGAATACCCATTTGTACAAATAAATCTCCCTTTGCATTCGGAAGTGTGTGTACAGTTCCTTTTAAATTCATTGACAGAACAAGAACTGAATCTCCAATGCGAAGTTTTTTTGGATTTGGTGCCTTGTGATTAGGTTTGTCTTTTTTCTTATTAAGTCCTGAAAGATTTTTCTCTTTTTCAGAAAGCTTGTTTCTGACATTTGTCCTTTCCTTCTCCATCTGGCTCATTGGGGCTTGACCCTGACCATATTTGTTGAAGTTGCGGATTGTAGTATCAGCAAGTTCTTTAGCTTCTTTTAGGATGTTGTATGCTTCTTCATTTGCCTCTCTGATAATTTTGTCATGCTTCTGGTCGAGACGGTCTTGTTTGTTTTCTAACTGTTTTTTGAGATTCTCAATTTCTTTCTTGTAGTTGTTTATTTCAATCTGCTCTTTCTCAATAGTCTGACGACTTTGCTCTAAATTTGCAATAAGCTCTTCAAAATCAACATCTTTTTTGTTGATGCGGCTTCTGGCATCCTCGATAATTTCTTCAGAGAGTCCTATTTTTGAAGAAATGGCAAAGGCATTACTTTTTCCAGGAATACCAATCAAAAGTCGATAAGTAGGACTAAGTGTTTCCACATTAAATTCACAGCAGGCATTTTCTACCCCGTCAGTTGAAAGTGCATAAACCTTGAGCTCGCTGTAATGAGTAGTTGCCATTGTTGTAGCACCATAAAGATGCAACTTACTAAGAATAGAAATGGCAAGAGCTGCTCCTTCTGTAGGATCAGTTCCGGAACAAAGTTCATCGAAAAGGCATAAGCTTTTGTTGTCTGCCTTTTTTAAGATAGAAACAATATTTGTCATGTGAGACGAAAATGTACTTAGTGACTGTTCGATACTTTGTTCATCTCCAATATCTGCGAATACCTCTTCGTAAATAGAAAGTGAAGAACGGTCGCCAGCTGGAATGTGAAGGCCTGACTGTCCCATAAGTGTAAGTAGTCCGACTGTTTTTAAGGAAACTGTCTTACCACCTGTATTTGGTCCTGTGACAATAAGCTGTTTGTAGCCCTCGCCGAGGCGGACATCAATAGGAACAACTGTCTTCGAATCAAGAAGAGGATGACGTCCTTTTCTGATATTTATTATTCCGTCTTCATTAAATACAGGTGCAACACCGTTGTATGATTTAGCAAGGTTGGCTTTTGCAAAAATAAAATCAAGTTCCAAAAGAGTCTCATAATCGCTTCTTAATGCCATTGCATTTTCTGCAACCTGGTTGCTTAAATTTGAAAGTATTACTTCAATTTCTTCCTGTTCCTTAATGAATAGTTCTTTTAACTCATTATTTAGATTAACAACAGCCATAGGTTCGATAAATACTGTTGAACCGGATGAAGACTGATCGTGCATCATACCAGGTACCAGACTCTTAGAATCTGCCTTTACCGGGAGACAGTAACGTCCGTCACGCATAGTAATTACTGCATCCTGTAAGTAATTTCTTGTTGTACTGTTGTTCATAATCTTTGCAAGCTGGGCATGAATCCTGTCATTCATTCCGCGAATTGCTTTGCGAATTTTGAAAAGTTCAGGACTAGCGTCATCTGCAATTTCATCCTGGCCAATAATACAACGCTTAATCTCATCATGTAATGGTGTAAGAGGCTCAAGCTGCGAGAAAAAAGGTGATAATGAATCTCTTTTGTCCTCATCCTTATTGAATCCATCATATGCTTTAGCTCTCTTGGCAACCTCAAGGAGTGCACTTATCCTAAGAAGCTCAGTTGTATTTAAGGAAGCGCCAATTTCAAGTCGCTTAAGACTGGCAAGAACATTGTGTGTTCCGACGAAAGAGATACTGCTATCCTTGTAAAGACGGCTGAGAGCATCCCCTGTAGTCTCTTGTAAAGAGTTTAAAATATTTATATCTGTAATCGGGGTAAGTGCCAGGCAGCGGGCTTTTGTTTCTTCGGATGCTGCGTAGGCGCTGAGTCTTTCTAATATTTTGTTAAATTCTAATGTTTTTAATACTTTTTTATTCATATTTGTTCTTTTCCTTCCACCCTCATATTATAACGGATTAAAAGGGTTTAGCAAAGGTAAAAATAGTTGCAACATAATAGGTTTCTAATTATAATATATTGGTAAAAGTTTATTTACGGCATGGTGATTAAAATGGAAGAATTTGTTCGAGAGAAAATTAAGGATAAACCATTAAATAAAAAGAAAATTGCAACAAGACTTGTAATGTCTGCACTAAACGGTTTTGTTTTTGCACTTGTAGCCTGTTTGACGATTGCTTTATTCTGGCCTAAGATTACCGGAGCAAATGAGGCTACACAGACAGATGTTTCCGACGCTACGATTTTAGAACCAGGAAATATTCAGCTCGAATCCCAATACAATGTTGAGGATGACCAGTTTCAGGGAAACAAGACAGAGGTATTTAATGCAAATGGAATTACATTAGATGATTACCAGAAGATTCAAAGCCAATTGTATGCAATTGCAAATACGGTAAACAAATCAGTAGTTGCAATAACAGGTGTATCAAGCGATACTGATTGGTTTAATAATTCATACGAGAAAGAATATCAGGGGACGGGAGTTGTAATATCAGATAACGGAAATGAACTTCTTATTTTATCAGAAAGAAAAATAGTTCAGGATGCAAAAAGCATAAGTGTGACATTTATAAACGATGATACTGTTGAAGCAACAGTTAGAAAAATGGATGCAAATACAGGAATTGTAGTGCTATCTGTTCAAAAGAAAGATCTTGAAGATGGAACACTTAACGCTATTTCTGTTGCAACATTTGGTAATTCTAATTCAGTTACAAAAGGCTCCATAACAATTGCATTGGGAAGTCCGCTTGGAACATGTTATTCGATTTTAATTGGAAATATCACATCCAATGACAATGCTGTTTCAACACTAGACTATAATTATTCTGTGTTTACCACAGATATAGTTGCCAGTGAATCAGGTAGTGGAATTTTAATAAATGTAAAAGGTGAAGTTACAGGTCTGATAAAGCAGGATTTTGGTTCTGCAACATCTGGCAATACACTGACTGCAATTGGAATTTCTGAGGTAAAACCAGTTATTGAAATGCTTATAAATGATAAATCAATTCCGTATATTGGGATTTATGGAACGACAGTTACTGACAGAATTGCAAAGAAATATTTATTGCCAAAAGGAATTTATGTTAAAGAGGTTGAGATGGATTCACCAGCTATGACCGCTGGAATCCAAAGTGGAGATGTAATTACTGAGATTAATGGAGTAAGTGTTAGTACAATATCTTCATATTACGCACAGGTTCTTGCATTAGATGTTGAGCAGGAATATTCACTCAAATTGCAAAGAAAAGCCGGTACAGGCTATAATGATATAACAATCCAGGTAAAACCGGGTGTGTTAAAGTAGGAGGAATAATGAAATATATTACGTTATTACGTGAAGGAGAAAGAATTAGTGAGGTATACCTTTGTAAGTCAAAGCAGACACTTATGACAAAAAATGGTAAACCATATGACAGTGTAATACTACAGGATAAGACTGGAACTCTGGATGCAAAAATATGGGATACAGGTTCTGTTGGAATAGAAGATTTTGAAGCTATGGATTACGTGGCAATAACAGGAGATATTACAAGCTTTCAGGGAAATTTACAGTGTTCAATTAAGAGGGCCAGAAAAGTCTCTGAAGGAGAGTATGATCCAAAGGATTATCTTCCTGTTTCAGATAAAGATGTCGACCAGATGTATCTTGAACTTATGGGATATATCAATTCAGTAAAAAATACATATTTAAGCCAGTTATTACATAAATTTTTTGATGATGTGAATTTTGAAAAGCGCTTTAAGTTCCATTCAGCAGCCAAAAGTGTTCATCATGGATTTGTAGGTGGACTATTAGAACACACATTGTCAGTGACAAGGAACTGTAGCTATTTTGCAGAAGTATATCCAATGTTAAATAGAGACCTGATTGTTTCGGCTGCAATATTCCACGATATTGGAAAGCTGAAAGAGCTCTCTACCTTCCCGGAAAATGATTATACAGATGCTGGTCAGCTCTTAGGACACATTATGATTGGAGCCGAGTGGGTTGGTGAAGCAATCAGACAGATTGATGGTTTCCCGGTTGTACTTGCAAATGAATTGAAGCATTGTATTCTTGCTCATCATGGCGAGCTTGAGTTTGGTTCTCCAAAGAAGCCGGCACTTATTGAAGCACTTGCTCTTAGCTTTGCAGATAATCTTGATGCCAAGATGGAGACATACAGAGAGCTGCTTGTAAATGTTGCAGATAACAATTATGAATGGCAGGGATTTAACAGATTCCTCGATACAAACTACCGTAAGACACAGGTATAATATGAAGAAGAACGATATTTTTGAATTGACTATAACAGACATGGGTAATGACGGCGAAGGAATAGGGCATTTTGAAGGAATGACTTTCTTTGTCAAGGATGCTCTTATCGGAGACACAATCACAGCCCGTGTGACAAAACTTAAAAAGAATTATGGATATGCAAGAGTGGAAGAGATTAATAATCCTTCCACTTTTCGTGTTGAGGCTAAATGTCCGTTACATAGAAGATGTGGAGGTTGCCAGATACAGGCTCTTTCTTACGAAAAACAATTAGAGTTCAAGCAGCTTAAGGTATTTAATAACCTGATGCGTCTGGGCGGGTTTACAAAGGAAGAGCTTGAAGGAAAAATGCTTCCTATTGTCGGAATGGAGGAGCCTTTCAGATACCGTAACAAGGCACAGTTTCCTGTTGGATATGACAAGGATGGCAATATAGTGACCGGATTTTATGCTGCAAGATCGCACAATATTATTCCGGTTGAAGACTGTTATCTTGGGGTATCAGATAATGATGAGATACTTTTCAGGATACGCAACTGGATGAAATTGTGTGGAATTGAACCGTATGATGAGACCACAGGTAAGGGCATTGTAAGACACATTCTCCTAAGATATGGATTTACGACAAAGGAGATAATGGTTTGCCTTATCATAAATGCAAATAAACTGCCAAAGGCTGACGAGTTAGTTGAGATGCTTTCTGATATAAAAGGTATGACCTCTATTTCATACAATGTGAATAAGGAGAATACAAATAAGATTCTGGGCCAGCGTACAGAATGTATATGGGGTAAGCCTTATATTACAGATTTTATTCACCTTAAAGAGGTGAAAAATGATGTGGAGTTTATTGATACAGATATAGCAACTGAGTACAGGATTTCTCCACAGTCCTTCTATCAGGTTAATCCCGTTCAGACTGAGAAGCTATACAGCACAGCCCTTGATTTTGCAGGACTTACCGGAAATGAGAAGGTGTGGGATTTGTATTGCGGAATTGGGACGATTTCACTTTTCTTATCCCGCAAGGCAGGACAGGTCTATGGTGTAGAGATTGTTCCACAGGCGATTGAGGATGCGAAGAATAATGCTAAGCTAAATGGTATTACAAATGCCCAGTTTTTCGTTGGCAAGGCTGAGGAGGTGCTTCCTGAGTTCTATGAAAGCCGTAAGAATGGCGCTAAGCATGGTGAGAAAGAAAAAGCATCAGAGATGCTTCGACCGGATGTTATTGTGGTTGACCCTCCGCGTAAAGGGTGTGACGAGAAGTGTCTGTCTACTATGGTACAGATGGCACCAGGGCGTATTGTTTATGTAAGCTGTGATTCGGCGACGCTTGCCAGAGACCTTAAGTATCTTAGGGAGAATGGGTATGAGGCGGTGAAGATTCAGGCGTTTGATCAGTTTGCACATACGCTGCATGTCGAAACCGTTTGTCTTTTAAGCAAGAAAACCCCAGTTTAAGCGGGTTTCAGGGCTTTTTGAAGAATATGTACCTGTGTTTTTAGCAGAAAATATATGCGTATTGAATCAAAGTGGTCGTAAGGGGGCAAGAAACTATTCGCGTACGTTTGGAAGGATAGAAGTGCCAAGACGTGCGCGAATAGTATAAAAAATGATTTCGAAAGGCTATATGTTATGGGAAAAAGACTTAATTACATAGATAATCTAAGAAGTATAACAGTGTTTTTATTAGTCTTATATCATATTGCCCTTGCATATAATTCATGGGGCGAAGCCAATTACATTTTTTTTGAAAGAGTAAATCCGATTGCTTCAATAGTTGTTTTTATATCACCTTGGTTTATGCCGTTAATGTTTTTGTTAGCTGGAGTGTCGGCATCATTTTCAATGAAAAAAAGGGGCGTCACTGCTTTTATAAAAGAGCGACTTAAAAGACTGGGGATTCCATTAATAGTTGGAATTATATTTATCAATCCGATATTAAGTTATGTCGCGGATAAATCGCATAATGGATATGAGGGAAATTATTTTGAACACTATTTCGTATATTTTACAAGGTTTACTGATTTGACGGGTTATGATGGTGGTTTTACACTTGGTCATTTTTGGTTTATTGCAGTGTTAATTCTGATATCTTGTGTGAGTTGCGGAATAGTTGTTCTATTTAATCATATTGGCAAGGATGATAAGAAGAGAGATATTTTAAATATAGTTGTATTTGCTTTGCTTGCTATTGCATTGTTTGATGTTACTTTTTTCGGGAAACGAATTCCTACTTATCTTTG
Organism: Agathobacter sp.; assembly: GCA_036309425.1. GTDB lineage: Bacteria > Bacillota > Clostridia > Lachnospirales > Lachnospiraceae > Roseburia. Next base: position 24,232 of record JAXJTU010000077.1, read on the forward strand.
CGTATATTTAATTGGATATTATTTAGTTACTGCAGATAGAATTATTAAAAGGATTATAAAACTAAAATGGTTTCTGGTCGGTGGGTGGATTATTGAATCCGTTGTAAATATATTATTGTTTGTGTACATAGAGCAATATGAATTATTAAATACGATATGTAATTATCTGGCGTTTTCGTTTGGAATACCAGCATTATTCTGTTTGGCGCATGAGTATTTGGATTTTTCAAATTCTGTAAGCCAATCAGCATCAAGATTATCGTATGTTTTTTACAGTACTCATCTCCCAATTGCCATATTGTGTCAGTATTTAATCAGTATGACCGGTGTAAATTGCATATTAAACTTCATTATTTCGCTTATTATTGCATATCCCGTGACGATTATTTCATGTTGGTTGATTGATAAACTTAAATTTTTACGTGTAATATTCGGACTAAAATAAAACCACGCATTGCGAAATGCTGATTTGCATGATATACTACAAAAAACGCAATGCGAGGTTGACTATGGATACAGCTAAACAGATAAAAGAATTAAGAGAAAGTACAGGGATGTCCCGCAAAGATTTTTCGGAACATACGGGTATCCCTGTTCGTACATTAGAGGACTGGGAAGCAGCAAGAAGAACCCCTCCGGAATATATACCAAGATTGATTGCTTACCAGTTAAAGTATGAGGAATTGATTAAGAATTCTGCTAACCGTATCGAATTCGAGGCAGTTAAAAATAAGGAGGGTAAGAATGGCAAAGATTATTAAAGATACAATCCATGCAAATGGGATAGATATTGGTATATACACTACGGATTTTGCAAATGAATTTATTTCGTTGACAGATATTGCTAAATATAAAAGCGATGATCCTACTGCTGTAATACAAAATTGGATGAGAGGCAGAGACGTAATAGAATTCCTCGGATTGTGGGAAAAATTACATAATCCGGCTTTTAACCCCATCGAATTCGAGGGGTTTAAAAATAGAGCAGGAGCTAATGCATTCACAATGTCTCCAAAGAAATGGATTGAGTCTACAAATGCAATAGGTATTATAAGTAAATCAGGTCGTTATGGTGGAACCTTTGCTCACTCTGATATAGCATTTGAATTTGCTTCATGGGTGTCACCAGAATTTAAGCTTTATATCATTAAGGATTATAAGCGACTAAAGACAGAAGAAAATAGCAAATTATCACTTGGGTGGAATTTGAATCGAGAAATTTCAAAATTGAATTACAGAGTTCACACAAATGCGATTAAAGAAAATTTAATTCCTCCTGTACTTACACCACAGCAGATTTCGTATACTTATGCGAGTGAGGCAGATTTACTTAATACGGTACTATTTGGGAAGACCGCAAAAGAGTGGCGTGACAGTAATCCAAATGAAAAAGGGAATATCAGAGATGACGCGACAATATATCAGTTACTTGTGTTGGCTAATATGGAAAGCTATAATGCCATACTAATTAAGCAGGGTAAGAGTCAGGCTGAAAGGATGCAGCTATTACATGAATTAGCAGTTCAACAAATGAAAACACTTAGCAGTTTGGAATTAAGTAATCTTCCGGGAATTGAAAAGAAATAGATTTAAGATGTTTGCGCAAGCTAGAGTGGTCGAGACTGCCATATTGCTACCTTGAAAATAGGGGGTAAAAATCTAAAACCGCGTGCGCGAATAGCAAACAATATTTTTTAGGGGAAAGAGACTATGAATGAACATACCTTTAAAATAATGGGATTGCATACAAAAATAGAAAAAAATAAAAGCTTATCAAAAAACTGAAAGTGTTAGCTGGAGTGTGTCTGGTTTTCTCTTTCTGTTATTGTTTTGGTTCAGTTCAAATTGAATCCCTAGATAAGTCTCAGATTGTAGCAACTAATTTGGTATGGATAGTTTCTATTCTTGTGTTAGTTGGCATATACCTAAAAGATGTACAAGGTATAAAATCTAATAAGGCAGTAGAATTTGAGATTTATAGGTTGCAAGTAGGGGATTTAAATACAAAGAGGGAAGTTGCAAGAATTACCGGAAGTGGATTGCCGGATTATAAGTATGATAAGCAAATAGATGTACCTGATGGGACTATATATTTACCTATTGTATATTACGGAATATTAGTTGGGATTGATATCATCATACGAATTTATCTGTTTATAAATCATGTGATATAAAGGATATTTTTTTAAACTAGAGATAAATCTTGATTGAAAGAAGGGCATATGATATAATATCCGAAAAATCGGAATAAAACTGAAGGGATATTATATCATGAATATATACGAGAAAATATTTACTAGACTCGAAGAATTACATATGAGCCAGATTGAATTATCCCGTAGAACAGGCATCGCAACAAGTACCATCAGCGACTGGCGTAAGAAAAAGATTAATCCACAGGCGGATAAGTTAGTTGCTATTTGTAAGGCACTCGATATGTCTCTTGTGGATTTACTTTGTGATGAGGAAGATAAAAGTAATGAGATATTGACTGCAGATTATGTAGTCGACGATCAGATAATAATCGATAGTATTGAGGCATCCTCTTTAGCAACTAAGCGAAGGGTTATAAATTATCTTGAACAATGGATGCTTAAAAATAGAATTGATTTACCGATTGGTAATGTTTCGATTATTGTGGATGCAAATGGAGATAGGGTTGTGGTGATTAACGATCTTAGATTCAAAAGGAGTAAACGTGTTGATTGGAACACGGTTGAAGCGTATCTGAAAGAATATATTGGAAATTGTGCGGAGATTCTCGATACCAATGAAATGGTTTACATAGGAAGTGATTTTCCTGATGAGTATTCGCATTCTAAAGATACCAAGGTCTTAAGAGGACCAAATGAATATGCAAAGGCAAATGCATCCATTGCAATTAAGGAACTAATCCAAATTGCATCAAATAAGGCGTTTTCCGAGAATCATAAAGATAAGCATAATAGCAAGGCAAAATATGGATGGTATCGTTACGATACTAGGTTTGCTATTCCAAAGTATAATAATGATGGGGAGCTAGCCGGATATAACATTTTTAAAGGTAGACTTGTAATAAGACATGCTCAAGATGGAAAGCTTTATTTATATGATATTTTGAGAATAAAAAAAAGAAACGAGTGAGCCGCTTGAGTAAAAACTGTACGGTTGTAAAACTCATTTCTTAAAAAGTATTCTATCCTAAAATAATTAAATTGTCAATCCGAATATTCGAAAAAATTGCATTTACTGAAGGTGTCGAAACTGTCATAATTTTTATGGGGGTAAAAATGTTCTCACAAGTGTGTAAAGGGGGTAAAAAATTAATTTAGCACGTTAATGTGCGCGAATGTTATTGCAAACTAAAGTTTCAACACATGTGGAGACGGTCTGCTTACTGTCGCGTAAAGTTCCAGTTTAAGCGGGTTTCAGGGCTTTTTTGAAGATATGGATGGGATAATGATAATTTTGAATCTGGAAATAAGCAAGGGATATTTGAGATACAAGGAATAAAAATTGGAATTCGGATATGCTTTGAAATTAGATTTCCAGAGTATTTTAGAGAATTATACAAGGAAAGAACGGATATTAATATAGTTTTATTTTATGATGTGTCGGATTATGAAAATATTCAAAGATATGAAATGATAAAAGGTCATATACAGACGAGAGCTGTGGAAAATGTAACTACGACAATTTCTGTAAACACAATTTTTCCATATCAAACAGCACCTACTGCAGTCTTTGATAAGTCTGGCATTAATTGCAAGGAATGTGGACGAAAAGAAGCAATGCTCATTTATGAATATATTAAAGAGGATGACGACTTTGGAGAAAAAGGTAGAAGAATCATATCGAATCAGTTAGTAACTATTGAGCGTATGTAGGTATATTTTGAGAGGTGATAGAGGTTGGCGGATAAAAATTGGGAATTAGAATTAAATGAATATATACGTCAAGGAGAACCAGATAAGGTTGATAAAAGCAATGCTTGGAAAACTGCTATAGGGCTTCAGGATGTTGATGGACTCAAGCCCTCAGAGTATTTGATTGAAACTGCTAAGGAGCATATCGAAGGGAAAATAACAATCTTAGAAGCTGATAAACGTATTCACAGCTATTATGAAGAACGCCAGGATAGAAGTGATATAGAAGCAGATACCAAGGAAGCAGATATTGTTTCTGTAAGAATTGCTAAGTTACTTGGTGAGAAGACTTTTCAATTTTCGCCTGTAGAATGGCAGAATATTCATCGTAAGCTGTTTGAAGGTGTATTTAGCCATGCAGGTAGAATACGTGATTATAATATCACGAAAAAAGAGTGGGTATTGAAAGGCAATACTGTGATGTATGCTTCGTATGATAGTATTAGAGCTACTCTGGATTATGATTTTCAACAAGAGAAAAACTTTTCATATGAGGGGTTATCGATAGAGGAGTCTGTGAGACATATTGCAAAATTCACTTCTGGAATATGGCAGATTCATCCGTTTGGAGAAGGTAATACCAGATCAACGGCGGTATTTATAATTAAGTATTTAAAAACATTTGGATTTACTGTAAGCAATGAAACACTTGCAGAGAATTCCTGGTATTTTAGAAATGCCTTAGTCAGGGCAAATTATAATGACCTGCAGAATGGCATTCATGCGACTACAGAGTTCCTGGAATTGTTTTTTGAAAATCTTTTAATGAATGCGGATCATGAGCTAAAAAACAGATACATGCATGTTGATTTTCAGAGTGAAGGTGCCACTCAAAGTGCCACTGAAAAGGCCTTAAAGTGCCAAAATGGCACTTTAGACTTATCACTTGAAGAATTGGCAATAATTAATGTTTTAAAGAATAATCCTGCAACGACTCAAAAGCAGATTGCTGAGTTGACGGGAAAATCAGAGAGAACCATAAAGCGTCGAACTGTAGAAATGCAGGATAAGGGATTAATTTGCAGAGAGAATGGCAAACGTAATGGTAAGTGGAAAGTACTCGTAGAATTGTAAAACTATTTGCACACACTTAGAGGATAGAGACTTCCATATGACTAAATGTAATTATAGTGGGTAAAAATCTAAAATCATGTGCGTGAATGTTAATGCGTAGTAAAGTTTCAATGCATGTGGAGACGGTGTGCTTACTCTCTAAGAAATGCCCAGTTTAAGTGGGTTTGAGGCAATTATAAGTTGTTACCTGAATCCGTGAAGTTCCATTTTTATAAAAATCAGCCTATAAATGTAGCTATATTTTATAGGCTGCACACTGATTACAATCAATCATATAGGTCAAAAGGGCACACCCCCCC
>JAXJTU010000078.1:0-17565 GCA_036309425.1 Agathobacter sp.
ACGTACATCTACCTTCATCTTACAGCAACGCTCATATACTTCTACTATTTCTCTTACATCTTCTAAGTTTAGTTCAGGGTCAATTCCCTGTGAGAACATGTTGTATGCAATTGTAAGCACATCAACATTTCCTGTTCTCTCTCCGTTTCCAAGAAGTGTTCCCTCTACTCGGTCTGCTCCTGCAAGGAGTGCAAGTTCTGTAATTGCCACGCCTGTTCCACGGTCATTGTGTGGATGTACCGATACAATTACATTATCTCTATCCTTGAAATGTGTACTCATCCATTCAATCTGGTCAGCGTACACGTTAGGTGTGTTCATCTCTACTGTTGCTGGAAGGTTGAAGATAATTGGATTATCATTTGCATGATCCCATGTATCCTGAACTGCTGTACAGATTTCAAGCGCAAAATCCATCTCTGTTCCTGTAAAGCTTTCTGGAGAATACTCAAGCTGAATATCTCCATCGAAGTTCTTCATTCCTTCTTTTACCATTTTGGTTCCGGCAATAGCGATGTCAATAATCTCTTTACGACCTTTGTTGAATACTACATCTCTTTGTAAAGTTGATGTAGAGTTGTAAATATGGAATATAACATTCTTAATTCCCTGAATCGCCTCAAATGTTCTATCAATAAGTTCCTGACGACACTGGCATAATACCTGTACCTTTACATCATCTGGAATTTTATTCTCATCTACTAATTTTCTTAAAAAATCAAATTCTATCTGTGATGCTGCTGGGAATCCGATTTCGATTTCCTTGAAACCTAGCTTTAGTAGTAGCTCAAACATTTCCATTTTCTCATCTACATTCATAGGCTCGATAAGTGCCTGATTTCCATCTCGTAGATCTACTGAACACCAGATTGGTGCTTTTTCAATTTCTTTGTTTGGCCACTGACGCTCCGGATAATGGAGGACAGGGTTTCTCTTGTAACGTTCTACGTTCTTCATTCCTGTATTCTCTCCTTCTATATTCTTATATGCATAATTGTGTATGATAACACAACAATACTATCATTGCATTTCTTATATACTAACGCAAATAGACTACTATTGCCAGTAAATTTTTATGTTTCTCCAAGTCTATTTTCAATAAACTCTGCAATAGCTTCAAGTGCTTCTTCTTCTCCTTCACCATCGCACATCAAAAGTATTTCTTCTCCTGATTTTACGCATGCTCCAAGCACCGATAATACACTCTTTGCATTTGCAAGATTCCCATCTTTTTCGAATAATACTTTACATTCATATTTTATTGCTTCATTACATAGATTTCCCGCCGGGCGAAGGTGCAATCCGGTAGGATTAACTATTCTAACCTTCCGTGAAACCATATTTCCTCCTATAGCATAACATTTGTTATAAGTTGAGCCAGCTTCTTCGCCTCTTCATCGATAACAGCCTGATTTTTTCCTTCTATCATTACTCTGACTAATGGTTCTGTTCCAGAAGGACGAATAAGCACTCTTCCTTCACCAGCGAATCTTGCTTCTAGTAATTGAATTGCTTCTGCTATTTCTGAATACTCCATGTAACTTTCTTTTTTGTGATTAGGCACTTTTGCATTTACCAATGCCTGTGGAAGCACCTGCATTACTTCCGAAAGCTCCGATAGCGGTTTTTCAGTATCAACCATTACCTCAAGCAAATGTAAGGCTGATAATAGTCCATCACCTGTTGTGTTTTCATCTAAAAAGATTACATGGCCTGACTGTTCTCCGCCGAGATTATATCCATTTTCTCTCATGTTCTCGAGAACATATCTGTCACCAACTTTTGTTTTCTCTATATTAATGCCCTTTTCTTTACCCATTAATGTAAAGCCAAGGTTTGTCATCACTGTTACAACAATGGTATCTTTTGAAAGCTTTCCTTTTGTCTTAAGATGATTACCAATGATTGCCATAATCTGGTCGCCATCCACTAGCTTTCCATTTTCATCAACTGCAAGCATTCTATCAGCATCACCATCAAAAGCAATACCTACATTTGCTTTTTCAGATACTACTCTTGCTTTTAACTCATCCATATGTGTCGAGCCACAATTGGCATTGATATTAGTCCCATCCGGCTCTGTATGAATCGCTATAATATTGGCACCGAGATCCTTTAGTGCCTTTACGGATGTATAATAGCTTGCTCCTTCAGCACAATCTACTACAATCTTCAATGAAGATAAATCAATTGGTACTGTTTTCTTTTCAAACTCGATATATTCGTTTACGATATCAAAACGATAATCAATGCGTCCAATACCTGGTCCAATTGGAAAAACCACATCATCCATATCATTCCTGATAAGAGCTTCAATTTCATCCTCTAAAGAATCAGGGAGTTTGTAGCCTTCTCCATCAAAAAATTTAATTCCGTTAAATTCCATAGGATTGTGCGATGCTGAAATTACCACCCCTGCGTCTACCTTATGCTTCTTTGTAAGGTATGCTATTGCAGGTGTTGGTGCAACACCAACATATATTGCATTTGCTCCAACAGAACAAATTCCTGCCATTAGTGCATTTGCAAGCATCCCTCCTGAGATTCTTGTATCACATCCTACAATAATAGTTGGCTGATGTTCTTTTTCTTTTGTTAAGATATAAGCTCCAGCCTGCCCTAATTTCATCGCTAATTCTATTGTTAGTTCTGTTCCTGCGACGCCTCTTACGCCGTCAGTTCCAAACATTCTTGCCATCTTTTTCTCCTTTGACAATAGCTATTGTTCATTTTCTTCTTCGCTCTGATTTTCGTTTTGTGTATTATTTCCAGAGTTGTTGGAATCCGAATTATTGCCGTCGGATTCATCATTTGCTTTTGCTTTTGTAATAGTAACTTCAACAGATACCTCATTCCATTTATAGACTCCGGTATCCAGACTAAGTCCTACTTTAACCATATGTGTGCCTGTTGTAAGTCCTGAAACATCTATTGTTCCTTTTAAGTTAGCAGATGAAAGCTTTGCCAAATCGGTTGAATTTCCACTTACCTGTACACTTACATTACTATTTGAAAATGAACATTTATTTTCTTCATCAAGACCATTTACTGTAATATTGTTTGTTGACAATACCAAACCTGTAGTATTGTAGGTTTCAATTTTTACAGTTACAGATATGTTTGCTTCATCTGAATTAACAAGTGAAACTCCCTCTGGCAGGAACTCTGTTATATCTATACTTGTGGTAATATCTGCTGTTGCTCCATTTACATTAATCGGCTCTACATCAATACTTGTAAGCTGATTAAGCACATTAGCGCTTCCCTTTACCAGAATATGTGATGGTGTTCCTGATACTCCCATCACACTGTTGTTGCCCTGCGGACTTCCAGTGGTTGAAAAGTTAATTGATACATCTTTTGTGCCCAAAACCTCTGCAGATACTGTTACCGAATCTGCGCTCAGTGTCAAACGGGTAGTTGCAATTTCATTACCATCTTCATCATAAAGCTTTGGCACTGCATTGTCTGTCATGCTCATGGTCATTCCAGACACATCAATTGATGCAACAACCGAATCGATTCTCTTTACTATTGTTTCAGGTCCGGAAACTTTTAGCACTGTCGGACTTGTAACTGAAACATCACCAAGCGCATAGCCTTTTGCAACCGAACCGTTGGCATTAGCTGCTACAACAAATTGTTTACTCATAAGTTCTTCAAGCTTAATGGTAAGATATTTTGTACCACTTGAATACTTAATCGTATTGCTGTATTTTCTACTTGAAATATCAATTCTTATGGTCGCATTCTCTCCATCTTCACTTACAATAATATTGTTCATATCAGCAGTCGCAACAAAATCGCCGTCTTCAAGTTCTTTTATAATACTGCTTTTGGCAGTTACTGCAAAAGACACATAATTACTGTTATCAACTACTTCATAACATTTGTTCATCTCAGTGATGACTTTTGCGTTTTCGATAGATACATTAGCCGTAAATGTCTTTGTCTTGTTTGGATCATCAATATTGTAAACAACAAGCCATAAGGTAAACGCAAAAACAACTGCAAGAAGTTTAAATCCAAAATTATTAGTTAGAGCTTTGAGAATTTTTTTTGCCATGCTTAAACCTCCTTCTTAAAAGCTCTAATTTAGTCACTTCATGATGTCTGTTCTGTAGATAATGAAGCTGTTCGCGAAGGAAGTCAGCATTAATATCATGATATATCTGACCATGTACTGCCAACGAGACCTTTCCAGTCTCTTCAGATACAACGATTGTAACCGAATCACTTACTTCACTCACACCAACAGCAGCTCTATGTCTTGTACCCAAATCCTTAGAAAGAAAGGTACTGTCCGAAAGCGGAAGATAACATGTCGCTGATACAATTCTGTCACCACGTACGATAATTGCACCATCATGAAGGGGTGTATTCTTTTCAAAAATGTTAATTATGAGCTGGCTGCTAACTACAGCATCAACATCTATTCCTGTTCTGACATATTCATCAAGACTAATATTGTCCTCTAATACAATAAGGGCTCCTGTCTTGACTTTTCCCATTGCATAACATGACTTTACCAGTTCGTCGATAGTCTTATCAGTAAATTTTAATATGTCATTTTTACCGAAATCCAAAAGCTTTCCGAACATTCTTTTTCCACCAATGTTCTCTAAGGCATGACGAAGCTCTGGCTGAAAAATTACAACAAGGGCAATAAGACCTACATTAAATGTATTCTTTGCCAGCCAGAAAATTGTGTTCATCTGTAAAATTGCTGCAAGCATAACAAACACAAGGATTGTAAGAATACCTTTAAAAAGATTCCATGCTCTTGTAGTCTTAATCCAAATCAACACTTCATAAAAAAGGACTGACAAAATCAGTATTTCCAAAAGGTCTACGATGCCAAATTCGACATTTGGAAATCCCACATATGTAGTTAAAGTTTCTTTAAAATTTCCAAGCATTCCTGCAAATCTCTGCATCGTTACTCCTTACCAAGAATTAATCTAACAAATCTTCATCTATATCAAGTTCCTGAGCAATAACCTTTTTACTGGCCTCTTCATTTACAATCGAAGTATTAATGTTCTTCACATCTATCTTTTTTCCAAGACTTCCAGTATTTCCAAAGTGTTTTACTGTCTTCTCCTGAGACGCTACCATCTTCTTTGGAACAGCTTTTACATAATAATAATATTCATCATCCTCAAACTGAACCCGCTCAGTTCTTGAATAATCAAGATTCATAAACCAGAACTGAAGCGCAAATCCCACAAGAAGAGACACAATATTTCCAACGATTACAATAACGGTTCTTCCCGAAATTCCAAGTATTACATATCCAATAAAAAGTGCTGCTACCTGAATAAGAGTTCCCAGTACAATCGCAAGTGTCCATGCATGATCAACCTTAAGTCTTCTAACAATCCATACAACTATTGTTGTAAGTGCAAAAACCGAAATAACAAGGTACATTTCCTTATTTCCAAGCAACTGCCCAATTGTTACATTTATCTTTGTGGCACTCTCAACTTTTTGTGTACCGGCTGCTGCTGTAAGTTCTGTTGCGCTGCTTCTGATTCCATATAGAAAAAAATAAACTACAGTTCCACAAATAACTGCAACAACTGACTGCAAATCTTTAAGAAGTCCAACTCCTATCGGCATAATAAATGGAATATTCAATCTGCATAATATCGTAGTTAATACACCTATATATCCATCTTTCGGTGCAAATCTGAAATATACCAGATAAATTATCAAAAAAAGAATAGCTGCAATAGCTGCAACAGCAACAGATAATGAATACATATCAAGAATTATCAATATGCCAGAAATAATAATTATAAAATTTGTCGGCAAAACTGAACAAACCAACGCAAGTACAAGTGCAACTGTTATACTACTTATTTTTGAATTATATCCAACATTTAAGTTAATCATCTCAAATGCTGTAAAGGCAATTATGAATTTAAAAACAACATTTACATAAATCTCATAACTGCTATAAAACTTTACTATCTTATCCTTAATCTCTAATAACTTAGTCATAATTCCTCCTAGCGTCTCAGCTTGTCTTCGCGATTATACATCTGATTCAGCTTCTTAAGAAGCTCGCCATACTTACGCAAGCGTATTCTGCCCAGTTTATATCTATATGTATATACTAAAACAGTCACAAATTCGTAAATAACTATAAAGGCAATATATAACACAGCTATAGTTGTACCGATAGAAACAAAATCCATACTCTTAAGTCTATCTAATAGTTCCTCAAGATTATACAATCCCCACAACACCACCAGCAATATGTACGCAAGTGTTCCTGTGAAAAAACTAACAATCGCCTCTTTCCATAAATAATCCCACCTGTAATAACTGCGGGAATTGTTTTTAAGCTTTTCATCGTTAACATCTGATTTGGCCAATTCAAAAAGAACCTTTACTTTTTCTCCGTTTATCATACGCTCTCCTTTTAATGGACGCACTTATACATTCTCTAGCATTATAACATAGGCAGATTTTATCGTCAAACAATGCCTTTAACAAAAAAGCACAAAAAAAGGAGCCATTGGCTCCTTTTAACATTTTAATTCTTTAAAAAACGCATACGGTCACGTTCTTTGTCAACATTCTTAGCCTGTGCGATAGTCTTTGGTCTAGCCATTGCATTTCTTAAGTCATTTCCAACAGCCAGCTTACAAGCTTCACAATAACGCCCCGTCTTAATCATTGTGCCACATCTCTCACATTCAATCCCCTCCATAGAATGTTCTGAGAATGTAAGTCTCTCTTCACGAACCCACTGGCGAATCTGCTTTGTACTTACATTACATTCCTTGGATACCTGTTCAACTGACGCCTCTAAATTCTCTCTAAGGAATTCTTTTACCTGAACAAATTTCTCATCAAGTTCTCTCTGGCAATTTGGGCAAATTTTCTCATTGCTAATTGCGTTAAAGAGTCTTCCACAACCTCTACAATTTGATACATTCATTTTACCGTGCCTCCTAAAAACCTTGTCCTATACAAACGCTTAGCATAAACACATTTGAAACCCCTTCTTTTATTAATGTTTCTGCTACTGCATCTGCTGTGCTACCAGTAGTATATATATCATCCACCAGCATAATATAGTCATATTGTACTATATTTTCAGAACACTGAAAAGCATTTTTTAGATTATTTTTTCTTTGAACGTCATCTAATTCCTTCATTGGTGCCGTATCCACAATTCTTCTAACACCATCCACAACATATGGTATATCCAAATATTTTGATAGTTTTTTTGCAAAAACTTCCGCCTGATTATAGCCTCGTTTTCTTTGTTTTGCCTTGTACATAGGAATGGCTGTTATCGCCTGAATCTTATTTTGTCTTATCCACTGACCGTAACAAGCAACAGCATCTTTTGCAAAAAACCGGGCATATTCTCTTTTATTATAATATTTGAATCTGTACATGGTTCGTTTTATGTCACCTTTATATACATAAAGTGATTTTCCCTGCCTAAATGAGGTATGGCCTTTTTTTCTGGCACAATCTGAGCACAATTCTGTTGACTCTTTTTCGACAGGTGCACCACAGTGCAGACATGTTGGTTCTTTTACATATATTAGTTTTTTCTCACATTTTTCATGAATATATCTGTCATTTTCAACCGTATCAATATCTACGATTTTGTCACATACCGGACATCTGGGTGGAAATATATAATCCCAAAATCCCAATTTTTCTTTCCTCCGTTTTACATATTTTTCTTGCTACGGAATGCGTGTCAGCTTTACCGACATCTTCTTTCGCACAATAAAACACGCCGAAGGAGAAATTTCCTTCGGCGAAAAATTTTTATCCAAGTCGAACTCTGTTTACAACTTCAAGCTCTCCTGCTTTTGCTTCAAACTCGGCCTCTGTCATCTTTTCTGTTGCAAAACCAAGTTCTCCATCAGCAATTCCTTCAACGTATGTTACATTTCCAAATACAGACTCAATCTTGGCCTTATCATCTGTTGTACGTACAAAGAATGCATTCACGCTATCTTTATATCCGATAAGCTCAAGCTTCTTTGAGCTCCAGTTAATGTAGATGTTTGTATTCTTATGCTTAACCATATCTACCACATCTGCTACTACAGCACTTGCTGTTGGAAGCTTTCCTGCTCCACTTCCGTAGAACATTGCATCTCCTAATACATTTCCATGTACGAAGATTCCGTTGAATACATCGTTTACTCCGCATAATGGATGTGTAGAATCAAGCATATATGGAGCTACCATACATGTGAAGCTATCACCAATTTTTCTACTTGTTGCAACAAGCTTAATCGAACGGTTCATTGCCTTTGCATATTTAATGTCTGTTGCAGAAATCTTTGTAATTCCTTCACAATGAATATCTTCAAAATCTACCTGCTGTCCAGCTACAAGCGATGTAAGGATCGCTATCTTACGACATGGGTCATGTCCTTCGATATCTGCTGTTGGATCTTTCTCAGCATAGCCCTTATCCTGAGCATCCTTGAGCACATCATCAAACTCTGCTCCTTCGTCTGCCATCTTTGTAAGCATGTAGTTTGTTGTTCCGTTTAATATTCCTGTGATTTCTTCTATTTCGTCAGCTGTGAGACATTTATTAAGTGGACGAATGATTGGAATACCACCACCTACACTTGCCTCGAACTGGAAGTTTACATTGTGCTCTCTTGCAATCTTTATAAGCTCTGCACCTTTTGCTGCTACAAGGTTCTTATTTGATGTAGCTACGTGCTTGTCAGCTTCAAGCATTGCCTTTACAAAAGTAAATGCAGGCTCAACGCCTCCCATTGTTTCTACTACTACTCCAATTTCAGGATCATCTACGATTGTCTGGTAATCATGAATGATTTTATCTTCCATCGGATCTCCAGGGAACTCACGAAGGTCAAGTACATATTTTACTTCAATTTCCTCGCCTGCTCTCTCTGCGATTTTATCCTTGTTAATTCTTAATACATCAACAACTCCTGATCCAATTGTTCCGTAACCCATTACTGCTATTTTCATCTTTTAATCACTCCCTAGCTATTATTTTCACATAGTGTATGCCATGTACTGCTTCTATTCCTCTCACCATTTCATCCACATCTCCACTATCAGGAAAGACATCCACGCTGAGTGTCAGCGCTGCTACTCCGTTGATAGGGACGCTCTGATGAATAGTCAGAATATTTGCCTTACAATCCGCAATTGTCTTTGATACAGTAGATAATAATCCCGGCTCATCATCCATCTGGATAACCATGTTAACTGTCTTTCCGTTTGATTTCTCATGATATGGATATATATCATCTTTATACTTATAAAAAGAACTTCTGCTTATTCCTACTGCTTCAGTTGCTTCCTGTACCGATTCTTTTTTTCCAGAATCCAAAAGTCTTTTCGCTTCAATAACTTTGAGCAAAACTTCTGGTACAGCTTTTCTCTTTATAATATAGTAGTTTGATTCATCTACCATAATATACCTCCAATTGCCAGCCTATTTGTCTTTCATACACCGACAAGTGTCTTCACTCGAAAGAGTTTATCATATAAAATTATTAAATGCAACTATATTTTTATTTTTCTAGAGATAACCATTTTAAATAGCCATTAATAAACTTATCAATATCTCCATCCATTACGGCATCAACATTTCCACTTTCAGTGTCTGTTCTGTGGTCTTTTACCATTGTATATGGTTGCATTACATATGAACGAATCTGATTTCCCCAGCCAATTTCGGACACTTCACCACGGATGCCTGCTGCCTTTGCGGCATTTTCTTCCTGTTTAAGAAGATATAATTTGGCTTTTAACATTTGCATGGCTTTGTCTTTATTCATGTGCTGTGAACGTTCATTCTGACACTGAACTACAATTCCTGATGGAAAATGTGTAATTCTAATTGCAGATGAAGTCTTGTTGATATGCTGTCCACCGGCTCCGCTTGAGCGGAAGATGTCTATTCTTATATCTTCATCCTTAATTTCTACATCTACATCTTCCTCAATATCCGGCATTACATCGCAGGATACAAATGAGGTCTGGCGCTTTCCAGCTGCATTAAATGGGGATATTCTTACAAGACGGTGAACACCTTTTTCTGACTTAAGGTAACCATATGCATTTTCACCATTAACCTGGAATGTAATTGATTTTATTCCAGCTTCATCTCCATCTAATGAGTCAAGCACTTCAACTGAAAATCCTTTTTTATCTGCCCATCTTGAGTACATTCTAAAAAGCATAGCTGCCCAGTCGCACGACTCAGTTCCGCCAGCCCCAGCATGGAGCGATACAATCGCATTATCCCTATCATACTCGCCAGATAATAAAGTCTTCATTCTTATTGCATCGTAAGTATTTACAAAGTCATCAAGCATTTCCTGAATTTCCGGAATCAGACTTGCGTCGTTTTCCTCATAACCCATCTCTATCATCGTCTCGATATCTTCATACTGTGTAGCTAAAGATGCATATGTTGAGACATCATCTTTCATGCTCTTTAGCTCCTTCATCTTATTCTGAGAAACCTCCGGATCATCCCAAAAATCCGGTGCCTCCATTTCTCTCTCTAATTCCTGGATTTTTTGTTCTTTGTTAGCCAGGTCAAAGTGAATCCCTCACTTCCTGTAGTGGGGACTTGTAGGATAAAAGCTGTCCCTTGAAATTATCAAGTTCTACCACAGTATCACCTCTTTCTTTATTTAAATTATATATATTTTTTAGCTGCCACTCAACTTAGTGTGTCTGCACTTTCGAATGACAACTTCTACTGCAAAAATCATAAGCATCATTATTAACGCGCCAGATGTATCAAACAGCACATCTGTAAATTTCCCCGAACGGTCAGCAACGAAAAGCTGATGTATCTCATCAGTACATGCGTACAAAAAAACTATCAAAACCGGGGCGATAAAAGCTGCTTTACTTTTGATTCCATAACTCATAATAGTAAAAAACCAAAGCATTGCCATAATCGCATATTCCGACATATGAGCAAGTTTTCTCACAGGGTACTCGATTTTTTTGGCCCTTTTCCACAATTCCGACTCACTTACCTGTTCATTTCTTAAGTCTGAGCTGGTTTTAATAATTCTATAACTTACTTTTTCGCTTAAGCCAGCCGAATCATCGCCTTTTTGATTGGAAAAACCAAAAATTATAAACATCCAGCCTACTGCCATTATTGTAAGAATAATTCTTACAAAATGAATAATTTTTATTCCTGCCATTACAACTCCTCTTTTAGCACTTCCACTGCTTTTCTGAGCTGATTGTCAGTTTCCTGATTGTACACTTTATCTTCCGGCATTTCATATTCGATTTCAATATCCGGTTCAATGCCGACACCATGTATGTAATTTCCATTTGGAGTGAAGTATTTGGCTGTTGTTATTTTTAATGCATCCTTGTCTCCAAGCTTAAGTATTGTCTGTACAATCCCTTTTCCATATGTTGTTGTTCCTACTATTTTTGCATAGCCATGATCTTTTACAGCTCCTGCAAAAATTTCTGACGCACTGGCACTGTTTCCATTTACAAGTACAACCATAGGGATGTCTATGCTGTTCGCATCGGATTTATATTCATCCCTCTTGCCATACTTATCCTCTGTGTATACGATCAGGCCTTCCGGAAGCAGCTCATCAAGAATTTCAGTTACTGCACCAAGCAGTCCACCAGGATTATCTCTTAAGTCTACAACAATTCCTTTTACACCCTGCTGCATAAGCCCCTTAAGGTGTGTGTCGAATTGTTCTGCTGTATTTTTCTGAAATTCTGATATCTGTATATATCCTATTCCATCCTCTAGCACCTGACTTTCAACACTTGGAAGTTCTACATTTCTTCTTTCTACATCAAATTCAAGAGTCTCAGCTGTTGACTCTCTATATATTTTAAGATGCACGGATGTACCTTCTTCACCTCTGATATTAAGAACCAGTTTTGAAAGTTCCATCGATGTTGCCTCAATATCATCAACATAAAGAATCACATCATCTTTTAATAATCCTGATTCTTCAGCAGGTGTTCCTTTGTATACTTTAGTTACAGTTACCTGCATTGTTTTCGGGTCCTGGCGAAGTCCTGCTCCGATTCCATAATATGTTCCTGTTGTTTTGATTGACAAATCTTCATATTCTTCTTTTGTGTAATACACTGAATATGGGTCGCCGATTCCTTCTACAAGTCCATGCAGCAATCCGTTTCTAATCTCATCTTCATCATAGTCTTCATAATAATATAGATCCATTTTCTTGGTTATCTCGTTTATTTTGTCGACAGTTTTCTCATCAAGCAGCTCTACATCTTCTACCTTTTCTTTTCCACCTCCGCCAATAACGAGATATTCATTTGACATTCTTGCATAAATATTAATTCCGATTACCGTCAAAAATATACAGACTACAAGTCCCGCCACCACTCCTATGGCAAAACTTTTACCTGAGAATTGTGATTTTTGTTTTTCTTCCATACTATTCCTTTCCACCGCACACTAAAGCAAAACGACCATACTTGTTATCGGTATGGTCGTCACTTTCTAAACCTTTAAATGTTTACGTATTGTTATCTTACTTCCAAGAAAGCCGATTCCAACTCCAAGAATAAGTGCTATTGGAACGAGAGTACCAAAGACTTCTACACTTGGGATAAATTGAATCATCGAGCCGATAACATTAAACTTAATAGCAATATATTCACAAATCTTTCCATACATTACATATAAAAGAACAAGTGGAATAAGTGCTCCAATAAATCCAATTGCCACACCTTCTACCACGAACGGTGCTCTTACAAGATAATCCGATGCTCCTATCAGCTTCATGATTCCAATTTCTTCTTTTCTTACAGATATACCTACTGTAACAGTGTTACTTATAAGAAATACTGCAACGCAAAGAAGAATTGTAATTATACCCGCGGAAATATAACTTATAAGTTTATTTAAATCTGTAAGTGTATTTGCAAGGTCCTTAGACTGGTTTACCTTTCTTACACCGTTTAATGAATTGATGTAATTAACCAGCGATGTCTGCATCGAAACATCATTAAGGTAAACTTCAAGGTTAGCCGAATTGCTCAGCGGATTATCATTTCCAAAAGATTCAGCTGCTTCAGTATATCCTTCAAAATAATCTGACTGATATGTCTTCCAGGCTTCTTCTGCTGATACATAGACAATTTTACTCACTTCAACTCTTTTCGAAATATCATTCTGTATGGCGACAATTTCTTCCTCTCCCATTCCTTCGTCAAAGAATACTGTTACCGCTACGCCTTCCTCTGCTGTTTTTACAATTGCCGAAAAATTAGTAACAATGATGTAAAAAAGTCCAAACATAAAAATACATGCTGCCATCGTTGCTACTGATGCAAGTGAAAACATTTTGTTTCGAAAGACATTTTTTAATCCTTGATGTATCGAATAAAAAATAGTATTAATCTTCATAATCATCACCTCGCTTAGTATCACTTACTAATACACCCTTCTTAATGGTGATGACACGTTTTTTCATAACTTTTACAATCTCCAAATTGTGGGTTACAACTATTACAGTTGTTCCCTTTTCGTTAATCTCTTCAAGGAGCTTCATAATCTCCCATGCATTATTGTTATCGAGATTTCCTGTTGGCTCGTCCGCGAGCAAAATATTTGGCTGGTTTACAAGTGCTCTTGCAATTGCAACTCGCTGCTGTTCTCCTCCTGATAATTCCCTTGGAAATGAACGATACTTTGCTGCAAGTCCTACAAGAGAAAGCATCTGTGGTGTCTTAACTTTTATCTTGCTATTTGGCTCACCTATTACTTTCTGTGCAAAAGCAATATTGTCATAAACATTTCTGTCTTTTAACAGACGGAAGTCCTGGAATACAACTCCGATGTTACGACGAAACTTTGGAATGTTCTTCCTTCGTATCTTTTTTAATACATTTCCATCAATAGTGATAGTCCCTTCAGTAGGTTCAAGTTCTTTTAAAAGAAGCTTGATTAGAGTGGATTTTCCAGAACCACTATCTCCTACAACAAACACAAACTCTCCATCATCAATTTCAAGGTTTACATCGTTAAGTGCAGGTATTCCTGCGGTGTATGCCTTGCTGACATGTTCCAGTTTAATCATACTGTCTCCTTAATAATCCATTGATTCCATATATTTCATGTATTTAACTACCATTAATGCAATCTTAAAGGTAATTGCGTCCTCAAACACTCTCAAATCAAGCCCTGTACTTTTCTGAAGCTTGTCCAGACGATACACCAAAGTATTTCTGTGTATGTATAGCTGACGCGATGTCTCAGACACATTAAGACTGTTTTCAAAAAACTTATTGATTGTAGTAAGAATTTCTTCATCAAGATCATCCGGTGATTTACCATCGAAAATCTCCTTGATAAACATCTTACAAAGTGGAATAGGAAGCTGATAAATAAGTCGTCCAATTCCAAGCTGTGAGTAGGCAATAATATTCTGTTCTTCAAAAAATATCTTACCTACATCAAGAGCCATTCTGGCTTCCTTATATGAGCGAGATACTTCTTTAAGCTCACCTACAATGGTTCCGTAAGAGATATGCACATTTTTTGATGCATCCGAACGGAATAGATTAAGTATTACTTCTGCAGTCTTGCGAAGATCAGCATATGTCTCGTTGTCCGACAGTTCCTTTACAACGATAATATTCTTCTCATCTACAGCTGTGACAAAATCCTTTGCCTTGCCGCCAAAAAGCCCTCTTATTCTTTCAATCTCATTATTGTCTTTTTCTCTGTTAGTCTCTATCAAATATACTACTCTTCGAACTTCGATATCTATATGAAGCTTCTTTGCCCTATTATAAATATCGATTAAAAGAAGGTTATCCAACAAAAGATTTTTAACAAAATTATCTTTATCAAATCTTTCCTTATATGCTACAAGAAGATTCTGAATCTGGAAACAGGCAATCTTACCTATCATGTAAATTTCTTCTGTCTCGCCTTTTACAAGCAACACATACTCTAACTGTCTCTCATCAAAAACCTTGAAAAACTGACTTCCGCTTACCACCTGGCTATCAGCCGGTGACTCCACAAAATTCTTGGCTGGCTTAATATACTCGTCCGCCTCTGAAAATGTCGCCGCAAGTATTTTTCCCTCTATATCAAACACACATAAGTCTGTTCTTGTGATACCTTTCAATCCATCTATAGTATTTTGAAGTATCTGATTGGAAATCATAATATGTTCTCCTTCTCCTCCAAGATTGCATTTTGCATAAATACTAGCTCTTATTTTAATACTTTCTCACAAAAAAATAAAGAGGAAAGTTGTAATTTATACACATTTCCTCTAATTTTCCAAAAAAAATTTGTTCAAATTTACTAGATTAGGTATTTGAGGGATAATCTGCAAAGCCTTCTCCTAAAACTTCCCTTACATCCGAAACTATCACAAAGGCATTTGGGTCAATTTCTCTTACAAGTTCCTCAACCTCAATTATTTCTCTCATTGACACAACGCAATAAAGTACACATTTTTCATCGCCCGTATACATACCCATGGCATGGATTCCTGTCACTCCCCGGTCAATATCTTCCATAATTCTCTTTGCGATTTCTTCATGTTTATTTGTAATTATATATGCGGCTTTTGAATATCTGAATCCTTCAAGAACAATATCTGTAACTTTCGTTGCCACAAAAATTGCAACTATCGCATACATACCAGGTCTTATTCCAAACACATACAAACCAGCAAGCACAACAATACCATCAAGAATCTGCATTATCTGTGCAATTGAATAATGCTTAAACTTCATCTGAATTAGGGCCGCAACCATGTCTGTTCCACCAGTAGTCGCATGACCTCGAAGCACTAGTCCAATTCCGGCTCCCGAAAAAACAGCACCAAAGATAGCCGCCAGCAGAAAATCCCCCTGCGACATATCCATTGTTGGTATTATATACAACCACACTGATAACATAATTGCACCGAATACTGTTCTGCCTACAAACTTTCGACCTTTTATTATATATGCAATTATAAATACCGGTGTGTTTAACAGGATATTTGAAAGCCATATTGGCACTCCGTCTTTTATCACTCCACTGGTTAATGACTTGATAACAATCGCAAGTCCTGTGAAACCTCCTGTTACCAGACCAATAGGTTCAAAAAAGCATTGTATTGAAAGCGCAATTACTGCTGTTCCTAAGATAATATATAAATAGGGCATCAACCTCTCCTGTTTTCTCCCCATATACATTTTTATTCTTCCTTCCCTTCGTAGTTATTTATATGTTTTACCAATTTACGCTTTTTTATGTATTTGTTAATCACATGTTTTAAGCCTTTGGACTGTACACTCAAATTGCTACCTGAGACTCCATACCATAAACCAGCCAAAATTTTATCTTTGTTCTCAAGCAAAAAGTATTCTCTTACTGGTGACGAAAGAAGAGATATGATAGTATCTGCTGTTGCAGAATTTATATCGTTTACAATGGTTTCCGATTCTCCATTGCAATCTTCTAAGTTCCCAATACCGGCTATCTTTAATTCTGTATATTCCTGTTCTAAAAATTCTCGCACCAGCTCAGTCTGCTCTGCTGTTTCCCCCAAAATATAAACAGTCCTTCTATTGCGTTCAGTCTTTTTCAACATATCATTAAACTGCAGATGATTGCTTATCTCATGCTTCCTTTGAATGTTTGATACTGTCAACGCTCCTGCTGCTTCAAGAATTCCCAACTCCGAAATTATTGTTACGTCCGATGCTTCTAAAGCTTTTCTAACCACTTCATCCTCTTCAGCCAGCATCAGCACATCCATATCTACTTCCTGTGCTATAACAAGTGGTTTTTCGCTCATGAGTTTACTTACTCTGTTGCTAAGCTCTCGGACTGTATAATTATCTAATTCTATTCCTGCAATATTTAACTTCTTCATCATATTTCATGTAGTATACCAAATGTAATATGGTTTGGCAATTATTTTATTAGTTACCATTTTCTGACAATTTAACTTACTTTTTCACAACTCAAATGTCAATCTTTATATCGAAAAATTACAAAATTTGGACAAGTTTATTACGTTTTCACAAAACAACTGTTCTGTAAAATCATGATTTACATTGTGGATAACGTGTATAACTTCGTGTATAACTCTATTTTAGAGCTTTTTTCTCCACAAATTTGTGTATAAAAATGCCCTTTTCCCCTGGTCACACCATTTTCCCGTGTGATTCCATTATATTTTTTGTGCATTTTGCCAGTTAGGGGGCTTTGGGTGGCTGGCGTGGCTGGCGTGCTTGGGCTATGTGGTGGCTGGTGCAGCATGGTATGCTGGGGGGGTATGGGCGCGGGGGATGGCAGGGGCATGGTGGTATGGCAGGGGAGCGGGAGTGTTAACAAACGGAAGGCGATTATACTAAGAGGGCATAAGGAGGGTTATTAAGCTTTCCGGGGCGGCTCAAACGGTGCATCCTTGCACCTTTCGCCTAAAATTGCCATCCGGGCAATTTTCCCCTAGATTATGAGATGCCCTCTAAGAATAATCAGCCTTTCGTTTGAACACACTCCCGCTCCCCTGCCATACCACCCTGGCC
>JAXJTU010000079.1:0-34854 GCA_036309425.1 Agathobacter sp.
ATTTTGTTATTTGTGAGTCGTACTGGAACTGCGACTTTTCTGATATGCATTCCGATTAATGTACCACCGATATCGATACCGGCATCTGCCTTAATTTCTTCAACAGCTACAGGATTATTGAAAGTCTGGTAGGCTGTTGTGGCAAATGAACCACCTGCTTTTGGCTGTGGGACAGCGTTTACTATTTCGGAAAATGGAACAGCATCTTTTTCAACAATAATTGCACGGTTAAGATGTTCACAGCACTGGGCGGCAACATAGATTCCCCGCTCGCTGGCAACTTCATAGATACCTGAAAAGAGTGCCTGTGCCACTTCGAAATTGGAATTAGTTCCTATTTTATCTCCACATACCTCACTTGTAGAACATCCTACAACTAAAATTTGTCCGGATTTAAGACCAGCTATGTCACATATTTCATTAGCTGTGAGCTTAGCCTGATTTTTTATATCTTCGTACATAATTACCTCCTGAGATTTTCTATATTCGCCTGACTAAGTATTGCCATTGCAACCGTACCAAGGACAAGACAGGTAGCACCCTGAATGAAGTTACTTCCTACTGACGAAAAGGCGGTAATTCCGTAGCCTAATATAGTAGCTTCATATAAAAGGTAGCTCAGTATCATGATAAGTTCTGCTACAAGGCCGCTTATGATATAAGAAATAATTTTAAATTTATTAAACTTACTTAATACATTGTATACAAAATATGCTGCAAATGCCATAGTAAATTTAATGAGGAAGGTTCCAGGAACATATGCTGCATATCCTGCAAGTAAATCAGCAAGGCCGGAGCCAATGCCTGCTGCAAGAGCTCCATAAGGACCACCGATAATCCAGGCTGATAAAAGGACTATAGCATCACCTATATTAACATATCCGTTTGTTCCAATAGTAGGAATACGGATTATCATTGTAGCAACACAGCATAAAGCAGCAAATAGTGCTGAAAGGGTAATTAATTTGAGTTTTGAATCTTTCATTTATAAATTCCATCCTTTGTTTTTTATACATAATATCATATTGTGATATTGTTTAAATGTTCAAAATAAGATAAAAACATATGGTCAGATTGAAAATGTGTATAACATTGACAGAAACCAGGACAGCATTTATAATTCAATAGTAATATCTTTATCGCGTTGAAGTTATATAGTTTTAGTGCAGATAAAGGAAGATAAAGGAGAATGGAACGAAATGAAAAAGAAAATTATGGCTGTTTTACTTGCAGCAACAATGTTAACAACATTAGGAGCATGTGGCGCTTCAGATAACTCTGATGACTCAAATGACGCAAAATATAAGGTAGGTATTTGCCAGCTTGTACAGCATGATGCACTTGATGCTGCTACTCAGGGATTTAAGGATGCCCTTGTTGAAGAATTAGGTGAAGAGAATGTAAAATTTGATGAACAGAATGCACAGGGTGATTCAAATACATGTGCTACAATTATCAATGGATTTACAAACAGTGGTGTTGATTTAATTCTTGCAAATGCAACTCCTGCACTTCAGGCAGCTGCAGCAGGAACAGATACAATTCCAATTCTTGGAACATCTATTACTGAGTACGGTGTTGCGCTTGATATTGATAATTTTGATGGAACAGTAGGAAAAAATATTTCGGGAACATCTGACCTTGCTCCACTTGATGGACAGGCTGATATGATTAAAGAACTCTTCCCGGATAAGAAGAATGTTGGATTATTATACTGTTCTGCAGAGGCTAACTCACAGTATCAGGTAGATACAGTTCAGACATATTTGGAGAAGCTTGGATATACATGTAAGCAGTATGCTTTTTCTGACTCTAATGATTTATCAGCTGTGGCAACAACAGCAGTAGATGAGTCAGAAGTTATTTATGTACCAACAGATAATACTGTTGCTAACAATACAGAGCTTCTTAACAATATCGCAATGGAGAAGAAAGTACCTGTTGTTGCTGGTGAGGAAGGAATTTGTAAGGGATGTGGTGTTGCAACTCTTTCTATCAGCTATTATGATCTTGGAACAGCTACAGGAAAGATGGCTGCAAAGATTTTAAAGGGAGAGTCAAAGATTGAGGAAATGCCAATCGAGTACGCACCAAACTTTGTGAAGAAATACAATAAGAGTATCTGTGAACAGATTGGAGTAGAGATTCCGGAAGGATACGAAGCAATTGAGGAGTAATTAGTAATGGACATTAGTAGTTTAATGGGCGCGATGCCGGGAGCGGTAGCCCAGGGACTTATTTGGGGTATAATGGCAATTGGAGTGTACATTACATTCCGTATTCTTGATATTGCCGATTTATCAGTAGATGGTACAATGTGTACTGGTGCTGCTGTTTGTATTATGTTAGTACAGAGCGGTCATAATATCTGGTTTGCGCTTCTAATGGCAACAATTAGTGGAATGATAGTAGGTCTGGCAACAGGAGTCTTCCATACATTAATGGGAATCCCAGCTATTCTGGCCGGAATTCTTACGCAGTTAGGATTGTGGGGTGTGAACCTTAAAATCATGGGTAAATCAAATCAGGCTATAAGCGTTGATAAGTTTGATTTACTTGTTTCTCTTAGATATATTAGAAATTCAATCTTAGAGAAGAATACTATCTTTGTAGTTATTTTATTCATTATTGCAATTATTGCAATTTTGTACTGGTTCTTTGGAACTGAGTTAGGATGCAGCCTTCGTGCAACTGGTTGTAATGAGAACATGGCAAGAGCACAGGGAATTAATACTAACTTTAACAAGGTTCTTGGACTTATGATTTCAAATGGACTTGTTGCACTTTCAAGTGCTCTTTTAGGACAGTATCAGGGATTTGCTGATATTAACATGGGAAAAGGTGCAATCGTAATTGGTCTTGCAGCAGTTATTATCGGTGAAGCTATTTTTGGAAAAATCTTTAAGAATTTTGCACTTAAGCTTCTTGCAGTAGCAATTGGTGGTGTATTGTATTTTATGGTTCTTCAGATTGTTATCTGGTGTGGAATCGATACAGACCTTCTTAAGTTATTCCAGGCACTTGTTGTTGCAGTATTCTTAGCAGTGCCATACTGGAAGAGCAGATATTTTAGTAAACCAAAGGAGGTAAAATAAATGTTACAGCTTAATAATATTTATAAGACCTTCAACGCTGGTACAGTTAATGAGAAGATGGCTTTAAAGGGATTATCACTCACATTAAATGATGGCGATTTCGTTACGGTAATTGGTGGTAATGGTGCAGGAAAGTCAACAATGCTTAATGCTATTGCCGGAGTATGGCCGGTAGACAGCGGTTCTATTATGATAGATGGAATTGATGTTACAAGGCTTTCTGAGTATAAGAGAGCAAAGTATCTTGGCAGAGTATTTCAGGATCCTATGACAGGTACAGCAGCTACAATGGAAATTGAGGAGAATCTTGCACTTGCCCTTAGAAGAGGTAATTCAAGAACTTTACGAGCTGGAATTAAGGAAAGCGAGAGAAAGCAGTACAGAGAACTTTTGGCTACTCTGGGACTTGGGTTAGAGGATAGAATGACATCTAAGGTAGGTCTTTTATCCGGAGGACAGAGACAGGCGCTTACTCTTCTGATGGCTACACTTCAGAAGCCAAAGCTTTTATTATTAGATGAGCATACTGCAGCACTTGATCCAAAGACAGCAGCAAAGGTTCTTGAGACAACAGAGATGATTGTTAACAGAGACCATCTTACAACACTTATGATTACACATAATATGAAGGATGCTATTGCTCATGGTAACAGACTTATCATGATGATGGATGGAAACATTATTCTGGATATTAGTGGAGAAGAGAAGAAGAAACTTACAGTAGCGGATTTATTACATAAGTTTGAAGAAGCTAGTGGAGAAGAGTTTGCAAGTGATAAGGCAATCTTAGGATAAAATGATTTTAAAAGGCTAATGAATAATTATTTTAGTTATTCATTAGTCTTTTTTGTTATTAATATTGCATTTTTGTGTTTTTGACATTAGTATATTATATATAAAAATGCGAAAATATGCGAAAAGGGGAAAAGACATGAAAAAGATTTTTCAAAATAAGAAAATTATTTTGAGTATTGCTGTAATTGGAATTATAATTATGGCTTTAATAGTGGCTTTATTTGTTTTTCCAAAAAAGGAAAAGCCGGCTGCAAACTCAGAAAGTCAGGCAGAGACAGGCACTGAGACAGTGATAACGGGTGGAAGGGATGTATACGTACCAGGTTCTTTTCCAGGGAAGAGCTGGGACCCAATGTCAAATAAGATGGAGTACATGGGGGACGGACTTTACAAATTTACATTTAAGGATGTTGAACCGCAGAACTATGAGTACAAAATTGCATTAGGCTCATGGAATGAAAATTATGGAGTTGGTGGAGAGTCAGACGGTGAAAACTATTGTGTAAATGTTCCAACAAAGCAGGATGTTACAATATATTATCAGGATATGACTACACATTTATCAGTTACATCTTTAAACTACAGATTTGCAGACGCTTACATTGAGGGAAATGGAATTGAGAAGACCATACTTAATGACAAAGGTTTAACAGGAGTATATTCCGCTAAGGTTAATTTAAAGAAGGGTACATATTCAGATATAAAACTATCATCTACTATGGAGGGGGAAAAGAATAGCGATGAGTTTGTTTTTGACGAATTCGAGGTGGATGAAGATAAAGAGGTGACATTCTATTTTAATCCTGAATTTGGCGTGTATTACAATGATGCAACAAAGTGGGAAAGTGATGACTCAAAAATCAGCTTTGATACCAAGGATAGTAATTATAAAAGTATCTTCGGAGCTGTTGCAACAGGAGAGAAGGTGAAATTCTCTATAAGTGCTGATGATAATATTACAGCAGCAAAGCTCTATGTTAAGCAGAATGATGTAGAGAATTTTGATTTAAAGAAAGATTCTGAAGGAAAGTGGTCAGCAGAAGTAAGTTTTGATGAGATTGGCCAGTATCAGTACTTTTTTGTTCTCTATTCCGGTTCTGCTGTTAAAGTATATTGTGATGATAAGAACAAAGATTATGGAAAAGGGATTCTTGCCAGCTTAAATGAAGTTATTCCGTATGATCTTAGTGTATACGATTCAGCATTTACTACACCGGACTGGATGAAAAACGCTGTGATTTATCAGATTTTCCCAGACCGTTTCTGTAATGGCAATAAGGATAATGACACTGCACAGACTGCATCCAGAGGTGCAACTGATTATGAGCTTGTGGATTGGTCACTTTATCCTGAGAATCCAGAACAGGAAGGATTAAGAAGCGAGTCTGATTATAAGGCTACAAATGCATTCTGGGGTGACAGGGTATGGAATAATGAAATATATGGAGGCGATTTCCAGGGTATAGTTGATAATATTGACTATCTTAAGGCACTTGGAGTTAATGTTATTTATTTGAATCCGGTTTTCTCATCAGTTTCAAGTCACAGATATGATGAGTCAGACTACACAACTATGGACCCAATTTTAGGTGGTGACGGAGATTTTGCAAAGCTGGTTGAAATTGCGCAGCAGAATGATATGAAGATAGTATTAGACGGTGTATTTAATCATGTATCAGATGATTCGATTTATTTTGACCGTTATTATAAGTATCTTACAGCAGAAGATTTCAATGGAAAAATTGGTGCATATCCATATTGGGCTTATGTATATGACTATATGGAAAGTGAAGATGTATCAAAAGAAGACGCGCAGAAAAAAGCAAAAGAGTACTTTAAGAAAGAATATAATGTAACAGATTTTTCATATATAACATGGTTTGATATATATAATGAGCCAATGATGGATGATGACACTCCGATTACTGATGAAATTGGAATTAGAAGTGGCAAGCCTGTATATAGCTACGATGGCTGGTGGGGATATGATAATATGCCAGTTATTAAGGCTACAAATGGTTCTGAATACCAGACAAAATCATGGGCTGAGGAAATCATCGGTAACAGTAGTGCAAATAACGGAAGTATTGCACAGTACTGGATTTCGCAGGGAACAAATGGTTGGAGACTGGATGTTGCCAATGAAGTATCAGATGAGACATGGCAGAATTTCAGAAAATCTGTAAAAGCAATGGGAAGTGATAACGTAATCATAGGTGAAATCTGGAACGATGCAACTGAGTATCTTCTTGGAGATATGTATGATTCGGTAATGAATTATGTATTTAGAGATGCAGTTCTTTCTTTTGCAAAGGGCGGAAGTGCAACTGAGTCTATGGCTGTATTGGAGAAGATTCGTGAGCGTTATCCACAAGAAGCATTTTATGCAATGATGAATTTGGTAGGTTCACATGATACTACAAGAGTTTTATCATATTTGGACGGAATAGCGGATGACAGAAATAAAAAAGATGTGAAATCTGCTTTCCCAACATACGAGAACACTACTGAGGCTGCAAAAAAGAGACAGTACATGGTTGCCTTACTTCAGTTTACATATGCTGGTGCTCCTATGATATATTATGGAGATGAAATTGGTATGGTTGGAGCTGATGATCCAGATTGTCGCCGTGCTTTTGAATGGGGAAATGGAAATGAAGAACTTGTCAAGTACTATGCAACTTTAGCAGATATAAGAAAAAGTTATTCTGCGCTTAGAACTGGTTCGGTGGCACCAATAACAACAGGATCTACAAATGTGCTAGGATATGTAAGAAGTGATGAAGAGGATAATTTAGTAATTCTTGCAAATAACACAGCAAAAGATATAACATATTCACTCGATTTAGCTGCTAATAATCTTTTGGCAGGAGAAAGCTATACTGAGCTTTTGTCATCTACAAAATATGATATACAAGAAGGTTCAACAACAATAGATGTTACCATTCCTGCATATTCAGGAATTATTCTTACAACAAACCCTAAACAGTTTTCTGTTGATGAGAATAGTTTGAAGAAAGCTTATGTAAAATAGAAATTAATTATTAATCCTTATATTCATATCAAACCATTAGGTTAATGATATGTATATAAGGATTTTTTTATGAACACACGCCAAAAGTTTCGTAATACCTGAAAAAAGTTTCGGTAAAAAATATGTACTATAGTACCAATATATGGAAATTTAAGGAAAAATGTTACAAAAAGTTTCGAATAAGTTTAAATATTTTTACCAATTTAATATAGTCAATGATTGTACTATAATTATTTTTGGAAAGATTATCAAAATCTTTAAAGGGAGGAAGACGTTATGAAAAAGAGTATTTTCAAAAGAGTACTCAGCTTTGTATTAGTTATCGCTATGGTATTTTCGATGTCCTCATTTGATAAATTGGGACAGATAATTGTATCAGCTAGCGAAACTACATACAAGCTGTACTTTGAGTTGCCAGAAGGTACTGGTGTTACTGACTGGTGCGTAAATGCATGGAGCGATGTTACTGTAAATGGTGACAGCGAACATTCATTTAGACCAAGTACATGGGGCGATGGGGATGTTTATCCGACATTACTTTCAGAAAGCTCTATGGAGAACTGGGGTTATGTAGAGATTACTGGAAGTATACAAGGACTTCAGTTTGTGAATATGGAAGGGTATGAGTATAAATGCTGGAATCCTACTATTGAACAAAATCAGCTTACAACAGCATATTTCGTTCCAGGTGAAAATGGTAATGGAACATGGTATACAGATGCTGAGAAGTCAACTGTTATTACAGTTCCAGGAGCTGAATACGAGTTTTATCTTAAAGGAAATTTAGAGGGAACAGATTGGGATCCATCTAGCGATAATGGACGAATGGTTCGCTCAGAAGAGAATTCAGATGAATTTAGTGTTACATTCTACAATGTGAAAAAAGGAACATATGAATATAAGATTCTTCAGGATCCACATAATTGGGGATGGGATAAATTCTTTGGTCAGAATGCAGATAACAGAGTAATTTCTGTTGATAAGACTTCGAATGTAACATTCACAATTAATATAAATGATGATACTAAGTCTTGTGTGGAATCAATTGAAAGCTTGTCTGATGATGGTGCTATTACAACATCTGATCAGGTTTCACTTGTTGTAGATGATAATTCATATAATATGGATATCTATTATGGGGGCATGTACGAAGTTCCTGTTACCCTTTCAGAGGGTGAGCATACTGCTCAGGTTAAGGTAAATGGTCAAGTACGTGGAACAGAGAAAAAAATTTCTTTAGATGAGAGCAAGACTGTATATTTTAGATTTATGGAAAATGTATTAACTGATTCTGTAAATAATGCAGGAAGTTTTCACACTGCAGCTCTTGTTGGTTCATTTGATGGAGTTGAATTTGAAAATCCAATCAACAACTGGGATCCAGCAAATGCAAATGCAGAGCTTACATATATGGGTGGTGGAATTTTTGCACACACATATAAGTTTGCAGAACTTTCTGGTGATACATCAATTGAGTACAAGGTAGCGTTTGATGATTCATGGGATTATAGTCTTGGAGTAGATGGAAGTGTAGGTGGTTCTAATATTGCACTTACTATTCCTGCTGGTTCTACAGAGCTTACAATCTTTGCAGATGAAGTAAATCATAAGCTTTTTGATTCAGTAAATGTGCCAAACTTAATGTCAAGAGTTACTCTTGCTGGTTCTATGAATGGATGGGGTGATTCAGTAAATGATTCAGCTAATGATTTTACAGCTATTTCTGAAACACTTTATTCAAAAGTTGTAAAGCTTGAGTCTGGTCATAATGAGTATAAATGTATCTTCGATGGAAGTGTATGGTTTGAAGGTGGAAACATTGCACTTGACATTGAAAAAGATGATACAAATGTGATAATTTTATATGATAAGAATGCTGGAAAATTATATGACTCAGTTAATAATTCTTCAGAAGTATCTGTTCTTCTTGGAATGGCTGAGGCTCCAGCAGAGATGAAAACAGTTACAAATAAAAATGGTACAACAAGATTTGTCGCTACAGGTAAAGAGGGCGATGAAATCAAACTTGTATATGCAAATAAAGCTGATGTAGAAGCTGATGGTGAGTCTGCATTTACAAAGCTTGATTTAGGAACAGTTTCAGGTGATAGTGTATCTTCAGAGGATATTTTCTTTGGAGACGATGAAGTTGATGTAGTATATTACTATGATATCAATGGTGAAAAGATATTAGATTCATCAAATGCTACTGTTAGTGTTGATGGTGTAGATTATTCAAATTATAAGCGTGATGCATTTGAAGGTCGTGATGTTTATATTCCAGGGACTTTCCCAGGAAACAGTTGGGATCCTTCTTCAAATAAGATGGAGTACCAGGGAAATGGTTTATATTCTCATACATTCAAGGATGTTGCAGCACAGAATTATGAATACAAGATTGCTTTTGGAACATGGGCTGAAAACTATGGTGTTGGTGGAGCACAGGATGGTTCAAACTATGGAGTAACAGTTCCAAAGAAGCAGGATGTAACAGTTTATTATCAGGATGTAACAACACATTTATCTGTAACTTCTTTAAATTATATGTTTGTTGATGCATATATTGAGGGAACAGATGTAGCTAAGACAGTTCTTAAGGATGATGGACTGACAGGTATATATTCTGCAAAGGTTCACCTTGCTGCTGGAAAATATTCAGATGTAAAACTTTTTGCAACAGAAGCAGGAAGTGATAAGACAGATGAATTTTCTTTCAATGAATTTGAACTTGATTCGGACAAAGATGTAACATTCTATTACGCACCACAGTTTGGCGTATACTATAATGACGCTACAGCTTGGGAAAGTAATGATGAAGAAATTAAATTCAATACAAAAGATAAGGCTTATAAGAGCGTATATGGTGCTGTTGCAACAGGTGAGGAAGTAACATTCACTGTTGATGGTGACGAAAATGTAACAGATGTAAAATTATTTGTTAAGTTAAATGACACAAAGCAGTATGACCTTGAGAAAGTTGATGGAACAAATAAGTGGGCTACAACAGTTACATTTGATGAAATCGGAGAATATGATTACTTCTTTGTAATTTATTCAGGTTCAGCAGTAAAAGTTTACTGTGATGATTCTGCAAAGGATTATGGCCTAGGAACACTTACAGACCTTAACAATGTAACTCCTTATGATCTAGTAGTATATAAAGACGGATATAAGACTCCGGACTGGATGAAGAATGCTGTTATTTATCAGATTTTCCCAGACCGTTTCAATAATGGAAATACAAAGAATGATGCAGCACAGACATCAGCTAGAGGAGAGACAGATTACGAATTAGTAGACTGGTCACTTTATCCTGAGAATCCAGAGCAGGAAGATCTTCTTACAGCAGAAGAATATACAGCAGCTAATGCTTATACAGGAGATCATATATGGAATAACGAAATTTATGGTGGAGACTTCCAGGGAATCGTAGATAGAATTGATTACCTTAAGGCACTTGGAGTTAATGTTATTTATTTAAATCCTGTATTTTCATCTATCTCAAGTCATAGATATGATGCAACTGATTATGGAGTAATGGATCCAATTCTTGGAGGAGATGGAGATTTTGCAAAGCTTGTTGAAGTAGCAGAAGCAAATGACATGAAGATTGTATTAGATGGTGTATTTAACCATGTATCTGACGATTCAATCTATTTTGACCGTTACTACAAGTTCCTTACAGCAGATGATTTTGATGGAAAAATCGGAGCATATCCATATTGGGCATTCGTATATGATTACATGAATGATAGTGGTGCTTCTAAAGAAAATGCTGAGGATGCAGCAAAAGAATATTTTGCAACAAATTACAATGTAACAGATTTCTCATATACAACATGGTTTGAGGTATATGCAACAACACTTAAGGATGGAAACGGAGAGGCTGTATGTGATGGCATAGGTCTTAGAAGTGGAAAACCTGTTTATGGATATGAAGGATGGTGGGGATACGACAGTATGCCTATTATCAAAGCAACAAATGGTTCAGAATATCAGACAACAGACTGGGCAGAAGAAATTATTGGAAATAGTGAGAAAAATAATGGAAGTATTGCACAGTACTGGTTATCTAAGGGTTCAAATGGTTGGAGACTTGATGTTGCAAACGAAGTATCTGATGAGACATGGCAGAACTTCCGTCAGTCTGTAAAGGCTATGGATAGTGACAATGTAATCATTGGAGAAATCTGGGATGATGCAACAGAGTATCTTCTTGGAGATATGTATGATTCAGTAATGAATTATGTATTCAGAGGTGCAGTATTATCATACGCTAAGGGTGGAAATGCTGCTGATTCAATGGCAAC
The DNA here is from genome assembly GCA_036309425.1 of Agathobacter sp. Lineage (GTDB taxonomy): Bacteria > Bacillota > Clostridia > Lachnospirales > Lachnospiraceae > Roseburia. Next base: position 11,235 of record JAXJTU010000079.1, read on the forward strand.
ACTTGAAAAAATCAGAGAGCGTTATCCAGAAGAAGCTTTCTATGCAATGATGAACCTTGTTGATTCTCATGATACAACACGTGTTCTTTCATACTTAGACGGAATTGATGATGACAGAAATCAGAAGGATATTGATTCTGCAATTCCAACATACGAGAAGACATCTGATGGGGCAAAGCAGAAGCAGTATCTTGTAGCACTTTTACAGTTTACATATGCTGGTGCACCAACAGTATACTACGGTGATGAGATTGGTATGGTAGGTTCAGATGATCCAGATGATCGTCGTGCTTTTGAGTGGGGACAGGGTAATGAGCAGCTTGTTAAGTACTATGCAAAGCTTGCAAACATCCGTAAGAACTATAAAGCACTTCGTACAGGTTCTGTTGCACCAATAACAACAGACAACGCAGCTGTTTTAGGATATGTAAGAAGTGATGAAGACGATACACTTGTTGTTCTTGGAAATAACGGAAATGAAGCATTAACATACACACTTGATTTAGCAGAAATAGGTCTTGCATCAGGAGTGACATATACAGATCTTATAAATGGAACTGTTTATGAAGTTTCAGCAGATGCTTCAACAGTAGATATTGTTATTCCTGCAAATTCAGGAATTATTCTTACAACAAATGCTAAAGAGATTACAGTAGATGAGGGAGCACTTGCACCAGCATTTGATGCTTCATATACATTAAAGAGTGATTTATCTGCAGCAGGATTAAATGTTGAGTTAGATAATAATTCATTCGTATATGATGGAACAGCAAAGACTCCTTCAGTTGTAAAGGCTTCATACAGAGGAAAATCATTAACAGAAGGAACTGATTATTCTGTATCATATGAGAATAACAAAAAAGCAGGAACAGCTTATGTAAAAATTACTGGTGTTGGAGCATATGAAGGAACTGCAAAGGTTGCATTTACAATTAAGGAAGCTCCAAAGACACAGAAAATTACAGGAGTTAAAGATTCTTATAAGAAAGCATACGGTGACAAGGCATTTAATCTTAATGCAAAAGCAAAGACAGCATTAAGTTATTCTTCATCAGATACAAATGTTGTTAAGGTTGACAAGAATGGAAAAGTAACTATCATTGGTGTAGGAGAAGCAAAGATTACAATTACTGCAGCAGAATCTGATAAATATCAGTCTGCTACAAAGGAAGTAAAAATTGTAGTAGACAAGGCAAGCCAGAGGATTAAGACTTCTGACTGGTTTGATATACACATTGTATTTTCATCAAAAGTATGCAATAAGCAGTTTACAATTAATGTTTCTGCAAAGACTGGTGTTTCATATTCTGTTACATATGGTTCTGACAGTGTAACAGTTGATAAGAACGGAAAAGTTGTTATTAAGAAAAATGCAAAAAGAGGTATTTATGAGATAACAATTAAAGCAGAAGAAGATGAAAAGTATAAAGCTGCAACAAAGAAGGTTTATGTTCTTGTTCTATAATTTTTAATAATAAAACAAAGCTTAAAACTCGAGTTTACTTAGGTAAGCTCGAGTTTTTGTGTATAAATAATTATATATATTTTTCTTGTTTTATTCGTCTTTACTACCATATTAATGAATAGTAAAATTATATCTAGTTGGAGAAGATGTTAGCAAAGCCGACGCACATTCTGCAGCAAGAAGGCTGTAGCATTTTTGAATAAATAGGAGAAAGATGTAAAAATGACAGACAGACTGGTTTTTCATATAGATGTTAATAGTGCATTTCTTTCGTGGGAGGCTGCCAGGCGGGTGAAAAACGGAGAGCCTGATTTAAGAGAGATTCCCTCCTGTATAGGCGGCGACCCAAAGAAGAGAACAGGTATAGTTGTAGCAAAATCAATACCGGCAAAAAAGTATGGTGTTACAACAGGAGAGCCAATGGCGATGGCTATCCGCAAATGTCCTGATATAGTAAGCGTCCCGGCTGATTTTGATTTGTACGTAAAATGCTCACACGCATTTAAGGCTATATGCAGTGAATATACTCCGGCAATGGAATCTTTTTCAATAGATGAGGTATTTCTTGATATGTCAGGGATGAAGAATATATATCCTGACCCGGTTGCGACAGCCTGCCAGATTAAAGACCGAATAAGGGATGAGCTTGGATTTACGGTGAATGTAGGAATAGGAAGAAATAAGCTCTGTGCCAAAATGGCAAGCGATTTTGAAAAACCGGATAAGGTGCATACTCTTTATCCAGAAGAGATAAATGCTAAGATGTGGCCACTTCCGGTAGGGGAATTATTCTCATGTGGAAAGGCGTCGACCCAGAAGCTTTTGAATGCTAGAATATGTACAATCGGGGATTTGGCGCAGGCTGACCTTGGGCAGTTGAAATATCTTTTAGGAGAAAAGACTGCCATACAGCTTAGTAATTATGCAAATGGAATAGATGAATCCCCTGTACAGCCAGTGCGTGAGGAGGCAAAGGGATATTCGGCAGAGACAACAGTTGAAGAGAATTTAGAGACAACTGATAGCATTAATAAAATGCTTTTAGCACAGGCCGATGTGGTTACGGCAAGAATGCGTGCTGAGGGGGCAAAGTGCAGGTGTGTTGGCGTCACATTTAGAACAACAGAGTTTAAAAACAAATCACATCAGAGAAAATTACCGGAGGCAACAGATGTTACAGAAGTAGTTTACAATGTTGCCAAGGAACTGATTGAGGAGAGCTGGGATGGACAGCCTCTTCGTCTGATTGGACTATCTATAACTGACATAGATAGAGATGGTTTTGAACAGATGTCCCTTATTGTTGATGAGCGGAAAGAGAAGATGAAAAAACTGGATGCTGCGCTAGATAACATCAGGGGCAGATTTGGAGATGATAGTGTAAAAAGAGCAAGTACTGTAGATGTAGGAGCACGAATAAACAGAAAGCATAAAGCTGAGGGGAAGATATTTAACGATAAAATTTAATGGGCATAAGCAACATTACTTTATAAGAAAGAATTATAAGAAATGACCATAATAAATCATAATGAAGATAAAAAATGGTATATCATGGGAGGTTACAAGAATGGTATTTTTAAGGCAACGACTGGGGAAAGTTATTGAGAATCTTGAGTCAATGATTTACAGTGCATCTTATCCGATTGATGGCTATGAGGTGGCAAGATCTAAAGAGAGATTTACTCATGTAAGCGAAACTTCTAAATTGGAATGGAGCAAATTAGGAAAAGGACATTTTGCGGCAGGGCCAAAGGAATTTTATTATTTTAAGACTTCGATAAGAGTACCCGAGGTATGTGAAGGAAATACATTGGTCTATGAAATAAGAACCGGAAAAGAAGGGGAAGGCGAAGGCCCGTGGGATTCTCTTAACCCACAGTTTCTTGTATATGTTAATGGACAGCTTAGACAGGGATTTGATGCTAATCACAGGGAATTACTGCTTGCGGAGTCTGCAAAGGCTGGTGAGGTGTTTGAAATAATTTTGTCTGCCTATACTGGTGATGGCAATTTTTCCATGTTCTTAGAATCTGAATATAAGGTATTGGAGAGAGCGGTTGAAAAATACTATTATGATGTTTTAATTCCATACCAAGTAGCATGTCTGCTGGACGAGGAGAGCAGGGAATATATCGAGATAGTACAGCTTCTTACCGACTCTGTTAATATGCTTGATTTAAGAAGAAAGCATACCAAAGAATTTTATGATAGCCTTGAAAAAGCACAGAAGTTTATCACGGAAGAATTCTATAGCAAAAGATGTAAGCCTGATCAGAAAGAAGTAATAGCCTGTGTGGGTCATACTCATATTGACTGTGCGTGGCTTTGGACACTTAAGACTACAGAGGATAAGGCAGTAAGAAGCTTTTCAACTGTCTTAGAGCTTATGAGGCAGTATCCTGAGTACAAGTTCATGTCCAGTCAGCCTCAGCTTTACGATTATGTTAAGAAAAACTCACCAGAGGTGTATGAGGAAATAAAAAAGAGAGTTGCTGAAGGTCGTTGGGAGACGGAAGGTGGAATGTGGGTTGAGGCTGATTGTAATATAGCTTCAGGAGAATCCCTTATTAGACAGTTCATACATGGAAAGAGATTTTTCAGAGAAGAATTTAATAAGGACAATGAGGTTTTGTGGCTTCCTGATGTGTTTGGCTATTCTGCGGCCCTGCCACAGATTATGAAAAAATGTGGAATCAATTATTTCATGACAACTAAGATTAGCTGGAGTGAATTTAACAAGATGCCATACGATACCTTTATGTGGGAGGGTATTGATGGAACTAAGATTTTAACACATTTTTCGCCTACGGCAGATTATGTGCAGGGACCTGTGGAGGGCGGTCCGGGAACAGCGCATTTTACAACCTATAATTCGCTTCTTAATCCCTCTCAGGTAAAAGGTAACTGGAAGCGTTATACACAAAAAGAGCTGCATAGTGATTCACTAATGGCATTTGGTTTTGGAGATGGAGGCGGTGGACCAACAAAGAGAATGCTTGAGAACTGCCGTCGAATGGAAAAGGGAATACCGGGATGTCCAACTACAAGACAGAGTCATTCACTGGAATTTTTCAAAAAGCTTGAAGCAGATGTAGCTGGCAGCAGATTCTTACCTAAGTGGGTAGGGGAGCTTTATCTTGAGTTCCATCGAGGAACATATACCTCAATGGCTCGCAATAAGCGATACAACAGAAAGTCAGAGTTTGCATACCAGAATCTTGAGCTTTACAGCAGTATGGCAAAAGCACTGTTAGGAATGCAGTATCCTAAAGCACAGTTACAAGATGCATGGGAAGTAATTCTTAGAAACCAGTTTCATGATATACTGCCTGGTTCATCAATAAAAGAAGTATATGATGAGTCAAAGAAGGAATATGATGCTATTTTAGAGAAGGCCTCAGAAATGACTAATGAAGTACTAAACTCACTTGTGGCAAGCATTGACGCAGATAAAGGGGATGTTGTTATTTTTAATCCGAACAGCTCAGAAATTCCTTCTCTTGTTTGCCTATTAGAAGATGAAGTGGCAAAGATTTTCCCAGATTTAATCAGTAATAATACTAATATGCCTTATGCATTAGAAGAGAATGTGACAGATTGGACTTGTACATCGGATGAACCAATAAATACAGGTATAGATTGTGATAATGATGATAATTGTGAAAAATGTGCGAGACAATATCTTCTTCAAAAGACTGAGGACGGATATATTGCAATAGTTGATGGAATTCCGGCTAAGGGCTATAAGACCTTTAAGCTTGTACAGGCTAAGGCAGCTTTGTCACTAAGTTTATCAGTCAAGGGCGCGGATACACCATACTATCATGTTACCTTAAATGATGCAGGACAATTTACAGGCATTTACGATAAGAAGAATCAAAGAGAGATTATTCCAGAGGGCAGGGTGGCCAACCAGATTATTACATATGAGGATAAGCCACACATGTTTGATGCGTGGGATATAAATAACTATTACACAGAGAAATCATGGGAGGTTAACGAGGTCTCGTCTATAGAAGTTATAGAAAAGGGACCGGTAAGAGGCTGTATCAGAATAGAGAGACCATACCTTGATTCAAGGATAGTGCAGTATATTTATTTTTATAATGAGCTTGACAGAATCGATATAAGAAATGAAATTGACTGGAACGAAGAACAGATTCTTATGAGAGATTACTTCCCGGTAGATATTCATGCAAATGAAGCTACCTTTGAAATCCAGTATGGAAATGTAAAGAGAGCTACACACAATAATACATCATGGGATTATGCAAAGTTTGAGGTCTGTGCCCATAAATGGCTGGATGTCAGTGAAGATGGATATGGTGTATCAATATTAAATGACTGTAAATTCGGATGCAGTGTAAAGGACGGCGTGATAGGACTTTCAATGCTTAAATCGGCAATTTATCCTAATCCTGATGCTGACAAGGAACATCATAGCTTCTGGTATTCAATTGCCCCGCATTCAGGGGATTTTAAGCAGGGAAGAACTGTTGATAAGGCATACAGCTTTAATAATCCATTATGTGCACTTGTTAAAACAAATGCCGGTGGAGCTTTATCTAATAAGTTCTCTTTGGTGACTGTGGAGGAAGAAAATATTGTAGTAGAGGTCGTAAAAGAGGCAGAGGCAAGCAAAGAATTAGTTATAAGAATGTATGAGTGCTTCAACAGAAGAGGTAAGGTGCATATTCACATAGGAATACCTTTTAAAAGTGCAAAAGAGACCGATATGCTTGAGAATAATGGACAGGAATTAGCTGTTGCTGATGATCTTATCACAGCGGATATGAAGCCGTACGAGATTAAGACAATCGTGGTAAAAGTTTGCTAAAAAAGCAAAATATGGTATCATCTCAGTTGGGGAGATGAAACATATTAGTCTCAGTTTGAAAAAATTGAGTAAAAGTTATGGAGAAATGTTATGAGAAATGATAAAAAAGCATGGGCATACCGCCTTGTAAGGGGAATTTTTATAGGACCCTTTCATATGTTTTTCAGGCCACAGATTGTAAATCAAAATTATATACCTAAGGAGGGAGCATGCGTAATTGCAGGTAATCACAAGCATGCTCTTGATCCTATTCTTGTGGATGCGAGTACAACAAGGATTGTGCATACATTGGCAAAGAAGGACTTGCACGACGGTCCAATGGGCTGGTTTTTCAGAGCTATTGGAACGATACCGGTAGACCTTCATGCTAAGCACAATAAAGAGGCTTTGGAGGAGGCTGTCGCATATCTGAAAGAAGGAAATCTTATCAATGTCTCTCCGGAGGCAAAAAGAAATTATACTGATGAAATACTGCTGCCATTTAAGTATGGAGCTGTAGTCATGGCAAAGAGGACTGAATGTAAGATTGTCCCATATGCTATTACAGGAGACTACAAATTCAGAAGTAAAAATCTAAAAATTGTATTTGATAAACCTTTGGATATTTCAGAGCTTTCGATAGAAGAGGCCAATCAGTTGTTATATGACAAAGTAAAAGAATTATTACTTACCGCAGGAGATAAAAGGGATGAATAAAATTAAGACACCATGGTATAAGCATTATGATGGAGTAAGAGAGCATCTGGATTATCCGGAGGGCTCTCTTTTTGAACTTATAGAGGAGAGTGCCAATAAGCACCCTGATTATATAAGCTACAATTATTTTGGGGCAAAGCATACATATAAAGACTTGATAGGGCAGATTAACCGCTGCAGTGAAGCCTTCCTTCAGATGGGATATAAAAAGGGTGACTACATAAGTATCTGTATGCCCAATACACCGGAAGCGGTAATTGCATTTTATGCAGCAAACAGAATAGGGGCAATCGCCAATATGATACACCCTTTGTCTGCAGAGAATGAGATAAAGCAGTATGTTAATGGAACAAAGAGCAGATGCATTGTTGTAATTGATGTAGCGGCACACAAAATTAACAATATTTTACCAGAGACAGAATTAAAGGATATAATTCTTGTCTCACCGGCAGACTCAATGCCATTATTATTAAAGGCCGGATATAAGCTTACTAAGAGGAAAAAAGACCTCGATACATCAGGAATGATTAAATGGAAAAAACTGATGTCCAAAGGAAAAAAATTAAATTTACTGAAGAAGACAAAAAATGCAAACGCAGATGATGTAGCAGTGATTTTATACAGCGGCGGAACATCAGGCACTCCAAAGGGAATTGAACTTACAAACCTGAATTTTAATGCACTTGCAATTCAGGGATTTGAGGCCTGTGCGTGTTTATCGCCTAAAGATACCGTGCTTGCAATTATGCCGGTTTTCCATGGGTTTGGCCTTGGAATATGCATTCACACAGCACAGTACTTTGGCGCAACATCTATATTACTGCCTGCATTTAACGCAAAGACCTTTGATTCTTTGCTCTTAAAATATAAACCAAATATTATTGCGGGAGTACCTACTTTATATGAGGCGCTTCTTAAGAATAAGAACCTGGACGGAGTTGATTTATCATTTTTAAAATGTGCAATATCAGGAGGCGATTCACTGTCTGTAAGCTTAAAGAGGAAGATTGATTCATTCCTTAAAGAGCATGGGGCAGATATTCAGGTAAGAGAAGGTTATGGTCTTACGGAATGTGTAACAGGAAGCTGTCTTACTCCCATGAATGAATACAGGGAAAGAAGTATTGGAATTCCATATCCGGATATGTATTATAAGATTGTAAAGCCTGAAACCACAGAGGAATTACCTTATGGAGAAGAAGGAGAAATTGTAATAAGCGGACCAACGGTCATGAAGGGATATTTAGGCTGTCCAAAGGAAACTGCAAATACATTAAAATTTCATGATGACGGTGCACTCTGGCTTCATACAGGTGACATTGGTTATATGGACCAGGATGGATTCGTATATTTTAAGCAGAGACTAAAGAGAGTGATTATGAGCTCAGGATACTGCGTCTATCCGCAGTATATTGAGAATGTCTTAGACAGTCATCCGGCTGTGCTTATGTCATGTGTTATCGGAATAAAGCATGAATACAAGATGGAGGTTCCTAAAGCATTTATTGTGCTAAAGGACGATGTAAAGGTCGATAAAGATTTAAAGAAATCAATCCGCAAACACTGTGAGGCAAACCTTGCAAAATATTCTCGGCCTGCAGTCTATGAATTCAGAAAAGAATTACCTAAGACTCTGGTTGGAAAAATAGCATATACAAAGCTTGAAGAGGAGGAGCAGAATGCAAAATAAAAAGCTTACTTTTCTTCTGATTCATCCTGAGATTTCGAGAACAAAATACAATTTCGTCGGAGTAATCGAGAATGAATGCTTAGAGCTTGAATATATATCGGCTTTACTTAAAGACAGAGGGCATGATGTGTTCCAGTATGATGGTCAGGTTGAGAAAATTACGGTTCCTAAAGCGATGAAGAAATATAATCCTGATGTCGTGTATGTATGCGGGAGAACAAGACAGGAAAATTTCATGCTTGAATACTGTAAGGATGCTAAAGAGTATAATCCTAAAATCATTACAATTATAGGCGGTCTTCATGCACAGCTTTGCTATGAGAGAATGTACAGGGACTATGTTGATTATATTTTAACCTCTTATGATATTAACCATGTTGCTGAGCTTGCTGAGTCTGACATCACTTTAAAAGCAGACGTGATTGATAATAAAGATGATGATAGAGAATGTATTAATGATAGCAGGATAATTGAGCTTTGCAAAAATATGGAAGGACTCTGCTATAAAGAGAATGGAAAATGGCATCACAATATAGCAAAGCCATGTGATATCAATGACCTTCCAAGACCTGACAGAACCTATTTTTATGAGCATCCTGACAACTACAGATATTTGGAATTAGAGCATGCGGCCTGGGTCAGAACAGCTTATTCATGTCCGTACAGATGTAAATTCTGCCACAGGAACAGAATGAATCAGAGCACATACAGTGCAAGAGATATTATAGATGTGGTTGATGAGATAGAGGCACTTAATGAAGCTAATATTTATATTGTCGATGATGACTTTTTATATGATGAAAAGAGATTATGGACATTTGTTGAAGAGATAAAAAAGCGTAACATTAGTAAGAAATATATCTGTTACGGAAGAGCTGATTTTATCTCAACCCATGAGTCGCTTATGGCGGCACTCAAAGAGATCGGACTGTATTATGTTCTGGTTGGTCTTGAAGCAGTAAATGATAAGCAGTTAAAGGATTATAACAAGCTTTCTGACATGAGAAGTAATATAAAAAGTGTGCAGATTTGCAATTCGCTCGGAATACATCTAATGGGAATGTTCATTCTAGATTTAGATTTTAAGCGCAGGGATTTTAAGGATATGTATAGGTTTGCAAAGGAAAATAACATAGCCCATGTTGCACTTTCAATCTATACACCAGAGATGGGACTTGAGAATTTTGAGGACTATAAGGATAGAATGATAACTGATAATCCGTCGCATTTTGATTATCTGCACCTGGTGGCAAAGCCTGAAAATTTAAGTGTCAGAGCATACTATTTTGAATATTATATCCTTCTTATCAGATTTTTCTTAAAAGCTAAGAAAGAGGGAATATATGATTTTATTGACTATGGAGACTATATAAAATCATTTTTAAAAAATATGTTTATGAAGAGGAGTCATGACGATGAGTGATATTGATAAAATTGTGCCAAGTCGTCTGGAGAAGGCCATGTATGGTATTTTATATAAATACGTAGGCGATAAAATACCTGAGGGGGTAACCCCAAACCAGATTACATTAATTGGTGCGATATTTGGATTTATAGGAATAATATGTGGTTTTCTTGCAGGTGTGTCTAAGTTCTTTCTGATAGGAACAATGCTTGGAATTATGGGACATCTGGTATGTGATGATTTAGACGGATATATTGCAAGAAAGAGAAAAATGACCTCGCTTGCAGGTGGGTATTTTGACCTTCTTACTGATATTTTACATATCACATACCTTATTATCGCATTGAGCTATTCGGGAGTTGTTCAGTTTAGAATTGCAATATGGATGGTGCCTGTTTATGCACTTATTATTTTTACATCAATGAACAGTATTTTATATCTTAAGAAGTTTCCCTTTCCACGGCTTGGGCCGATTGAGACACACCTGTTTTTTTGCGGAGTATGCCTTATTACAATGATTTTTGGAATGGAACCAATAATGGATTTTTATGGAATGGAGTTTAATATTGCAGACTTTATTTTTGTCGCAGGAGCGATTCCGATGTATTTTGAGATGATAAGACTGCAGATTGAATTATTCAGGGATTTGCAGAAAGAGGATAAAAAATAAATGGAGCAGCAGTATTTATATATTGTTCTTGTAAGAGCCTGGACGGGCCTTGGATTTATAGCAAGAAGGGTTATGTCTTATGAGTATACCCATATAGCAGTCTGTCTTAAGGAGCCGCTTGAAGATTTTATTACTTTTTCAAGAAGGGACCACTACAGGCCATGGGATTGCGGCTTTATGCATGAGACTATGGAAAGCTATTTGTTTGGAAAGCATGAGTCGATAAAGCTTAAGGTCTTCAAGGTTCCGGTATCAGATGCGAAAATGAAAGAAATAACCGATTATATTGATGAAATTGAGTCGGATAAAGAATACAGATTTAATATTTTTTCCATGATTACAATGCCAATTCTGCATGGAGTGCAACGAAAGAAGAGACACAACTGTATGTCTTTTGTAGGAAAAATATTAGAGATATCCGGTTGCGTGAAAATGGAGAGACCGTCGTATAAATATAATATTAAGGAGATGGACGAACTCCTGACGCAGGCAGTTGGAGATGGGAAGGAAGACTATTATTATGAAAGCACTAATTCTTAATTCGGGGCTTGGAAGCAGGATGGGGAATTTGACCAAGACTCATCCAAAATGCATGACGCAGATTACAGATGAAGATAGCATTTTATCATATCAGCTAAGGCAGCTTGTGCAGGCGGGGATTGAGGAGATTATTATTACGACTGGAGCTTTTAAGGAAGCTTTAGAGGAGTATTGTAATAGTCTTGGGATTTCGGCTAAGCTTACATTCGTACATAATCCTTTGTATAAGGAGACAAATTATATTTATTCGATTTACTGTGCAAGGGCGTTTTTAGATGATGATACTGTTCTTTTGCATGGGGACCTGGTTTTTGAACCCTTGGTTTTGGAGGCGGTTATAAAGCAGCAGTCAAGCTGTATGGTAATAAGCAAAACAGCAAAACTTCCGGACAAGGATTTTAAGGCAGTAATAAAAGACGGACGAATCACAAAGATAGGAATAGAATTTTTTGATAATGCTTATGCCGCGCAGCCCATGTATAAATTATGCAAAAAGGATTTTGATATATGGCTAGACAGTATTGAAAAGTATTGTATGGATAATAATATCAGGGTATATGCGGAGAATGCATTTAATGAGGTATCAGACCGGTGCGAGATTAAACCATTTGATGTGGGCGATGATTTATGTAAAGAGATTGATACTCTGGCGGACCTTAGTGATGTGAAAAATGAATTGAGTAAATTGCAAAAACGTACAGTATACATGTGTTTTTCTACAGATATGGTACACAGTGGCCATATAGAGATAATTAAGAAGGCAAAGCGTCATGGAAGACTGATTATAGGAGTTCTTTCTGATGAGGCAGTTGTATCTTATAAGAGATTTCCGCTTATTCCTTATGAGGAGAGAAAGCTGATATTTGAGAACATAGCAGGCGTTGATAGGGTGGTTGAGCAAGATACCTTAAGCTACAGAGATAATCTTAACAAGTATAAGCCTGATTATGTAGTACATGGTGACGACTGGATAAGCGGTATCCAGAAACCGATTCGAGATGAAGTTATTGAGGTACTCAAAGCTTATGGTGGTAAGCTTATCGAGTATCCTTACTCGTATGATAAGAAATATGATGAGCTTGAGAAGAGAGCCAGAATGGAGCTTTCAACTCCGGATGTAAGAAGAGCCCGACTTAAAAAGGTCTTGGGAATGAAGGGGACAATAAGTGCGATGGAGGCTCACAGCGGCATTACAGGCTTAATTGTGGAGAATACAATCGTTGAGGAAAGGGGCGGAGCAAGGCAGTTTGATGCCATGTGGATTAGCTCACTTTGTGATTCTACTGCAAAAGGAAAGCCTGATATAGAACTTGTTGATATGACATCGCGTTTTAGAACTATCGATGATATCTGTGAGGTGACAACGAAGCCTATAATTTTTGACGCTGATACAGGCGGTCTTACTAAGCACTTTGTCTATACAGTATGTTCTTTGGAAAGAATGGGTGTGTCAATGGCCGTTATCGAGGATAAGGCTGGACTTAAGAAGAACTCATTGTTTGGCACGGAGGTTGAACAGACCCAGGCAGATATTGAGGATTTCTGTGAGAAGATTTCAGCAGGAAAGAAGGCTCAGAAAACGGATGATTTTATGATATGTGCGCGCATTGAAAGTCTTATTCTTGAAAAAGGAATAGATGATGCGCTAAGCAGGGCGAAGGCTTATACCAACGCCGGGGCTGATGCTATAATGATTCATAGCAGGAAATCTGAGCCTACTGAGATTTTTGACTTTGTAAAAGAATACAGGCAGTGGAATGAGACGCTTCCAATAGTTGTAGTTCCTACGTCGTTTAACAGTGTGACAGAGGAAGAATTCAAGGCAGCAGGTGTAAATATTGTCATCTATGCAAATCAGCTTACAAGAGCAGGATTTCCTGCCATGAAGAAAGCGGCAGAGACAATTTTATCAAATCACAGGGCCTTGGAATGTGATGAGTTTTGTATGCCATTTAAAGAAATAATTAATCTGATTGAGGAGAAGTAATGCAGGGACAGTGTGAAAGTAAATATAAAAAACTGGATGAATATTTTGAAAATAAAAAACCGGATAAGATATTGCTTGTATGCGGTAACTCAATTAAAAAATTAGAGATAGGAAAATATTTTGATTCTCTTGAAGAAAATACCGGAATACAGGTAATCAGATTTTCAGATTTTACACCTAATCCTACATATGAATCGGTTGTTAAGGGCGTTAAATTAGCTGCTTCTTATGATATCAAAGTAATAGTTGCTGTCGGTGGCGGAAGTGCTATGGATGTTGCAAAGTGTATAAAACTTTATTCGGGAATGGACCATAGCATAAGCTATTTAGAGCAGGAGATTGTTCCAAATGATATTGACTTAATTGCTGTACCAACAACCTCGGGTTCAGGTTCTGAGGTTACCAGATTTGCAGTGATTTATCATAATGGAGAGAAGCAGTCGATTACAGATTACAGCTGTATTCCATCACTTGTGATTTATGATTGGACAGTATTAAAAACGTTGCCACTTTATCAGAAGAAATCCACCATGCTTGATGCCTTATGCCATGCAATTGAGTCGTACTGGTCAGTAAGCTCAACTGATGAAAGTAAGGATTATGCAAGAAAGGCAATCAGGCTCATAATGGAAAATAAGGATAAGTATCTTGATAATACTGATGAAGGTAATCAGAAAATGCTTGAGGCTTCTAGTCTGGCAGGCAGGGCCATTAATATTACCATGACAACAGCAGGTCATGCTATGTGCTATAAGATTACAACTCTATTTTCTACAGCGCATGGTCACGCCTGCGCCTTATGTGTAAATGAGCTTTTTCCATACATGCTGGAAAATCTAGATAAGTGTACTGACCCTCGCGGATTGGAGTATCTTGCAAAGACTTTAAAAGAGATAACTGATGTCATGGGGATGAGCTTTGGAGAATTTTATGAAAGCCTTGAGTTAGACAAGCCTGAGCCTGAGGCAGGGCAATTTGAAATACTTAAGAAATCTGTCAATACTGAAAGATTAATGAATCACCCGATAGCGCTTGACCTTGATACGATTGATTATTTATACCATAAGATTTTTGCAGTGTCATAAAATGGGGCAGAAAGTATAGCCTCTGGTGGATTGCAGGAATGCGCAGAAGAAGATATCAGCAAAGCTAACGTGCATTCCGCAGCAAGAACGCTGGAGCATTCTTGAGTTGAGAAGTTTGGATTAAGGATAAGGTAGATTGATATGAGAGTAGATAAATTTGTCGAGATACTAGGCGCAGATTTTTATACAGGAGTACCTGATTCGCAGTTAAAGGCACTCTGCAATTATTTGATGAGTACTTATGGAATAGATGAAAAGCATCATATTATTGCAGCAAATGAAGGCAATTGTACAGCCATTGCAGCAGGCTATCATCTTGCCACAGGAAAGGTTCCGGTTGTATATATGCAAAATAGTGGTGAGGGAAATATAATTAATCCCCTTGCATCACTTTTAAATGATAAGGTGTATGGGATTCCAGCTATTTTTGTAGTTGGCTGGCGTGGCGAACCGGGAGTACATGATGAGCCGCAGCATATCTATCAGGGGCAGGTGACAGTGAAGCTTCTGGAGGATATGGATATTAGAAGCTTTGTCATATCAAAGGATACTTCAGAAGAAGAGCTTGCCACGGTAATGAAGGAATACAGAAGGCTTTTATCAGAAGGAAAATCAGTTGCATTTGTAGTAAGAAAAGGTGCCTTATCGTATGATGGAAGAATTGAGTATGCAAATGATAATTCAATGATAAGGGAAGAGATTATAAAGCATATTGTAGAAATTTCAGGAGAGGATGCCATTATAAGCACAACAGGAAAAGCAAGCCGTGAACTATTCGAGATACGGGAGGCAAATGGAGGAGGTCATAAACGTGATTTCCTTACAGTAGGTTCAATGGGCCATGCGTCATCTATTGCTTTAGGTGTTGCGATAAATAAGCCGGATAAAAAAATATGGTGCATAGATGGTGACGGAGCGGCATTAATGCATATGGGGGCGATGGCTGTTATAGGTGCCAATGCACCTTCCAATCTGATTCATGTAGTGATAAATAACAGTGCGCACGAGACAGTAGGCGGAATGCCAACTGTGGCGTCATCGATTGATTTTGCCATGATTGCAAAAGGGTGCGGCTATAAGAATGTGATATCAGTTGACAGCTTTGAGCAGTTAGACTGCGAGCTTTTAAAAGCAAAAAATTGTGGTAAGTTATCTTTTATAGAAGTAAAAGCTGCATTAGGTGCAAGGGATGATTTAGGACGTCCGACAACAAGCGCAATGCAAAATAAGATAAAATTTATGCAATTTTTAGGGCAATAAATAATTGAAAATTTTTTTAATAAAGTTTATATTTATAAAGAACTAACTAAAGAAAGGAAACAAATGTAATGATTAAGATTGGTATTTTTGGATATGGAAATCTTGGTAAAGGTGTAGAGTGTGCAGTTGCCAAGAATAAAGATATGGAATTAGTTGCAGTATTTACAAGAAGAGATCCTGCTACAGTTACTGTTCGTACAGAAGGCGTTAAGGTTTATCACGAGGATGCTCTTAAGGATATGAAGGATGATATCGATGTATTAATTCTCTGTGGAGGAAGTGCAACAGATCTTCCTGAGCAGACACCAAAGTATGCTGCAATGTACAATGTTGTAGACAGCTTTGATACACATGCTCGTATTCCAGAGCATTTTGCAAATGTTGATGCAGCAGCAAAGGCAGCAGGAAAGACATGTGTAATCTCATGTGGATGGGATCCGGGAATGTTCTCACTTAACAGATTATATGCTAACTGTATTCTCCCAGACGGAAAGGACTATACATTCTGGGGCAAGGGTGTAAGCCAGGGACATTCAGATGCAGTTCGTCGTATAGATGGAGTTAAGGATTGCAGACAGTACACAATCCCGGTTGAAGAGGCAATGAACCTTGTAAGAGAAGGAAAGCAGCCAGAGCTTACAACACGCCAGAAGCATGTAAGAGAGTGCTTCGTAGTCGCTGAGGAAGGTGCTGACCTTGCAAGAATCGAGTCTGAGATTAAGAACATGCCTAACTACTTTGCAGATTACGATACAACAGTTAACTTCATCACAGAAGAAGAGATGGCAAGAGACCACAGTGGACTTCCACATGGTGGTAGCGTAATCCGTACAGGTGCTACAGGAATGAACAATGAGCATACTCATGTAGTTGAGTACAAGCTTACACTTGATTCAAATCCTGAGTTTACAGGCTCTGTAATTGCTGCATATGCAAGAGCAGTTGCCCGTCTTAATAAGGAAGGACAGACTGGATGTAAGACAGTATTTGATATTGCACCAGCTTATTTATCAGACTTAAGCGGTGAGGAGTTAAGAGCTCATCTTTTATAAAATAACAATTGATAATGAAAATGGCGATTGTATGTTTGGAGAATGTATAGTCGCCATTTTTTATCTTGACAAGACTAGGAGGAATATGGAAATAAAGAGGATTTGGAAAAAATCAGAAGATTATTTTGCTGATGGAGCTCTAATTTATGTACATAATGGAAAAGGCTTTCTTTATTCAATTGGTTCGGTTGAAAGTGAAAATAAAACGTATTTTACACTTATGTTTAAAGATATGCCACTTTTCTATTTGCAAGGTGACGAATACTTTTGTCCAACTTGTGAGAAAATCGTGCGTAGCGGATATCAGTTAGAACAAACAAATGAGTTTCATGTAGATGCGATTAATAAGGAAAACACTTCATTTGAAGAAGCTCTTTGTGAAATACAACCTATTTTAGGTTTATTAAAAGATGGATACTATTGTGTATGGGATACAATGATATGTCCTACAGATGGAAATGGAAATCTGTTTTGGGATTATCCAAACGATGAACACGCAAAACACGGGTCATGTGTTTATTATCGTGGAGACAGCGAATGGGCAACATGCTGGCCGCATTATACAATTGCAACACAGCCACGACGGAAAATGTCAAAAGAACGTGTGGAATATTATAGAAAGAGACCTGAATGTAGAGCCATTGCATATTATATGGATGGTAATTTGACAGCATTAATAGATGGACATCATAAAGCAATGGCTGCAGCGTTGGAGCATCGTGAAGTGAAAACATTAGTGATATCACCATGCTATCATATATATCATACGACAGAATCAGGTGAGAAAAAATTATATTTGGCAGCTAATGATGTGACATTCTTGAGTGATGAATGTGAAATAAAAAGTTACAATTATGTAAGAGAAGTATTAGGACCAGAACAAATGAATTCAGTACTTTCAATGATGCCAACGGACATCGATAATTACAAATTTGATATAAATACCAAGGAACTCGCAAGTTATTATCCTATAGTTGAGGAATATGCTAGTATAGATGCATTTGGCGAAATATCCGAATCAATTATTGATGCTTTTATTAGTGGGGAATGTGTATTTGATAAAGATATATGTACATTTATAGAGGCCGTAGCTGGTTTAAGGCATGAGAGACTATTTGAAATTCTTGATTTTGCCTTATATCAGAAGCGATACGAACAAAACAATATTATGATGTGTGCATTAAAACAAATGGTTAAATTACCAAGAACAGAACAAATTGAAGAATATTTGATACAATATTTGACAGAAAAAGAGGATGAGTTTCCGAGTATTGGTAAATTTATTTTAGATAATTTGTAAAGATAGGGGAATTAATGGATAAATATGAATATATAAAGTGGCACTGGAAATATATAGATTCTGAAACTCCAGTTCTGCTATTTTATGAGGTGGATTTGACAGAAGAAAGATATGCAACAAGAATGGTAGAAGTCTTTGCTGATAGAACAATTCATCAAGTATTAGAAACAGGGCATGATTATGTTACAGAGGGACCAATTCCTAAAATAGATGAAATTAATTCAGAAGAAGAGTTTATGGCAGAACTCATCACCAAGGAACAATTTGAGAAGATATATGTTTCAGATTTTTATTCAGATTGTATTGATTTTCCTAAATGATAATTATTACAATTGATATTTGAAGGAGGACAAAAGCCATGGTTGGAATTGATATAAACCCAAAACAATTATATGAGGGATGTATTGAGGCAGCAATTGCTCATGCTGTTGCTGTAGGTATGTATCCTGAATTGAACTACGAACATTCGTGGGATGGTATCAATTACTGTATGAATGACTCTCAAGGTTGTAGAGCTACTATCACTTTCCATAATGAGTATATTGTTGCTGTTTTTCAGGACATTCATAAAGCGGATTGGAATACGGATGCTTTGAGTTTTTTTAGTGAAGCTCCGCAAAAAATTATCCAGCTTGCAAAAGATGAAGCTTTGCAATATGTTTTAGAAGATGTTGATGGTAATGTGAAACCAATTATAACAGCAGCATTTTGGGGGACATGGGAGCAGTTGAATAGTATGCAATCTTTAGCTGATATCATAGAAAACGGTGGTTACATTATTCATTCTCAGCTTCTTCCCTATCATGACGCAATTGACGAGTGGCGTGATTATTATAATCTAGATGCAGGACAGATTGCTCTGATTCAAAAAATATTCGACCAAAAGATGAACTCAAAAGGAGAGCCGCTAGTGCTACAAGATGATGAACTGAAATTACTACATGGAGATATTGAAGAATGCCTTGTTTCGTTAGGAGAATTGAATATCTTTAGAACGAATTGAATTCATATTTATACGACGATTTGAAGAGGAGAAGTGTAAATGAAAAGACATACAGTATTGAAGATAATGAATCCGTATGGAATAAAGAGGTTTTTGATTGGACCAGTGATGAGCGATTATAGATCCAGCAGTATTATCAGTGTTTCAAATTTAATGAACGGGAGAGTAGTTTATGGAGTGGACTGAAATATTAGAGGATGAAGATGAAAGATATCTTTGTTATAAGCCTAAATATAAGTGTGATGTATTGGGTAAAAAAGTCGATAGTGATGATTATGAGTTGTTCATAAAAAAGGATAAAAAGCAAAGATACATAGACAATGAAGTACTGATTAACTATCTGAAATGGCTCGGAAGTTGCATTGATGTGGTAAAGCGATATATAGAAGAATTAAGTGGAGAATTGCTTACAGAAGAGTGGAAAGATAGTATAGAAATATATTCTGTGGATGTTACATTTAATAATGAAGAGGACTACGGAGCAACGATTTCATTTGGCGAATGCATATACGAAGATCATATTGTGGAAATAGATTTTGAAAAAGAGAAGATTGTTGATTACAGATTAGAAGGATAAGATTATTACAAAATTCTGTTGTATAGTTGTGTTATAGAAAGCAAGAGGGATATACGGGAAAACAGTTAAACTATTGGATGGATTACGATAGTTTTGCAAGATATATCAGGAAGTTGGCACCATATACAGAATTGCATGACTTAAGAATTGGTTCGAGAGATGATAATTATGGTCAAATCTTTGAATATACTCATAAAGAGTATGTAACCGCATGGTGTTTACAAAAGAGAGAAGAAGGATATAAATTGCAAGGCTAAGATTGGGATTTATCTCTAGTTGGAGAAGACTCCCACTTCTATAAGTGGTGAGAAGAAACATATTCGTCTCAGTGGTTAAATTTTTGCAGAGGTGATCGAAGTAGTAACGTATCCACGAATGCGTGGTTGATTTAATTGCAGCGTGGTATTTGTGGAAATTTCGTGGGTGCAAATCCCACCCTCTGCATTTAAAGGAATTCTAGTTTTTATAAAATAGTATGAGGTCTAAATATGTCTATTAATGCAAAAGGAAAAAGAAAAATTGTCGTCAATGATGAATAGGGGGAAGACATCTATGAATAATCCAGTGGAACAAATAAATGCAATTAAAAATATGGATGATTTTCTAAATTTTGTTGTTGCTCTAGCAATGGATGCAAAGGAGAATCCAAGCGAATGGGCAAATAAAACCATAACAGATTTTTTAGGACAAATTGCAAGTTGGGTAGATGATTACTCAATGTTTGATGAAGAAACTGACTGGGAAAAAGTAGATTATAAAACCATTGCGAAATTGTTGTATATGGGAAAGATATACGAATAACAGATTTCTGTTTTGCGGGCTAAGGGAGCCGTAAACAAAGTTAATATAAAAAATAAATGTATCAAGGGTTACTGTTTTTTAAATTTATGGAGGGAGAAAAACATTGAATAATATAGAAATCAGAAAAGTACATAAAGCCGGTAATTGGTACGATTTTGAGTGGTTTATAGATGGTATTAGATTAAGCAAATACTTAATTGACAGGAAGAATATTGAACTTCCGCATAAAGTAGAACCTTTTGATGATTTATGTCCAGCATGGACAAAAGAATTAGATTATGCTGGTGATGTTAAATTTGTCTGGCATTTGATAGGTTTAGAGAATGCAGTGTTGCCTATATATATGTGTCCTGATGATCTTGATTTTTCGTGTATTGTTCTTGTGGTTGAGGTTGAAAAAACAAAGGATTATGTATATTGGAATAGGGTTGGGTATGTAAATCAAAAAGATTATGATTTTGAGCTTGAAAAAAGAAGTGGGATTTTACATACGGAATCATATTCTGATAGAGACTGGGAGAAATATGGCGATAATATTGCTTTAGAGGAAATTGATAGTGATGAATGGTTAGAATGGATTTCTGAAAATTGGGAAGAAGAACTGTTCAGAAGACGAATGAATTACACTTTTCCAAATTATCAAAAAGAAGGCAATATATTATGGTTTGCGGATTTGAATTTTGTATTTTTGAGAAATGATTATGAAGCAGTGGTTGATGAATATTGGGAAAGAGAAACTCTTTATCAATTAGAAAATTACAGAGAAACTAAGATGGATTCTGATAATTGTGTAAATCTGATAATGCATCTTACTCGTAATGGACAAGATAGATTAGAAAAACACCTGAAAGATTATGGTGAAGTTTTGCTACATATATATGCAAGTGATGAAATAGGAAATCCATTATATGAATTGCTAGATAAACAATCAAGCTGCATATCAGTAAATATATATTGTAAAACCATAGAATTAATGTGGAAGTATGGCGATGATTCTGTAAGAAATGTAGTTGATGTAACATTACTTGAAAGATTATCTGACAGTAAACAAGGTTGGGAACATTTTGGAAAATACATTTCCGAAGATTTTAAAAACTATATAAATGTGGAATTACTTAGTAACAAAAATGAATTATAAAATATGGTTACAAATTTGATGATAAATATGGTGATGAATTCAACTGGGGAATAATTTCTTATGGAGCAAGCCACTTTGTGGAAGAATTAAAAAAAGAAGTTGGCGATAATGAGCCAATGTTTCAAAAGGATATATGAGTTAATCAAAACAATGATTAATGAAAAAATATCATATTGGAAGGAGCAAGGAGTAATACCAATTAAAGATTTTTTAGCAATTGTTGATTTTTTAGATCAGACTGCTGGACCGAGTATATTTATGAATGAAAAGGCAAATGAACGAGTTGCAGATGCACATATGGAAGTCTACGAGTTATTGCAAGAATTGCACTACGATGAATAAGGTATTAAATTTTCTATCTTTACTGCATTGGGAATACTTCTGATGCAGACGACCAGCGTAGTACAAAAGTGACAAATATTGAGCAATAGGGACGGTTCTTGTTGTATCGTGTTTTCCAACGATACAGAAGAACCGTCCCTTTTACGAAATAAATAACGAATTTCACTAAAATTTCCAAATTATAAAAATGATATGCTATACTGATAAAAAATGAAGGAAACAACAGCCTTGCAGGTAATCATTCAATATTTCAGAGAACATGGTGCGAACAATATCCGCTTATCAACCAAAGAAACCGATACAACTGCGTTATCTATGTATCGCAAGGCAGGCTTTCGTGATACTGGAGAGATGAATGACGATGAAATTGTGCTTCAACTGTATTTGTAAATTCTAATTTGATGGTGCTTGAGAGGCTAAAACATGAATATTGAGAAAATAATAAAGAATATGGAATTAAAATTCTGAGTAATACATTGAAATTAAGAAATCTAATGATAAGGAGTGGATGATGTTGGAGATTCAAATTGATACTACACAGACATCAGAAAAGTATATTTGCTATAAAGATAAGATTTTACCTTGGTTTATAGGCATGATGCAAGAATATGAAGAGCAGATTTCCCCTTTGATGAAAAAGCTTAACGAATTGTTTGAATGTAATCAACATGGACAGTATAGTGAGGATATTAGAAGATTGAAAGAAAAAGCAAAAGTCCTGAAGTCAGAGATTTTATCAAAACATATCAATGAGAATATATTCGTCTCTCCATATGATTCTTCACCAACAAGATTTCGTTATTTTACTGCGCAATGTAATTTAAAATTTATTATGAAAACAAGCAAAAAGGCATCGATTGTTGCAAAAACGATTGATGAATATGGCTCAGAGATATGGCATAAATTTGAATTCAGACCAAACGATGAGATTTGGAAGTTGGACAAGATGTTCTTGAGTTATGAAAGTGAAAAAGGTCCATTTAAGAGGATGGATTTTTAATGTTTTAATTTATAAAAATTGCTAAACATAGAATATTAGCAACATCCAATTTTTTGAGGTAATTAATGGATAGATATGAATACATAAAATGGTATTGGAAATATCTAGATGCTGAAACTCCGATTCTGTTATTTTATGAGGTGGATTTGAAAGCAGATAGATATGCAACTAGAATGGCAGAAGTTTTTGCTGATAGATCAATTCATCAAGTATTAGAACCTGGGAATGATTATGTTACAGATGGACATATTCCTGAAATTGGTGAAATTAATACGGAAGCAGAGTTTATGGCAGAACTTATCACTAAGGAACAATTTGAGAAAATATATATTTCAGATTACTATTCAGATTGTATTGATTTTCCTAAATGATAATTAATAAAATTGATATGAAATAAGCAAATAAGAAATTTTGTAATTGTTCAGCGAAACATATAGATTTTCCAACCAAAGTGAAGGATGTTTCGTGGGCACTTCAGTTTGTGGATATAAAATGTGTAGAATTTCCACAGGGGAAGGAAAAGTAAAAAGCATATATTTGTGGTTAATTAAAAAGGAAATATTGAAAAATGAAGAACATGGAATTTTTTATAGAATTTGATGAATCCTATGGACTATTTGTTATTGATAAAGAAAGAATCGATTTTAATCAAGAACTTACATTAAAATTAGGACAAGGTGATATTTAGATTGAGTAGAATTAAAAATATAAAGCGTTTTGAGGAAATATTAGCCGAATTAAGAAAATTACCTGAAACATCTAATATTATTAC
>JAXJTU010000080.1:0-3049 GCA_036309425.1 Agathobacter sp.
GGTATGATGATTGATGTTGATGAGGAAACTGAAGATATTGGAGATATCGACTCACTGTCATCTAATGATAACAGTCTGGATGATGTAGATGGTCCGGACATTATTAGTGCAGCTAATGATGAAATTAGCATATCTGATGATGGCGAGGACAACACTTCAGATATTGGAACTTTTAATGAATTAGGAAGGGCTATTTGGAATTCTGAATCTAATTTAACTCTTGAAAAAGACTATAACTTCACTGATGTTTCTAGCACAAGCGGAATAAGAATTTATGATGATCTCACTATCAATGGTAATGGCCATTATATAGATTCTCAGGGATTATCAAGAATTTTTAATATTAATGGAACAACTCTTATATTAAATAACATAGTATTCATTTCTTCTCAAGGTGCTGATGCAGGTTATTCTTCACTTGACATTGAAGGAGGAACTATTTTTGCATTTAATTCCAATTTGGTCATTGAAAACTGCAGTTTTGATTCATTCAATGCCAACTTTGGAGGAGCCATCTGTGCCCTTGATACTAATCTGACACTTAATAATGTTTCATTTTCCAATTGCTCATCCAAATATTATGGAGGAGCAGTCTATCAGATGTATGGCAATTTAAATGCTTCTTCATCATCTTTTGCAAATTGCAGTGCCATTGACGGAGCAGGAATATTTGCAGATGATCTAGATAGTGTAAATATTTCAAACACTGGATTTTATGAAAACAACGCATCTCTTTTAGGCGGTGCTATTTTCTCAAATGAAAATGAAAATATGATAATTGAAGACTGTACATTCGATTCAAATACTGCGGCATATTATAATAAAAGCTATGTTGATGATAGTGGAGATGCACATGTCTTGAATTATTATGGCGAGAATTTAGTTGCCGATGCTTCAGGTTATACAGGATATGATGTTTACAATCAAGCAAAATATGATTTGTACATCTTTTATGATAATGACTATGAATTGTTTTATAATGATGGAACTATCCTGAATGAATTTCCTGAAAGTTATGATTTAAGAAATGTCAGCAACGTAAGTTTTGTCACTAATGTTAAAAATCAAGGCAATGGTGGTAACTGCTGGTCATTTTCAGCAATGGCTGCTTTGGAATCAGCTATTTTAAAAGCCACAAATGGTGCGGTTTCTCTTGACTTGTCAGAAGAGAACATGAAAAACCTCATGGCTTGCTTCTCTCCATTCGGCACTACTTATGAAACTAATACAGGAGGAAATGACCGCTTGTCAAATGCCTATCTGGCTGCAGGGTTAGGTCCTGTTCTTGAAAGCTTGGATAATTATATTGCTAATGATTATTTATCTGCTATCTTTAATCCGTTAACCCATATACAAAATATATTATGGATTGACAGAAATGATTATCTGGATAATGATGGAATCAAATTTGCTCTATTAAATTATGGGGCTGTTTCTGTTTCTTGTAATTTTGATCGTGATTATCGTAATGGTGCAAATCATTACTATTATGGCAGTGAAGGCCGAAACCATGCTGTAACCATTGTTGGATGGAATGATACTTATTCTGCAAGCAATTTTAAAACAACACCTCCTGGAGATGGTGCTTGGATTGTTAAAAACAGTTGGGGAACTGGTTCTGGCGATAAAGGATATTACTATGTATCCTATTATGACACACGTTTTGCAATCGGTCATCAGGAATGTTTCTGTTTTGTCTTGAATAATTCTGTAAAATACAGGAAAACCTATCAATATGATATTGTAGGCATGAGTGACTGGTTGTATAATGAAAGTGCTTCCAATGGAGTATGGTATAAAAATGTCTTTAATTCCACAGATGATGAGGTTTTAGCTGCATTTTCAACTTATTTCAATGAAAAAACCAACTACACTGCTTATGTTTATGTGAATGATGAATTGGTAAATGTACAAAATGGTTCTGCTTCCAATGGTTATTTCACTATAAAGTTAAGCAAATATATTCCTCTTAAAAAGGGAGACAAGTTTGAAATAGTCATGAGTGTTCGCTCTGATAAGATTTCACTTATCCCAATATCAGAATCTACTGCTTCAAAGAGAGACTATGCTATTGAAGGGGTCTCATTCTTCAGCTTTGATGGTGAAAGCTGGGAGGATTTATATAATTATTCTGGTGAATATTATGAAAACGGCAACAGAACTCACTGGTATAATTTAACTAAGGTGGCTTGTTTAAAAGCATTTACAATTTCCAAAGCTGTTGTAAATCTAACCGTTCAAACTCCTATTGATTTCAGAGCCATTATTTTAGATGAATTTGGAGATTTGGTGAATTATGGATTATTCAATATTACAAATGGCGATAGGGAGTATTTAATTGATGCAAGCACTAATCTTACAATTGCTTTTAATGAAAAAGGAACTTATAGGATTTTTTACACTAAATTTAATGATTTAATCAGTGATTATGATTTTGATAAAACTATTGAAATTGGAAAATTAAATGTTGTTGCTTTCCCAACTTCAGTTTCTTTTGAAGACAACCTTCTTGAAAATTATAGCACTCATTTGAATGTCAGTGTAATCGATTGCTATGGCAATCCAGTTCCTGATGGTGTGGTTTCATTTGAAATCCTGGATTCCAATGGAGATAGCGTTCTTAATCATACTTTAAATATGAATGACTTGTCTTTTGATTGCTATCTGGATCCTGGTGTTTACAGAATCTTATTTAAGTTCACATCATCTAATGATAACTATCTTAATGCTTCATTAAATGGCTCATTCAAGGTTAGAAATCTCACTAGCATTTCATTAAACTTGAACGATATTATTTATGGCGAGATAGAAAATATCACCAGCATTCTGAACATTAATGGAGTTGATCTGACTTATGTCATCAATGGATCTAATGGATATGAAGGAGTATTCAATTCTTCAGATTCTTTAATCCTAAGTGATTTGGATGTTGGAATCTATGATGTTCATGTGAGATTCAATGGAAATGAGGATTATGCTCATAACTCTACTTCAGGCAGTTTTGTTGTAGGTCAAAGACCTTCTGGAATATCATATTCATATGCAAAGA
>JAXJTU010000081.1:0-81673 GCA_036309425.1 Agathobacter sp.
CTTCTGATATTCCATCATACAAAGGAATCTATCCAAAAGATTAAAGTTTGGGTCTGGCTTCGCTGCCGCGAAAATGACAAGCGCCATATCGATATTGGAAACCGCAGGACGAATCAACTCATTCTTACGAGGAAGAATCGCTTCTACGTTTCCTTTTTTATTCTCTTCATCAATTACCGCAATCTCTACATTATCCCCTACCAGAGGCTTGATTTTCTGATTACGGAAGGCTCCTTTTGCCTTACATTCATAAATTCCGGTTCCTGCTACATAAATGTAGTAGAAACCGGAAATTCCTTTAACTATCTTTCCCTGCATGAAAGTTTCCTATCTGTCTGGTATCTGATTCAACTAATTAACAGTTAATGGTTCTTCAGGATCAGTTGGTGTAACATTATCTGTCGGTGTTTGTTCTTTTGGACCATTACTTACTGTAATTGTAATTGTTTTTCCAGATTCTGCTTTACCAGTAATGCTCTGTTTTATTACATTTCCTTTTGGCTCACTTGAATCCTCATATGCATATGCATACTTAAATCCTGCTGTTGCCAAAGTGCTTCCTGCACTCTCTGCACTCATTCCTACAACATTAGGAACATCAATCTCTTTGCTTCCAAGACTGACTGTAATTGTAATAGTAGTACCAGGAGCAACCTTACTTCCACTTGATGTCTGGCTTATAACATGATCCACAGCTACAGAGTCGCTATAGTCTGTATTTACTGCATAACGAAGTCCGGCATTAGAAAGTTCATTCTGTGCATCTGTCTGTGACTTTCCAACTACATTTGGTACTGTCACATCTTCCTGTCCCTGACTGATAACGATAGAAACAGTAGAGCCCTTTGATAACTTTCCTGACTGTGGACTCTGTGAAATAACAAAATCTGCTGCAACTGTTGAACTATACTCATATGACTCGCTGTAATTAAGTCCGGCGTTCTTAATTGCACTTTCTGCTGCACTCTTAGACTGACCAACTACATTTGGTACTTTTACTTCTTCTTCTTCCTCTTCGTCATCTTCTTTATTTATCTTAGACAGAGTCTCATCATTTCCTGAAATAACTACATTAAGCTGAGAACCCTTTGCAACCATCTGACCTACCTGTAAATCTAATAGTTCAAGAATTGTTCCATCTGCCTTATTTGATGACTTTGCCTTAATTGCATATAAGCTAAGTCCAGACTTCTCAACAAGTGCCTTTGCATCTTCAAAGCTCTTTCCAACTACATCCGGAACAGCAACCTCAACTTCAGCCTCGGTCTCAGACTGGGATTCTGTCTGGGATTCTGTCTGCGTAGGAATTTCTGTATTCTTTTTCTTTCCAAAATTGAACATTCCAAAAATTGTTCCTACAAAATAAATAATAACAATTACAATAATTGCTGCCGTAATAATTCCAAGAATTGTTACTGCTTTATCCATCTTTGGATTGAGTAAAGCTTCTTCATCATCTTCATCATCCAAATCTATCTCTTCTATATCCTCTTCAGCATTACTATTTACATTTGGCATTGAAACCTCTACCGGCTTTGACTGTTTAGGCTGTTCTTCAAGTCCTGCCTCAGCTGATATCTGATTAATTTCTTTCAAATCTTCTGCACTTATTACTTTTGTCTTTCCAATTTCAGCAGGAGCTTCAATTATGACAAAGTCACCATCTGGCTCTGTAAGAGAATGTCTTAAATCCTCCATAAGCTCTGATACTGTCTGGTAACGTCTGTCAGCATTCTTCTGTGTACATTTTAAAATTATCTGCTCAAAGCTAAATGGGATACCTGGTGCATAATTACTTGGCTTTACAATCTCCTCCTGCAGATGCTGGATTGCAACAGCTACTGTTGTATCTCCATCAAATGGAACTCGTCCTGTAATCATCTCATACATTACAATTCCAAGCGAGTATAAATCACTTCTTCCATCAACAAAACCATTTCTAGCCTGCTCTGGTGATGCATAGTGCACTGACCCCATCACATCAGCACTTACCGTGTTAGATGAAGCAGCCTTTGCGATTCCAAAGTCTGTCACCTTAACTTTTCCCTCTGTTGAAATAATAATATTCTGCGGCTTTATATCTCTATGGATAATACCTTTGCTATGCGCTACTTCGATTCCTCTTGCAACCTGAATTGCAATACTGCATGATTCCTTGAATGAAAGCTGTCCTTTTTTCTCAATATATGTCTTTAGAGTAATTCCCTCTACATACTCCATAACAATATAATAAAGGCCTTCTTCACTTCCTACATCATAAATATTTACTATATTTGGATGCTCAAGTCCTGCTGCTGACTGAGCTTCTGTTCTGAATTTTGTCACAAAAGTTCTGTCCTCTGAGAACTCCTGCTTTAATACTTTTATGGCTACAAATCTGCCAAGAATATTGTCCTTTGCCTTATATACATCAGACATTCCGCCGGCACCGATTTTGCTTATAATCTCATATCTGTCTGCTAAATACATGCCTTCTGCTAACATTTTCTCACCTCATCCGATAACGGTTTTATAATCATAACTGTAATATTATCTCTTCCACCATTTGCATTGGCGTTCTTTACAAGAGTTACTGCCATTTTCTCTACGCTATCTTCATTCTTAATAATATTCAAAATCTCCTCATCACGTACCATATTTGTTAATCCATCGGTACACATAAGGATGTAATCTTTTTCACATAATTCTAACTCAAAGAAATCAGCTTCAACATTAGGTGCTGCACCAATTGCTCTTGTTATTATATTTTTATCTGGATGAAGTCTTGCATCCTGAGGCGCAATTTCACCTAAACGAACCATCTCATTAACAAGTGAGTGATCACGTGTTATCTGGGTAATTCTTTCATTTACAACATAAAGTCTGCTGTCTCCAACATTTGCAACAATAAGATTATTTCCTATTATTGTCGAAATAACGAGAGTTGTACCCATTCCTTTTTTTGATTCATCTTCTCTTGATTCGGCATTTAAAAGCTCATTGGCTTTCTCAACCGCTTCTCTTAAAATACTTATTGGCTCAACTTCCTGGCTTCTTGCAATAGAAGCAACAACCCTTTCTGTTGTATATCTTGATGCATATTCACCAGCCTTATGGCCTCCCATACCATCTGCAACAACAAAAAGATTAGGAAGATTTCCTACCGGAGTTTCTGACTCAAAGAAATAATCCTGATTCATCTCCCGAAGAACGCCCGTATCCGTTATGGAAAACGTCTTCATCTAACTGATTCCTTTCTCACTATCCATATACTTCTTGCGAAGTTGTCCACAGGCTCCGTCAATATCTCGGCCCATTTCCCTTCTAATAGTAACATTTATTCCGTTTTTTTCAAGTTTATTTTTAAAAGCGGCAATTACTCCTGCATTTGACTGCACATAATCACGCTCTTTAATTGGATTAACAGGAATAAGATTTATATGACAATTCATTCCCTTTATAAGCTGTGATAATTCTGCTGCATCCGCATCCGTATCATTAACTCCGCCAACCAGACTATACTCAAAAGTTACTCTTCTTCCTGTCTGCTCAAAATAGTATCTGCAGGCGTCAATTGCTTCGTGTATGTCAAACGCATTTGCTACAGGCATAAGCTCTTTTCTCTTTTCCTGGTTTGATGCATGTAGCGAGAGTGCAAGTGTAATTTGAAGTTTCTTGTCTGCAAGCTCTTTTATCTTTGGTACGATTCCACATGTAGAAACAGTGAGATTTCTCTGACTTATGTTTATTCCATTTTCGTCTGTCAATAGTTCAATAAATCTTAGCAGATTATCAAAATTATCAAGCGGTTCTCCTGTTCCCATGACAACCACGTTTGATACTCGCTCTCCTATATCATTACTAATACGATATATCTGGTCTATCATCTCTGAAGCCCTTAATCCTCTCACCAGGCCATCTAGAGTGGATGCACAGAAACGGCACCCCATTCTACATCCTACCTGCGATGAAATACAGACTGAATTGCCATGCTTATATCTCATAAGAACACTCTCTATTACATGACCATCTTCTAAAGAAAAAAGATATTTTCTGGTTCCATCTATCTTAGATATCTGAACATCCTCTTTTCGTACAGTCACAAGATTACACTTGTTTTCAAGTTTTTCTTTTAATGCTTTTGAAATATTAGACATCTCATCAAAGCTTTCTACATGCTTTACATGAATCCATTCATATATCTGCTTTGCACGGAATTTTTTCTCCCCAATACTTTCAACAAAGTCGCAAAGCTCTTTATAATTCATTGATTTTATGTCAATTCTGTTATCCATCTATATTCCTCTGTATCTGCTTACAATTTTAGAAGCTTTTACTGTTTTTTTAGTTGTGCAATAAAAAAGCCGTCCGAACCTATCTCGCCCGGATACATTTGTATCATTGAAACTATTTTAAATTCCGGATGTTTTTTTACAAACGTTTGCACATTTTTCTCATTCTCAAGTGTATCAATTGTACATGTGCTGTAAATAAGAGTTCCGCCATCTTTTAGATAGCTGTGTACTGTATCTAAAATCTTAATCTGAAGCTCTGCAAGTTCTGTCTCCTGCTCCTTTGACATCTTATATTTGATATCTGTCTTCTTACCTAATACTCCAAGGCCTGAACATGGGAGG
The DNA here is from genome assembly GCA_036309425.1 of Agathobacter sp. Classification (GTDB taxonomy): domain Bacteria; phylum Bacillota; class Clostridia; order Lachnospirales; family Lachnospiraceae; genus Roseburia. The sequence goes on from JAXJTU010000081.1 coordinate 4,617, forward strand.
TCACAAATTAGTACATCGGCCTTGTTATTGGCATCTGCATCAGGTACTGTTGCATCCCACATTATTGCTTTCATATTTGAAAGCTCGTGACGTCTAATATTGTCTTCAATTAAAGAAACCTTGTATTCTGTAAGGTCCCTGGCTTCAACCATTCCTGTTCCATTTAAGAGCTCTGCAATGTGTGTACTTTTTCCACCCGGGGCTGCACATACATCTATTACATAATCTCCCTCTTTTACCTGACAGCTTTCTGCGACCATCATCGAGCTTATATCCTGAACATAGAACCAGCCTTCATTAAAACTGTCTAGGCTTGTAAGATAATCAAACTCAGAAATTGCAAAAGCATAATCCAGCTTTGAAACCTCTTTAACTTTTACACCCTCTGACCGAAGTCTTTCTTTAAGCTGACCTGGAGTGCATTTGGTAAGATTTGTTCTGATTGTAATAGGCTTATCTGCATAAAAGCCTTCTAATATATTAATTGTTTTTTCTTTCCCATAATCAACTATCCATTGCCCGATTATCCATTCTGGCATTGAATATTTTACTGATAAGTATTTATTAATATCATTTTCTTCTGGATATTTTATTTTTGAAATATTTCTTGCAATATTTCTTAGAACGCCATTTACAAATCCGCTGAGCTGGCCGAAGCCTCTTTTTCTGGATAGTTTTACTGCTTCGTTACATACGGCGGAATCTGGTACAGAGTCCATATATTTTATCTGGTATACGCTCATTCTGATAAGATTTCTAATGAGTGGCTTCATCTTTTTTACTTTTGTCTTTGAAAAAGAATCAATAATATAATCAAGCTCTATCTGATGCTCAATTGTTCCTTCTGTAAGACGAGTCAAAAAAGCCCTCTCCTGCTTTGAGATATATTGATATTTATCCAATACATCCCTAAGTACAAGATGACTGTATTTACCTTTTTCGTTAATCTCGATTAACATCTCAAGTGACAATTCTCTAAGATTAATGTTCTCTGCCACGCTTAATCCTCCACTTATTACAAAGCCTAATTTCCGAAAAATGTTCCTTCTTCTATCTGATATCCTCTTAAGAATGCATCGGCATCCATTCTCTTCTTACCTTCCATCTGAACTTCTGTAAGTAAAAGGATTCCTTTTCCAGTCTGAACATACATGCCGGCTTTATCAATCCTGCAAATACATCCTGGCTCATATGTGTTCTCCTCTGAGACTACCTTTGCTTTCCAGATTTTAAATGTTTTGCCTGATAGATTTGTATATGCACTTGGCCATGGATTTAATCCACGAATAAGTCTCTCAATTTCTACTGCTGACTTGTTCCAATCAATAAGACCTAATTCTTTTCTAATCATTGAAGTGTGTGTTGCTTCTTCATTATTCTGAGGAATATATTCTGCTTTACCAGCTTCTATGATATCCATTGTCTCAACGCAAAGTTGTGCTCCTACCTGGGCAAGTTTATCAAATAGACTTCCACCTGTTTCATCCTCTGCAAGTCTTACTGTTTTCTTTGCAATCATATCACCAGTATCAATGCCTTCATTCATACGCATAATTGTTACACCGGTAACATCTTCTCCGTTTATTACTGCCCACTGTATTGGAGCAGCACCTCTATACTTTGGAAGAAGTGATGCATGAATATTTATACATCCGTATTTTGGCATATCAAGAATACTCTTTGGAACTATTTGTCCAAATGCAGCTACGATAATAATATCCGGCTGATGTTTTCTCAACACTTCAATATTCTCTGGTTCTTTTACTTTTACCGGCTGGAATACTTCAATTCCGTGAGCTAATGCACACTCCTTTACTGGTGTGTACTGCATTGCTTTTCCTCTGCCCTTTGGCTTATCCGGCTGTGTTACAACAAGAACAACCTCGTGTCCTGCTTTTATTATTTCCTCTAATGCCCCAACTGCAAAGTCAGGGGTTCCCATAAATATTACTCTCATAAATTACTCTTCTTCCTCATATACAACATCGTGAAGCTGTCCAACGACTCTTTCTGTGTAAAGATGTCCGTCAAGGTGCTCTAGCTCATGGCAGATTGCTCTGGCCAAAAGTTCTTCTCCTTCGATCTCATACTCTTGCATATCCTCGCCAAAGAAACGAGCCTTGACATAATTAGGGCGCACTACAGTTCCTGCTTTTCCTGGTATGCTAAGGCAGCCCTCATCGCCTGTCTGTTCTCCACTTGTCTCGATTATTTCCGGGTTAATCATTACGATTGGACCTTCACCAACATCGATAACCACAATTCTTCTAAGTACTCCAACCTGTGGTGCTGCAAGTCCTACACCGCATGCATCATACATAGTCTCTAACATATCATCGATAAGCTCTGTTATCTTTGGCGTAACTTCCTTGACTGGTCTGCATTCCTTCTCAAGAACAGGATCTCCTTGGATTCTAATAGTTCTAAGTGCCATAATATCTCCTCTCTAAAAACCGTTTACCGGGTTAAAATCAAATTGTACTGAAATATTTTTGAAAATACTATTATCTTTTATTATGCCCTCAAGAGCATCTTTTGCTTCTACTAATGTATCATATTTTGCTGTTTTTAGATAGATTACCTTGCGATATACATCATTTACCCGTGAAATTGTGGCATCAGCCGGGCCAATCGCAGCAACTTTCCCTGGTACATTTTTATTTATGTAAGCATCAACTTTTTGCGATAAATATTCAATTGCGCTTTGACACTCATTTTCATTTTTTGAAGAACAGATTATCACAAGCATGTTCCATACTGGTGGATAATGCAATAACTTTCTGTACTCTATTTCTATATTGTAAAAGTCTTCATAATTTTGGTCTTTGGCAGTCTCTATTGCATAATTTGCGGGGTCATATGTTTGAATAATAACATCACCTGGTATATCTCCCCTGCCTGCTCTTCCAGCTCCTTGTGTAATAAGCTGGAAAGTCTTTTCTGCGCTATGAAAATCTGCCACATGAAGTGACATATCAGCAGCAAGAATCCCTACTAATGTAACATTTGGAAAATCGTGTCCTTTAACTATCATCTGGGTTCCAATTAATATATCTGCCTCCCCATTTGAAAAGGCTGAAAGTATCTTCTCGTATGAATCCTTGCTTCTGGTCGTATCGTAATCCATTCTAAGAATTCTTGCTGCTGGAAACTGCTGCCCTACAAGCATCTCTATCTTTTGCGTTCCTGCTTTAAATCCCGAGATGTATTTTGACCCACAGGATGGGCACACTTTGGGAACAGCCTCTTCATATCCGCAATAATGACACACCATTTTTCCATTATTATGCTGACTTAATGAAACATCACAATGAGGACATTTTACCACATATCCACAGGCTCTGCACGACATAAATCCTGTCATGCCACGCCTGTTTATAAAAAGCATAATCTGTTCTTTTTTGTTTAATCGTTCTGTCATAAGCTCAGCTAATCTGTTACTCAGAATTGAACGATTTCCTGCTTTTAGTTCAGCTCTTAAATCAACAATCTCACAATTTGGAAGTGGCTTATTGCAAACTCTTTCTTTAAGTTCAAGAAATTCGTATTCTCCCTCCATTGCCTTATAATAACTGTCAATTGAAGGTGTTGCAGAACCCAGAACAATGCTGGCATTATTTAGTCTTGCATACTCAATTGCAACCTCTCTGATATGATATCTTGGAACCGATTCACTCTTATACGAGCCTTCGTGTTCCTCATCAATTATTATAAGACCAAGGTTATCGAACGGGGTAAAAAGTGCTGAACGTGGTCCTATCATAATATCTATCTCACCAGCCTTTGCCCTTTGCAACTGGTCATATTTTTCGGCTGGTGTCATGCGGGAATTCATAATTGATACCCGCTGCCCGAATCTGTTTAAAAAGCGTTTTACTGTCTGATAAGTAAGTGCAATTTCCGGAATAAGAACAATAGCTTTCTTTCCCTGCCCCAACACATGTGCTATAAGCTCCATGTAGACTTCAGTCTTGCCACTTCCTGTTACACCTTTTATCAGATATGTTTTTCTAATGTCTGCATCAAAATCTGATGTTATCTTATCAACCACGCTCTGCTGGTTCTGATTCAAAGTGATATTATATTCACCCGTTTCAAGATGCTTAACAGGGTTTCTATATATAGTTTCCTCTTCTATTCTAAGAATTCCTTCCTTCTCAAGAGCTTTTATTGCCGGAGTTGCAACAGCAAGCTTTGATGTTACAACAGAATATTCTATCTCTTTTTGTTCTATTAGTTCTCTAAGAAGTCTCGCCTGTGCAGTGCGGTGCTTTTCCTCCATAACGCAAAGCTTTTGTCTTGCCTGAGGAGTAGGAACATTTAATATAACCGTTCTGTGACTTTTGGTTTTTGTTTCCTTTTTGATTGGTATCACTGTCTTAAGAGCCTGATTCATAGTGGAACCATAATTTTTTCTAATCCATGCAGCAAGCTCTATAAGCTTTGACTCTACCGCTACACTTCCACTGCAAATTCCAATAAGTGGCTTTATCTTACTTTCATCAAAATCAGTCTCATCAGTAAGCTCAATAACATATCCTGTCATAGTCCTTGCGCCAAAAGGAATATCCACCTGTACTCCAGGCTTTATTTTATTTTCTAACTCCTTTGGGATAGCATACACAAAAGTCTTATCCAGCTTTTCATGCGAGATATCCACAATAATATTGGCGAATCTGGCCACTTAAACACCTCTCTAAAACCATTTTTCTATACCATAATAAACGGATAGATATAAAATCTATCCGCATCTTATAATTGCCCTTAGGCTTTAATATATTTCTCTTCACAGTACTTGCAACGATATACTTCCTTCATAGGATCTGTAAGGATAAATACCTGGTCAAGCTCCTGTTCTATTGATGTAATACATCTTGGATTCTTACATCTGATTACATTCTTAATCTGCTTTGGAAGAGACAGTATCTTCTTGTCTACTATCTTGTCTCCCTTTATTACATTTACAGTTATGCTATGGTCAATAAAACCGAGAATATCAAGATCAAGGGATTCAATTGGACACTCTACCTTAATGATGTCCTTTACTCCCATCTTATTACTCTTTGCATTCTTTATTATTGCAACTGTACAGTCTAACTTATCAAGCTTTAAATCATGATAAATCTGAAGGCTCATTCCTGCCTTAATATGGTCTAATACAAAACCCTCATGAATTCCACTAATATTAAGCATGTAAACCTCCTTAATTATACAAGTTCAAGAAGTGTCGCAATAAGCGCCATTCTAACATATACTCCGTACTGAGCCTGCTTAAAATATGCGGCTCTTGGATCATCATCTACTTCAACTGAAATCTCATTAACACGTGGAAGTGGATGAAGTACAAGCATATCATCCTTGGCTAACTGCATTTTCTTCTTTGTCAAAATATAAAAATCTTTTAAACGAACATAATCTTCTTCGTTAAAGAAACGCTCTCTTTGAACTCTTGTCATGTATAAAATGTCAAGCTCATTCATTGCATCCTCTAACTTCTCAACTTCCTTGAACTCGATTCCATTAGCTCGAAGTACATCTTCTCTGACATAATCAGGAACACGAAGCTCTTCTGGCGAGATGAGAACAAACTTTACATTCTCGTATCTAATCATTGCATTGATAAGTGAATGAACAGTACGTCCAAATTTCAGGTCACCACAAAGACCAATTGTAATATTGTCGAGTCTTCCCTTCATTGAACGAATTGTAAGAAGATCTGTAAGTGTCTGTGTAGGATGCTGGTGTCCACCGTCTCCAGCATTGATTACAGGAATCTTTGACTTGGATGATGCTACAAGTGCTGCTCCCTCCTTTGGATGTCTCATAGCACAGATATCTGCGTAGCATGAAATAACTCGTATAGTATCTGAAACACTTTCTCCCTTTGCTGCTGATGAAGAGTCTGAACTGTGGAAGCCTAAAACAGAACCACCAAGATTTAGCATAGCTGCTTCAAAACTTAATCTTGTCCTAGTACTTGGTTCGTAAAAGCATGTAGCAAGCTTCTTTCCTTCACAAAGATGTGCATATTTATCAGGATTTGACTCCATGTCGTTGGCTAAATCAAGTAGCTTATCCAGCTCGTCCACAGAAAAATCCAAAGGACTCATTAAATGTCTCATTTTCTTCCTCCTGTTTAATCGCATTTTATTAATCATATAATATTAAATTTTTAAATTCAAGACTTGTAATTTACATTTTATTGTTTTTTAAGTACAATGAAATATATAGAAAATCTTAGGGGAAAGGAAATTAACAATGGCAGAAGAAACAACACTTACTAATGACAATACAAATGAAGATGAGGTTATGTTCAGTGAAAGAAAAAGATGGCTCTTTTTCGGCCTTCCTTTCACATTCACAAAATATACAATTTCACCTTCTCTTGTTACTATAAAGCAGGGACTTTTAAACACAACTGAAGACGATTGTTATATGTATAAAATTCAGGATGTAAAACTTTCAACTTCTTTTTTTGAAAGGATCTTTGGACTTGGAACAATCACATGTTACACAGGTGATATTACTAATCCGGAGCTTAAGCTTACTCATATCAAGCATACAAAAGATATCAAGATATACCTTCTTAAACAGTCAGAGATTGCTCGTATTAAGCGACGTACACTTAGCACAATGGACATAAGTGCTCACAACTCAGACGAAATTGAAGACATTATAGATTAAATCACTTGCATTTTTGTAATTTGATTGGTATAGTGTCTTTTATGCAGGACAGGCGTTCGCGGCTGCAAGTGTCGAAAGACCGCAGGTGAGGAAAGTCCGGGCTTCATAGGGCAGGATGCCGGTTAACGGCCGGTGGAGGAAACTCTAAGGAAAGTGCAACAGAAATATACCGCCTGTTTTACAGGTAAGGGTGGAATGGCAGTGTAAGAGACTACCGCCTCGCTGGTAACAGGGAGGGCACATGTAAACCCCATTCGAAGCAAGACCGAAACAAAGCATTGACGTGGCCCGCTAGCTTTAGGTAGGTCGCTTGAGGCGGCTGGTAACAGTCGTCCTAGATAGATGAACGCTCAACGACATAACCCGGCTTATCGTCCTGCTATTTATAATATTTACAAAATAAAACTCACTGCTATACTACAGCAGTGAGTTTTTTATTTATACTGCAAAACAGCTTCCACCAATAAATTCTCTCTCTAGCGAATTCTTATGAATTCCTTCGCCTGGAAGAGGAAGAAAATAATCCAGACATTTAAGAAGTCTCTTTGCTTCTAAATATTCCGGACAATCTGGTGTTATCTGGAAAAGCAATGGTTCTGCATATACTTTCAAAACTGACAGTTCATATACCAATGCTGAATTAAACATTACATCTGCGCTCTCCTGGAATGGAAAAATAAAGTTTTCCTCTCCGTTTCTTACAGATGACCACATGGCAATTGTTTCTCTTGCCGTTGTATTTCTAGTCCTTGCATCTCTTACAATTCTTCTTAGCAGTCTTACATCAGTTGTAGGCAGAAGATTATGTTCATCTACACTAAGCTGTGTAAGAGCTGAAATATAAATCTTAAACTTGCTTTCCTTCGGAAGAGAATATGAAAGCTTATCGTTTAATCCATGAATTCCTTCGATTACTAAGATGTCGTCCTTGCCCAGAGTAAGACTATTTCCTCTGTATTCCCGCTTTCCTGTTTTAAAATTAAATGTAGGCATCATAACAGTTTCTCCTGCAAGGAGTTTTGTCATATCCTCATTAAACTGCTCAATGTCCAATGCTTCAAGACATTCATAATCGTGTGTTCCATCTTCGTTTCTTGGACACAATTCCCTGTCTGCGTAATAATCATCCAAGCTTACCAGGTGTGGTATTCTGCCCTTTGCTGTAAGCTGGATAGAAAGACGATTTGCAAATGTTGTTTTACCAGATGACGAAGGTCCCGCAATCATTACAAACTTTTTGTCAGTATCTTCTGCTACCTGTTTTGCAATATTACCAATCTGTTCTTCCATTAAGGCTTCCTGCAACAGAATAATATCCTGACCTTTTCCAGATGCAATCGCATCATTTAACGATCCTATCGAACCTATTTCAAGCATTTTACTCCAGTCTTTTGAATTCTTAAGAGTATTATAAAGCTTTCCTGATGTAACAAGTGGTTCAACACTTTTTGTATCATCCTGTGGGAAGGTGATTACAAATCCGTTACCATATACTTCTAAGTCAAAATATTTTAGCATTCCGGTAGATGGTGCCATAAATCCATAAAAATAGTCTTCCACCCCCTCAAGCTGATAGAGATTTACTCTTGAACTTCTTCTGTAATGGAATAGTCTTGCCTTGTCTCTTAGACCTTTTTGAATAAAAAGCTTTTCTGCTTCTTCAGTTTTTACACTATGTTTCTTAATTGGAAGGTCCATATCAACAAGAGCTTTCATTCGTGCCTTGATATCTGCTAAAATTTTTCCATTAACAGGATATCTTCCATCGTTATCAAGGTGGTCTTTGTATCTCTCATCTGTTGATTTCGGTCTTATTTCGCAATAGTATCCCTGCCCTAGTGAATATAAAACTCTTAAATATGATTCACTGTCAAAAACATCTTTTACTACTTTTTGCAATAAAAGCATGATGCTTCTTCTGTATGTCATTCTTCCGTCTTTCTGTGCAACTGTGACGAATTTCAGACTTCCTTCCCTATCAACTTTTTTGTTTAATTCTCTAAGCTTTCCATTAATTAAAGCTAAAATAATATCATCATTGTAATATTCCTGAAATTCATACGCTAATGTATCAAGTGTTATCATTTCAGGTACTAAAACCTCTTCTATTCTTCCATCAGGAAGTTCCACACTAATATTAAATTCCTGCATCCTTAATCGCCCCCAATATAGTATATGCAGATTCGTTATAAGATAACTCCTCTTTTATTTCATTTATTCTTTTTGATATTTTTTCATTCTCTGGCTGTTCTTTTAATTTTTTGAGGATATCTCTTAGCTGTTTATGCTGCTTTACAAGAAATCTTCTAAGAACAGGATTTCCATTTTTTATTAACAGTGGTCCGTAGATGTCACATGTTTTTATTACTTCCGGATTCATACCATTCCACTCGGCTAGTTCTTCTTCTACTGGAACAACCTTCATCATTGGATAATATTTTCCGTCTTCACAAACCATATCTTCATCTACAATTCTATAATTGTTTTCTCTTAAATACCTTCTCACATGATCAATATCTGACTGTGGTTGCAATACCAGTTCTTTTGCCTTTTTACAAACAGCCTCACCGTCGGAAAGAATATGTATTACAAGCTCACCGCCCATTCCGGCGATAAGAATTGTATCTGCCTCATTTTCTTTAAGCTCAGCCACTCCATCTGAGAGGCGTGTTTCAATCATGTCCTCAAGACCACATTTTTTTATATGTTCATCTGCACGTTGCAAAGGCCCCTTGTTTATATCCATAGCAATTGCTTTTGATATTTTTCCTTCCTGCACCAAAGCAATTGGTACATAACCATGGTCTGTACCTATATCTGCAAGAATATTTCCATTTGTTACCATAGAGGCCACTGCCTTCATTCTTTTGCTTAATTTAATCATATTACTCTAAATAATCTTTTAACTTACGGCTTCTGCTTGGATGACGAAGCTTTCTGAGAGCCTTCGCCTCAATCTGACGAATACGCTCACGTGTAACATTAAATTCCTTTCCAACTTCTTCAAGAGTTCTTGCTCTTCCATCATCTAAACCGAATCTAAGCTTAAGAACCTTCTGCTCTCTCTCTGTAAGTGTTCCAAGAACTTCTTCTAATTGTTCTTTTAACAATGTAAATGCTGCAGCGTCAGCTGGAACCGGAACATTGTCATCCTTGATGAAATCTCCAAGATGGGAATCTTCTTCCTCACCGATTGGAGTTTCAAGCGATACAGGTTCCTGGGAAATCTTTAATATCTCACGTACTCTTTCAACTGGCATACTCATCTGTTCTGCAATTTCTTCCGGTGATGGCTCACGTCCTAACTCCTGAAGTAACTGTCTTGATACACGTATAAGTTTGTTGATTGTTTCAACCATATGAACAGGAATACGAATAGTTCTTGCCTGGTCTGCAATTGCACGTGTAATGGCCTGACGAATCCACCATGTAGCATATGTTGAGAATTTGAATCCTTTTCTATAATCAAACTTCTCTACTGCCTTTATAAGACCTAAGTTTCCTTCCTGGATAAGATCAAGGAATAACATTCCTCTTCCAACATATCTCTTTGCAATACTTACAACAAGACGAAGGTTTGCTTCTGCAAGTCTCTTCTTTGCATAATCGCCTTCAGCCTCTGCATTATTAAGGATTTTAAGTTCAGCTTCGCTAAGCGCTTCTTTTTGCATCTTATGTGCTAAATCAATTACTTCATCAAGCACCAGATCTGATTTTCCTGGTTCTTCTTCTCTTTCTTCTCTTTCCTTATCAAGCTCTTCAAGATTTTTGATTGGTAAATCTCTTTGCTCATTATTGTTTCTCTTTGTTACTTCATGAGCAAGATTTCCAGCATCCATAAGCTTTGCAAGTTCAATTTCTTCCTCTGCTGAAAGAAGTGGAACCTTACCAATTTCCTTTAAATACATACGTACCGGGTCTTCAACACTTACTCCTTCCGGAACAGAAAGATCAATTTTCTCTACTTCGATTTCATCATCGTCATCAAGAATAATATCATCATCATCGTCTGAATCACTGATTCTTAAAACATCTATCCCACTATGCTCTAAATAATCAAATACTCTTTCAAACTTATCTGCATCTAACTGCATATCTTTGAAAAAATCATTGATTTCCTGATATTCGAGAATCTTATTCTTTTTCTTACCAAGTTCTACTAACTCTTTTAGTTTCTCCTGGAACTTTGCTCTTGCTTCTTCTGTTGATACTGCTGCAACATTTTCTTCTTTTTTCTTTGCCATTATCTTTTCCTCTTTATCTAAGTATTTTTCCACTAATCTATAGAAATATGCAATTTTTCTAATTGTTCAAGCGCTCTTTTGTCCTCAACTACTTTCATAAGTCCGTTTAAATCTGTCGGGTCAAGGTTATTTGAGCGATAATTTATACTGTTTTGCTTTATTCTTATTATTGTTTCTTTTAGAGCTTTCTCCATATCGCTATGGGTCTCTACCTGATGAATCCTGGCATTAAACAGCTCCGCAATTTCTCTTTGTTCTTCTTCCTGCGAAAAGGCACTAACTATCTTTGCAGGATTAACCATATTTTCTTTCTCATATTGCTCAAAAAGCATCAGCGCAACTTTATTATATAACTCAGTTGTAAAATCCTCTGGTGTAATCAGACCCTGGATTTTTGAAAAAAGTTTTGTATCTTCTATAAGCCAGGTCAATAATAATTTTTGCGACTGTTTCATACCGTCTTCTTTTTTCTTGTTCTCATTTATACCAGTTTTTAGCTTGGCTGGTGCTTTTACTATACCGCCTTTTATTGCAAGGTTATTTACAAGCCGTCTTAAGTCTTCGAATGCAATCATATACTTCTCTGCGACAGCCTGAATATAATTGTTTCTCTCTAACTCTTCTTCAAAGCCTAATAGCTTTTTGGCTATCTCGTTATAAAATGCTGTCTTTGATTCCGGATCATTCATATCATAATTCATTTGCATAATTCGAATCTCAAACATGAAACTGTTCTCTGCCTGTTCAATTCGTTCCTGATATGCCTCAGCTCCTAATGCTTTAATGAATTCATCCGGATCCTTGTATGGCTGCATATTTATTACCTTAGTAACTATTCCAACTTCTTTTAAAATCGGTATTGCCCTTAATGCTGCCTTGGTGCCTGCACCATCGCTGTCATAAGTAAGATATACTTCTTTCGTATATCGTTTTAAAAGACTTGCATGCCCACTTGTCAATGCTGTTCCTAATGACGCCACAGCATTATCAAAACCAGCCTGATGGAGGGCAATTACATCCATATATCCCTCGCAAAGAAGCAACTGATTCTTTCTGGTGCTTCTTGCAATATTTAATCCATACAAATTACGGCTCTTGTCAAAAATCTTTGTCTCTGGCGAGTTTAAATATTTTGGTTCTCCGTCTCCCATGACACGACCACCAAAACCTATAACCCTGTTGTGAACATCCATAATCGGAAACATTGCTCTGTTCCAGAATTTATCATGTCCCCCCCTTGCCTCATCAATCGAAACAAGACCAGATTCTTTTAAAATGTTATCGTCATAGCCTAATTTCTTCAAATATCGATATAAATCATCGCTATACTGATCAGAGTAACCAAGACCAAACTTCTTCATTGTTTCATCTGATAGTTCTCTGTTCTTAAAATACTCGTACGCCTTCTTACCTCTTTCGTTACGAAGCAATGAATAAAAATATTTAGCTGCCTGCTTATTTATCTCAAGCAGTGTTGTCTTTCTATCGGCTTCTCTTTTTGCTGCTGCTGACATTTCCTGCTGTGGAAGGTCAACTCCTGCTCTGTCAGCTAAAGCCTGCATTGCTTCTGTAAATGTGAAGTTCTCGTACTTCATTAAAAAAGTAAATACATTACCTCCGGCCCCGCAGCCAAAACAGTAAAACATCTGCTTATGCGGCGACACTGAAAAAGACCCGGTCTTCTCATTATGAAAAGGACAAAGTCCAAAATAAGTACTTCCTTTTTTCTGAAGACGAACATAGCCACCTATAACATCAACTATGTCATTTTTTGAACGTACTTCCTCTATTAAATCGTCCGAATAAAATGGCATTTTTTGCTCCTTCTTATTATGTAATTAATATCCATCTACCTGCCATGCAACCGGCACGAAAAATTCATAAAACTTATCTATTGCATACTGATCAGTCATTCCCGAAATATAATCACAGACAACCCTGCTTTGTGATTCACCATGTTCAAGGAATGTTTTCATTTTTTCTGGCAATACTTCCGGATGATCCATATAAAACTCGTACAACTGCTCTATCATGGCCTCTGCCTTTATCTCTTCTGATTTTGCAACAGGGTTTGTATAAAGATGTGAAAACATAAATTTTCTTAGCTCTAAAAAAGCCTGATATGTAGCTTTTGACATCGTAATATCTGCTTTTCCCTGACTGTTAGTAATCATATCATGGATTAGATGGTCGAGTCTGTCTTTTGTACTAAATCCCAGTTCTTTTCTAAGTTCAAGCGGAATATCCTCCTCACAGAGAATTCCTGCTCTGATTCCATCATCAAAATCGGCATTAATATATGCAATTTTATCAGAAAGTCTTACTATTCTTCCCTCTAATGTAGCAGGAGTCAAATTCATCTCATGGTTGAGTATACCATCTCTTACTTCCCATGTAAGATTAAGTCCTACCCCATCTTTTTCTAATTTCTCTACTATCCTGACACTCTGTTCATTGTGCTTAAACTGTCCATTTGTAACGCGGTTAAGCACTCGCTCTCCAGCATGTCCAAAAGGTGTATGACCCAAATCGTGACCAAGTGCGATTGCCTCAACTAAATCTTCATTAAGTCGTAGTGCTTTTGCAATTGTTCTTGCATTTTGCGACACTTCAAGCGTATGTGACATTCGTGTTCTGTAATGGTCTCCTTTGGGCGTAAGAAAAACCTGTGTTTTATTTTTCAAACGTCGAAAGGCCTTGCTATGTAAAATTCTATCTCTGTCTCTTTGAAAAACAGGACGGATATCACACTGTGGTTCTTTTACATCTCTTCCTTTTGAATTAATACTCAGACAGGCAAATGTACTAAGATTCTCCTTCTCCATCTGTTCAATCTGCTCTCTAATAATCATAAAAGCGTCTCCCTATATAAACCAGATATTCCAAATGAGAATACCCCTACATTTATATATTTCGACGCTTTTTTTGAATTTCCTCTTTTTTATATTAAATTTGTTATATTTTAATGATTTTTATTGCGAAAATTAACGAAATATCATTTTCCGCTCAAAAGTTTTAGCAGAACATTTAAATTTTCACCATTTATTGGATTATCGAAGTTTCCATAGTAGAAAATATTATCCCTTATCAAAATACATCCTACCCAATCGCCATATGGTTTTTCTGCTTCCTCGGCTTCTTTAATTGAGCTGTATCCTGCAATTGTAAAGTATGCATCTGCTTCTTTAAAATCTTTTGCTCTATATTCCACTACTCCAAATTTATTTTCCAGATTTTTTACAAATTCCTTTGTACATTCGGTATATCCGGTGATTGAACTTCCATATGCAGACTCCTTACTCCACTGTTCATCCCAAAGAAGAAATACTTCGTTGTATTCCCAGCTGGTGAATTTCTCAACAATTGATGCCTTACAGTAAGTATTGTAGTCAGCTCCATACATTTGAAGCATATTATGATTACCACCATAACTGTCATATAAAAGATTAGAAACTGCCAGTTTATAAAAACGTGAATCACAGTTTTGGCCTTTATAACCCAGATATCCTAATGCCGTTCCTTCCTGATAGAAATTAAGTTCCATTTTGACTGGAATATATACTTCTCCTTCAAATTCCATTGGTCCAAGAATAGAATCTTCTGTAAGACATTCTGCAACTTTTTTGTACTCGACATCATCATTATCTGATGATAAAAAATATAAACTTATCATTGTCCCGACAAATATTAAAGCAGCTAAAGTAACTCCTGTTATTAGTAAAAATTTCTTTGTGTATTTTTCATTCCAATTTTCGTTTTTGTTCTTATCAAATTCTTTAACACTCCAAAAATAAACTATCAATAGTTCAGCTACAGCCAACACAATTATCACTATAATATACATTGATGTCTGCCATAATAATCTCGGTCGGCATAAAAGCATATCGTCAATTACACAAATTGCTTTACCCTCTAATTTGTCATCAATAAAAATTCTGCATATTGCTTCTATTCCCAAACATATGAGGGCATATTTGACAATGTCAAAAAGTAAATATGATAACCATTTTTTCTTACTTCTTATTACAACAAGTGGAAACAATGAAACAATAAAGGCAAACATTAATATACCTGCAAAAATGTAAGCCCAGCGCTCCATCATTGTAGTTCCATATAGGCTCTGCATATACTGCCTGAGTCCAAGTTTCTTGACATTTCCCCATCCGGACATTTTAGAAATAAGATTCACCGTTCTTGTAATTGTCCAGATTATCATATAAATGCAACAATAATTTCCCAAAAGATATTTAATCTGGGTTTTATCGTCAAACAACACTTCTTTTCCAATTCTTCTTCCTGCTAAAACATAGGCTCTAAAAATATAGTAGACAATATAAAATGCAAGCATTGCAGCGATTCCGCCCATGCTCCCAATAAAAATGTTTATAAAAAACATTATCACAAGGGAAAGAATAAATGTCGTCCCCAAATGTGCCGGAGTACTATTTACTTTTAACAAAGATTTATAAAATTTCTTCATCTACAAGCTTCTCCATTAAAATTTTCAACGCTTTATTATTGCATATATTATCTTTGCATTCAATTAAATTAAGAGAATCTTTATACTTAATTAATTGTTGCATTATATGATTTCTTCTGATAGAATAATATATGTTCGCAGGAATGGCGGAATTGGCAGACGCGCAGGCTTCAGGTGCCTGTGGTAGCAATATCGTGTGGGTTCAAGTCCCATTTCCTGCACTATTTTTTATTTATTGGTATCTGATAAACTCAGATGCCATTTTTTATTGATTTTTATTGATATATAGTAGAAAGCTTAGCAACTATTATATCGCTAAGCTTTCTGTCTGGAAATAAAACTTATCTGCACTCTAATATGAATAAGTAAAAATCGTTCTTTTTCAATATACATGTCTCCTGTACAAGCTTATACTCGCTGTGAAGGCGAAGCTGCTTCTTAACAAATCCAACTTCATTTGTATACATAATAATAATTCCCTTAGGTGCAAGGATAGTTTTAGCTTTATCGAAGAATCTGGCATAAAAATCATCCATCTCTTCCCTTGTACGTTTTCCACGCACTGGCATATTTGTAACAATTTCATTAAAGAGATAATCATGCTTGAAATCGAAGAAATCCCTATGGATATAGTTAATTCTCTTTCCTGCAAAAACTGCATTTTCCCTTGCCTTTTCTATGGCCTCACCGAATATGTCTGTGCCGTATATTTCACGCGCTTTACATTTCTTATCCCTTTCGATAAGCATTGTTCCAACTCCGCAGAACGGATCCATAATCTGGGCGTCTTCTCTTAAATATGGCTCTGAAAGTTCCATGATAAGAGCGGCTGTAGCAGGATGAATTGATGCTGAGATTGCATTCTTTCTATAATCGAAACGGTTGTCTTTAATTGTATAAAGTCTAAGGCACGGAAAGAACATTCCCTCTTTATTTGCAATAAGTCTTATTTCAATCTCGTACTCTCTGGTCGAATTAATAAGCATTCCACCTGATAAAGTATCAATCTCTGCTGCAAGCTTTTTGGAAAAATCACTTCTCTTATCAAGCTCCATCTGGCTCTTACACTCTATTCTGTAATAGAATGGACCAGGCTGAACATGCATATCCTCAATTATCTTATATAAATCTGAATTCCAAAGCTGCTTAGCTGCCTCCCTTGGATTTGCACATACCATGCCTTCTGTATGAACCGGAAAAAGCAATTCCCTGTAGCTTCTTATTTCACTTACACTACGTAAATCGTCTGTCTTTACCAACACTCCAAGCGGATGAATAAAAGCCTGACCATTTGTAATAGAATCTTTTACAAGCTCCCTGAAGCTTCTGTTACAAAGCAAAACTACCTCCATCTGATGACCATAAGTCTTAGGATTATGAGTTTCTATGCCTTCATACTTGATTAATATTTTTCTTATAGCTCTAAGCTCATCATCAATATGCTTTCTATTTTCTTCTGTCTTCTCCTGACCAAGAAGTTCCTCAAGACGATCTCTTAACTGTGGCAAAAGAGACTGTACATCAAGTTTTTCCAAAGCAGTAAGGTATGCACTTTTAGCAAAAAGAATTGGCTCTTTAAGATATGCCTCATACAATTTATCCACAGCATCTTCTATTCCTAAATCACCAATAAGAAGTGCTGCATTCTTTCTGGTCTTTGCATCCTCACTATCCAGACAATCGAATATGACCTTAGCCTTGTCCTGTAATAAATCAACAAGTTCTTTGGCTTGTTGTGGTTCTTTTACAAAACTTCTAAGCTTGCTAAGACTGCTTCTTACTTCAATATTATTTACCAAATCATCAAATACTTTCTTCAAACGTAATCTCCTTCTCTACACCGTTTAAATCAATATATTCTAACAAATCATCTTTAAACTTATCCCACTCTTTGGGATTTTCCACATAATACTTAGGACAGTTTTTGCCAGTAACATCATAATGTCTTATTACATCTTCACTATTTAAATCATATCTTCCCATAAGCCATGTTGTAAGCCAAACCAAGGAACGGTAAGTCTTTTCATTAAATTTGCCTGTCTCATCTTCAATACAACATTCGATTGAAACTGTATCATTATTCCTGTCATTAGACGCATATGCTATCTCATTACAAGGTACACACTGAACTATTTCTCCGTCAAGTCCTATTATAAACTGACTACTAGCATGTGTCTCCTTTGTTTCAGCAAGACTGTTAAAATAATCCCTGTTCTGTTGTGCGCTTGTACCTGGATTTGCAGTATAATGAACAACTATTCCATTGACCTGGTCAATTGCAGTACCTGGTCTTGAATAATCATTTATATCTAGCAAATCAACATTAAGTGGTGGTTCATTTGCTACATATTTTATCGCACTAACCTCTGACTGCATAGCCTCCTCTTTCAATCTGTTTTTATTTATGGATCTTACAATAATTATTGTCGAAATTATTAAAATGACAATACATATAAAGGCTGTAATCTGTATTCTTATCTGTCTCGTTCTCTCCCTTTTTCTTCGCTCCCTGCGTTCTCTCGCTCTTTTTTCTAAATCTTCCATTTTCATATGCCTATCTTTTGTATAACTAATTACTATTTTTCTTAAAACTAATAAATGCCATTAACATAATAGCATACAAAAAAAGAAAAGTCAGTTTAATTGTTTCTTAAAATTTTACAATCAAACTGACTAATTTTTATTAAAATTCTATTTTTTATCTTTCATTAATATCTGTGTATTCAAGATGGTGTCCAACATATTTGTAAGCTGGACGGATAATCTTATTTGCACAAAGTAATTCTTCTATTCTATGCGCACACCAGCCCGGCATTCTTGCTATTGCAAAAATCGGGGTGAATAACTCCTGTGGGATTCCAAGCATCGTATATACAAATCCGCTGTAAAAATCTACATTTGCACATACAGGTTTATGCACCTTCCTCTGCTCCATAATAAGCTGACCTGCTATTCTCTCTACATTCTCATAAAGAGTAAATTCTTCCATCAGACCTTTTTCCATAGCAAGTGACTTGGCATATCCCTTCAGGATTACTTCTCTTGGGTCTGAAAGAGTATAGACAGCATGTCCCATTCCATATATTAGTCCAGATTTATCAAATGCTTCTTTCTTTAGAATCTTTAGAAGATACTCTCTTAGTTCATCCTCATTGTTCCAGTCCTTAACATGCTCTCTTATGTCCTCAAACATCTTTTGCACCTTAAGATTTGCCCCACCATGTCTTGGTCCTTTTAATGAACCAATAGAAGCTGATATTGAGGAATATGTGTCTGTTCCTGATGATGATACTACATGAGTAGTAAACGATGAATTATTTCCACCACCATGCTCTGCGTGCACAATAAGTGCAACATCTAAAACCTTTGCTTCAAGCTCTGTATACTTTCCATCGTCTCTTAACATAAGGAGAATGTTCTCTGCAAGGGAAAGCTCCTTTTTAGGATTCCTGATTAATAATGTCTCATCTTTTCTAAAATGACGATATGAATTATAAGAATATACCGCAATGAGAGGAAGTTTAAAAATCAGTTCAAGGGACTGTCTTAGTACATTCTCTGCTGAAATATCGTCTGGGTTTGTATCGTATGTGTATAGGGTTAATACGCATCTTTGAAGGGCATTCATTATGTTTTCATTTGATGCCTTCATAATAACATCACGCACAAATCGATTTCCTAAATCAAGGAAATTTTCTGTAACCTTATTAAATCTGTCTAACTCTTCCTTAGAAGGAAGCTTTCCGAATAACAAAAGATATATTGTCTCTTCGAAACCAAATCTTCTGCCTTCTAATCCCGCAACTAAATCCTGAACATTGATTCCATGGTAATATAACTCACCATCTGAAGGAACCTTATCGCCATCATTTATTTTGAAAGCGACCACATCGGAAACTTCGGTAAGACCTGTAAGTACACCCTTACCATTGGCATCTCTTAATCCTCTCTTCACATCATATTCAACATAAAGATTAGGATCAATTCGATTATTGTCTAATAATATCTCAATTAATTTCTCAAACTCACTGCGTATATGAGCAATGTCTTCTATTGCTATCATCTCCGGCTCGTTTGCTTCTAAACCAAGTAATACCTTTGCATCTACCATATTTATCACTCCTAAATGATAATTTATCTTATTTAACTTTTACACTTTAATACGATACATCATCATCCTTTAAAATGCAATATTGTTTTATTTTTAGTAAATATTATTAACTATAAAATATGTTTTATAAATAAAATTAAATTCCAGAATACAATTTTGTTGGATATACTATAAATGCAAGTACACTAAACACAACCGCTACTAGTGTTGCAATAATAAGTCCTACATACATATTTGCAATAATAAGTCCTACTGTAAGCGCTCCAATTAATATGAATACTAATATCATTTTAAGAATAAGCTGGAACGAAGCTTTTATATTATCAAGTCCTTCCGCCGGCAGAATTGCCTCAAACATTGCACCTGTTGAACTTACCATAAAATCAAGCACTACTAAATTAATAAACCATAGAACTGCCAATCCAATATTGGCCTTTGTCACAATAATTGCAAGTAAAAATCCCGGTAGCAAATCAAGGACACATGCAGTAGAACCAGCAAGCATACAATAAAAGACTTTTGCATAAACATCATCCGGGACAAGTGCAAGCCAATGATTTGTGCTTTCTACGGCAAGTGGATTTGCAAAGCTTCTAAAGAATATTACTGTTGCAAAAATAAATGCAAGTATACTAAACTCTTTAACCCCACTCCAGATTGAAAAACCACAAAACGCAACACTTATCAAAAAATATGTGGACATTGTTTTAGTAATAACTCCAAATTTTGCCATTCTCTTTCGGTTATACATTTCCTTATGGAAAAATACACTAGCACCTAAGCCCTTCATTCCCAGATTTCTTTTTATCTTATCAGAGCGTTCTTTTTCTCTTTCTACTACGCCAGATTCTACTGCCGCTATAGCCTGCTCTTCTCTTGCAAGTGCACCTTCTAATGCATCCTCGTAGAAATCAGCATTAAGCTGCCATGTTCCCCAAACGATTGCAATAAGACATGCAATAAATAAGAAGATAAATATGAACATCTTTGCAACATTCTCATTAACCGCATAATATACTATTGCCTGAAACCATCCAACAAAAGGAATGAATTTGACAAAATCCTTGCAGTAGAGCAATTCTATTGTTGCCATAAAATCTTTATCGAGACTTACAAAAACCAATCCATTTATTGCTACAAATGCAATTCCAATAACCTTGGCAATTGTAGCAATATTCTTCTTAAGCCATGCATAATTTGAGCATACTGTATATGAAAATACCGCAACAATTCTGTTGGTTATGGCTAACAATGTAATTGCAAAAATAATTGCAAAAATTGCTATAGGTGTTAGTCCGGCATTAATTAAATTTGGTATCTGAAAAAACAGATAACAAAGACCTACCATGGCTGATACTATCTGGAATGATAGCCTGAAAAGTAATACACTCTGTGGTTTTAACGGAGCAGTAAAAAGTATATTAACATCAGACATGAGAAATATTTCTTTTCCAGTCTTTGAAGCAGAATTAACAGCGAAGAAAATTACTACAAGAAATACCACTATTGCTGTTGCACTGACAACTCTTAATATATCCTGCATATCCTCTTCTGAAACTTTATATTCAGGTATTTTTTCTAAAGCAAGCTCATCTGCTTCCCACGTTACATCTGTTAATTCAACGGGTGTATTCACATCATCTTCCATAGCTTCAGACAAAATCTTTTTTAGATCCTTTTCCTCAAACTCATCTACATCATAAAGATTTAACCATGAACCTTCTGAATTGGTATAAGTCTTTGCATCATAATCATAGAAGACATTCCTATCTGTATAAACTGCATCAATATCACTATTAGTAAAAATATATTTATGTCCATCTTTTACATCCACTGCATCTATTTCACTAATTTTTATTTCATTATCTTCAACTAATCCAGCTTTTTCAAAAAATGTTGCACCCAGAAATCCAGCCATAGCGCCAAAACCAATCATTACCAGAAAAATTGTTACAATTACCACTATAACCTTACTACGAAACATTTTTCTAATAGAATTAATAAATGTATGCAGCGCATAATAACTCCAAAGTTTCATTACTGCACCTGCCCTTCTGTTATCTCAAAGAAGATATCTTCAAGATGTCTGTTTTCTGTTTCATCCTCTCTATTTACACTTGCCTTAATTCTTCCTTCCTGCATGATATATGTAACATCCCACAAATCATCAATACTATCAATCATATGTGTACTAATAAGAACAGTTGCACCTTCGCTTGCAAGTTCTTTAAACACAAGCTTTAATTCTTTAATTGCATGAGGATCAAGACCAATCATTGGCTCATCAAAAATAATTAATCTAGGCTTTGTGATAAGTCCACAGCATACTGAAAGTTTCTGCTTCATACCTTTTGATAACTCATCACCAAACTTTCCCCTTTTATCTGAGAGCTCAAATCTGTCTAAAAGTTCATTCATATATTCCTTGTAATCCTTAAGCTTATATGCTCTGGCAACAAACTCCAGATGTTCTTCTACTGTAAGATTTGGATACAGGGAAGGGATTTCCGGAACATATCCGATAATTCTCTTTGCTTCAACTGATTTGTTATTTAATCCATTAATTCCAATCTGTCCGTTATACTTTAAAAAACCTGTAATACATTTGATAATGGTACTTTTTCCAGCCCCGTTTGGGCCAAGAAGAATTCCAATTTTTCCATCTTCTATCTGTAATGATACATCATTACTTGCGATAGTCTTTTTATACTTTTTGGTTACATGTGACACTTCTAACATAATTATCCCTCTTTTCAAATTTTACAAATTATTTATATTTATAATAACAGATTCTTATTTTCAAAACCTTAATATAACCATAAAAGAAATTAAGATAAGATAAAAAAATCCGGGCAAACTGCCCGGAATTTTATAATAAAAATATTTAATTACATAATTGTATTGATCCATCCGTCTGGAGCTTCAATCTCGCCCATCTGGATTCCTGTTAATGTATCATATAATTTCTTTGTAACTGGTCCCATCTCATCCATTCCGCTTGGGAAGCAGATTTCTTTACCATGATCTACAATCTTTCCGATTGGTGAGATAACAGCTGCTGTTCCACAAAGTCCAGCCTCTGCAAAATCAGCAAGCTCTGATAACTTAACCTGTCTGTGCTCAACTTCCATTCCAAGATACTTCTCTGCAACAACCATAAGTGAACGACGTGTGATTGATGGAAGAATACTGTCTGACTTAGGAGTTACAAGCTTTCCATCCTTTGTGATGAAGATAAAGTTTGCTCCACCAGTCTCTTCTACATATGTTCTTGTTCCTGGATCAAGATATAAGTTCTCATCATATCCCTGATTATGAGCATCTACGATTGCATGTAAGCTCATTGCATAGTTAAGTCCTGCTTTGATATGACCGGTTCCGTGTGGTGCCGCTCTGTCAAAATCAGATACTCTGATAGTAATTGGCTTTGCGCCGCCCTTAAAGTATGGTCCAACTGGTGTTACAAAAATACGGAACTGATATTCTGTGGCTGGTTTTACACCAATTACAGGGTTTGTTCCCATTATGTATGGTCTGATGTAAAGTGTTGCACCTGAACCAAAAGGTGGTACCCATGCTGCATTAGCCTTTACAACTTCCTCAACAGCCTTAACAAATCTATCTTCTGGGAAAGGTGGAATCTCAAGTCTTTCTGCTGAATCCTTAAGACGAGCAGCATTTAAGTCAGGTCTGAAACATACTACATGACCATCCTCTGTTGTATATGCCTTAAGTCCCTCAAAAATTGTCTGTGCATACTGGAATACTCCTGCACACTCATTAAGAACAATATCAGGGTCTGTAATAAGCTGTCCTTCGTCCCACTTTCCGTCTTTATAGTTAGCAACGTAACGATAATCTGCTACCATATAACCAAATCCCAGGTTTGCCCAATCGATGTCTTTTTTCTCCATTATTTTAGTCCTCCGTTCTTCATACGGCTTCGACATATCCATAACTGACTGTTATCATACATCGAGTCTATTATTATCTGAAATTAGTTTATTACAAGAATTTTGATTTGTCTAGTTATCCTAAGTAAATTTTCTATCAAAAAAAATTATATCCTTCATAACTATTATTTTATATACTGTTCATTTTGAAAAAACGCCTTGATTTCACCAATAAAATACAAAGAACCAAATGCAATATTTTTCGCATCTGACTTCAGATTTTCTTTTATCTTATCCACATTTTCAATCTGGCTTGCCCTAATCCCCTTCGACTGTATAAACTCTGCTAAATCTCTCGCCTGCAAAGCCCTGCTGCTTTCTGGGGTTACTGTCGCAAAATCAAGTGCAAGCGGAAGTAAATATTCAACCATTTCCCTGTAATCTTTGTCCGCCATAACCCCCATAACAAAATGGAATTTTTCTCCTGGATAGATGGTCATAAGACTTTCTTTTAAAGCCATAACCCCATGACCATTGTGAGCTCCATCAACTAATAAAAATGGAGATTTGCTAATAATTTCCATTCTTCCAGCCCATGTTGCTTCTTCTAGTCCATATATAATATCATCCTCTGAAATGCCAAGCTGTTTTGCTGCAAGATAGGCTACAGCAGCATTTTCCCATTGATGTACTCCTTGCATTTTCAGATTCAATTCACTCATTCTTTTAATCAGACATTCCTCTGCAAATTCATATCCTCGTGGTTTTATTTTACTTATTTTATCAAGTAATACTGCTTTTGCCTCAGCTTCCTGTTGCTCCATTATGACATAACTGTCTTTTTTAATTATTCCGGCCTTTTCCTGCGCAATTTCAGATAGGCTTTCCCCTAATATTGCCATGTGGTCAAATCCAATTTTTGTTATTATTGATACTTCGGGAACTCCTATAGCATTTGTCGAATCAAGTGCTCCACCTAGACCTGTTTCAATTATCATAAGCTCACATTCTTGTTCCTTGAAATATAAAAGGGCCATTGCAAGACAGTAATCAAACATTGTAAGCTCAGTGCAAAAATCTATATCAAGAAGATAATTTCCAAGTCTTACAACATCCTCCTTTGAGATCAGTTTTCCATCTACACAAATACGCTCCTCAAAATCAATCAGATGAGGGGAGGTGAATGTTCCTGTCTTGATTTTGGCTTTTCTTGCAATACTTGAAAGGAATGCACATGTAGATCCCTTTCCATTAGTTCCTGCCACATGTATATATTTTATTTTTTCCGTTGAATAATTAAGTTTTTTAAGAACCTTTTGTGTCACCTCATATCCTGGAGCTTTCCCAAATCGTCTTGAATTTTCTATAATTGATAATACTTCTTTATAATCTCTCATTATTAATTCTTTCTTTCACATTCAAAGGGCTGCCCACACTAGTTTCATAAAGAAAAATAGTGCATGCAGCCCCCACTTTTTATTATTTATTAATTACAGTTTAGAGTTGTATAATTCCCCTGTGTTGTAATTATATGTGTAGTTTCCAACGTTATTGTATGTGTTGGATTTTGATTTTTCTACATCTGCATAACTCTTTATCATGGAAGCCTTTACTCCAACTGAGTATACAAATGAACCTGTACCACTAAAAAGTGATTTTACATCCGAAACATTAGCTTTTTTAAAAGTATCCTCATCGACTGATAATGTATAATTTTTATCGTCCATCGTAATTCCAATTTTACTAAGCATATTAACATTTGCTTTTGTATTATTAACCATGCCTGCTGCCGTATTTGCAATACCTGTTGTATTTGATTTTCCGGCACTTTTAATAAGGTCATTATAATCATCAACAAAGGAGCTTACTGCTTTATATACATCGTCCATCTTTATATCTTCTGATTTTTTTCCAAATAGCTTTCCTTTATCCTTATACAAACTCTCAGCTGATGCTATAAGATCAGATGATGATGACTCAATTTCAGCAAGAGTCTTGGTTGAATCTTCTGATGTCGCGGTAGAAGTAATATTACTATTTTCCGGATCAGCATAATAGGACTTTAAAAGCTTATGGTATGTTCCTGTTTTTATTAAACTTAATGTCGATAAATCAAGATTCATGTTCATATTAACACTTGCATTTTTCTTATTGCTTGTATTTATGCTTGAAAACAATGTACTAATAGAATTTGAATCCCATGCTGAATTTATCCTCATATAATCCCCCCATTCTTATACACTAAATGTTATCAATCTGCCAATCTATTGGCTCAATTCCATTCTCTTGTAAAAATGTATTTGCCTGGCTAAAGTGTTTACATCCAAAAAAACCTCTGTATGCTGAGAGTGGACTTGGATGTGGTGCTTTTAGTATCAGGTGCTTAGGATTTGTAAGCATTGGAATCTTACTCTGAGCCGGCCTTCCCCAAAGCATATATACAACTGGTCTGTCCTGTTCATTTACAGCACGAATAATCGCATCCGTAAATTTCTCCCATCCGCGCCCCTGATGCGAATTTGCCTGATGAGCGCGAACTGTTAAAACAGTATTAAGAAGCAATACACCCTGGTCAGCCCATTTCTTGAGATACCCATTGTTTGGAATATTGCACCCAAGATCTTCATTTAGTTCTTTGTAAATATTCTGAAGAGAAGGAGGAATATCCTTCTGTTCCGGCAATACTGAGAAACTCAATCCGTGTGCCTGGTGCTCATTATGATATGGATCCTGGCCTAAAATAAGGACCTTAACCTCACTAAGTGGGGTAAAATGCATCGCATTAAAAATATCATCTGCCGGAGGATAAATTGTAGTTGTTGAATACTCCTCCTTAACAAATTTGTACAGTTCCTTGTAATAAGGCTGCTTAAATTCATCTTCGATGGCGTTTAGCCAATCATTTGTAATCATTGCCATAATTATCTGCCCTCTTATCGTCGTACTGACACGCCTTTGTTTGCGAGATAATTTTTAAGGTCCATAATTTCCATCTCTTTGTAATGGAATAATGAAGCAGCTAAAGCCGCATCCGCTCCACCTTCTGTGAGTGCATCATAGAAATGCTCCATAGTTCCTGCTCCACCAGAAGCAATAACAGGAATTGATACATTATCAGAAATAAGTTTAGTAAGCTCAATATCATATCCTGCTTTTGTACCATCACAGTCCATACTTGTAAGAAGAATTTCTCCAGCACCTAAACTGTTAGCTTTGATTGCCCACTCGATAGCATCAAGCCCTGTATCAACTCTTCCTCCATTCTTATATACATTCCATCCACTTCCATCAGCTCTTCTTCTTGCATCAATTGCAACAACTACACACTGACTTCCAAATTTATCGGCTGCATCACTAATTAGATTTGGGGTATTAATTGCAGATGAATTAATTGAAATCTTATCTGCGCCTTCTCTAAGAAGCATCTTAAAATCTTCAACAGTTCTAATACCACCACCAACTGTAAATGGAATAAAAACTTTTTCAGCAACACGCCTTACCATGTCAACTACAGTTCCCCTGTTGTCGCTTGAAGCAGTTATATCAAGAAATACAACCTCATCAGCACCTGCTTTATCATATGCTGCTGCAATCTCTACCGGATCTCCGGCATCTCTTAAATTAACAAAATTTACACCCTTAACAACCCTTCCATTATTAACGTCCAGGCAAGGAATAATTCTCTTTGTAAACATTATCGGTTCCCTCCCTGAATTTCTGTAAAGTTCTTCAAAATATGTAATCCAACTGTACTACTTTTCTCTGGATGGAACTGACATGCAAACACATTGTCTTTCTCTACGGAAGCATGTATTGTTGTGCTGTAATCCGTAGTTGCCTTTACAATATTATTATCGGCTGCTTCAAGATAATATGAATGTACAAAATACACATATGGCTCTTTTTGAATTCCCTTAAAAAGACGTCCATCATTGATAAGCTCAAGCGAATTCCATCCAATATGTGGAATCTTAAGCCCTTCTTTATCCGGGATTCTTTTTATTGAACCATCAAGAATATGTAATCCTTCTACACCCTGATTTTCATCACTTCCTTCAAATAATAACTGCAAACCTAAACATATTCCAAGGAAAGGAGTCCCCTTATCGGCAACCTCTTTAATAACCTTATCAAGCTCAAATGATTTAAGTTTGTCCATGGCTACCCCAAATGCACCAACACCTGGAAGGATAACCTTATCAGCTGACAGAATTTCCTTTGCATCCCTTGTAATAATGCACTCTTCATTCATTGAAAGAAGTGCTTTTTCAACACTTTTTAAATTTCCTGCATCATAGTCAATAATTGCTATCATAACATCTCCTACTCTAAGCCTAACTCTATAAGTTTCTTATGTACAGCTATAGTATACTCCTCTCTCTCTCGATGACTGTATATTGCAAGAGCTTCATCTATAGTCATTCCATATTGTTCCTGTAAAATATTCCCCAATTGCAAGTATATAGCATTAAGCTGTTCATCACAACCTATTTCCTTGGCTGTATCCTCATTTTCCTTACATCTTCCTGCTGCACAGATTAAATTATCAAGTGCCTGTGCTTCATACCCTGCTTTCTTAAATGTTACATAAGCATCATATTGTGATGATACTGCTGATAAAACAATAAGTTTATCAAATAATGGCTGATCTGCTTTCTTAAGCTCTACTCCTGCAAGTTCTTTATAGGCAGTTGTATATTTGCTTATGTATGAAGAATCACCAGACATTATTCCACCCATAGCCTCGTTATACTGACTCTTTGCAATGTTTATTGATGACTGATAACTTAATAGATTTGTTCCAAGAAGGATAAACAAACCAAGCGAAGCAACCATTATTATTATCATAATAACCGGAGCTTTAGGAAGTGGTGGAGTATTATCAACCTCCTTTGGCTTCTTCGGTTTTTTCTCTTTTGGCTTTTTCTCTTTCTTTGGCTTCTTCTCTTTTGGTTTTTTCTCTTTCTTTGGCTTCTTCTCTTTCTTTCCTTTTTTCTTTCCGGCTTTTTTGTCTTCTGATTCTAATTCTCTAAGAATCTGTTCATTTTCACTTACAAGCTGTGAAACATCAGTACCTTGTTCCTGGCTAATACTAACCTGCTCATCCTCTTCATCCGGACCAAACAAAAGTGCCTTAAGCTTACTGAAAAAACCACCTTTTTTTTCTGCTTTTTTCTCTTTTTTGTCCGTTTCCTTTGCAACCTCTGCCTGATTTTGAGTTGCCTCTTCTACTTCCTTTTGGGCGAGTTCATCAAACGCCTCTTCACTTGCTTCTGAAATTTCTTCTCCCTCCATTAAAAGACTTCCAATATCTGCTAATCCACCATCTTCTCCTAGTAAATCCATCAAATCTGAACCTGAATTACCTGCTAAATCTGGTTCTCCAATTTCTTCAATTATTGAATCTTCTGCTTCTTTTGCAGCAGAAAGTAAAGCCTGATCAAGCTCTCCTATTACATCCTGCTCCTCAATTTGGGAACCAAGTATATCTTTAGGAGATTGAGTATCTGAAACACTTATCGGGTCTAAAGATTTATTTTGATGTTCTAATTTTTCAATTGCCTCATCTAAAGAAAACTCTTCAATATCAAATTCCGGTGACTCCTCATTTGATAATAAATCCATATTTTTATTCTTTTCGGATTCCATCTCAAGTTCAAAATCAGCCATGTAACTACTATATTCTTCCGAAACAAGCTCATTTTCAAATTCGCGCAAAAAATCATCGGATGACTCCATATCCAATGAAAATTCTTCTTCATCAACCGAATCGCGCTCACTTATTGAATTTAGTAAATTATCCAAATAATTTTCTGATTTATTTTTAGCCATTGTAAAAAACTCATTAAGGGATGTAGCAATACCACATCCCTTGTAACCTTTCGTTATTATCCTTAAACCTTATCAATTAACTTATCAATAGCATCTACGAGCTGTCCAATTTCCGGTTTTGTAAGCTGTGCATCAGCCCCTAGCTGTTCTCCCTTTCTTTTCATTTCCTCATTGACAAGAGATGAGAAAATAATAAGTGGAATCTCTTTTAAAACTGAATCTGACTTGACAAGTTTTGTAAGTCTGTGACCATCCATCTGTGGCATCTCAATATCTGTAATTATACAATGAACATTTTTTGTTACTGTTCCTGCGTTCTTAAGTTCACATAACTTGTCCCAGGCTTCCTGACCATTCTGTGTTACGATAAGCTTATCATAACCTGCTTTACGAAGACATTCAGTAATAAGTTTACTAAGAAGTGGTGAATCCTCTGCAATAAGAATAGGTGAATCGCTACGACTTCTTTCTACCATTGTATCAATATCATTTACCCGAAGACCTGTTTCCGGACTAATGCTCGATACAATTGATTCAAAATCAAGAATTACCACAAGCTTATTATTAATCTTGATGATTCCTGTAGACACACTTCCTTCCTGACCATTAAGTGTTGAATCAGGCTTTGTTATTTCTTCCCATGACACACGATGTATTCCAACAACCTCATCTACATGGAAAGCTATATCTAGCTTATTGAAATTTGTTATAATGAATAATCCCTTTTCATCACTTGAAGGTAGTCCAATACAACGTTTAAGATTAATAACTGTAATCATTGTATCTCTAGGCATAAAAATACCTTCCACACTTGGATGAGTATTTGGAACAGGTGTCACTGGCTGATACTGCAAAATTTCTCGTATCTTTGCAACATTAATTCCATAATGATTATTTCCTAAAGTAAATTCAAGTATTTCAAGTTCGTTCGTTCCTGATTCCAAAAGTATATTTGTATCCATATTAATCCTCCCAGAGTTATATATAGCTAATTATATCACACCTATAGTAATTTTGTACTAAATTTGTGCTATTTTTTACAATTTTACTGAACACACTTCACCATCAAGTTCTACTTTCATCTTTGGATCAGTGATTTTTTCTGTATCACTTTCTTTTATTGAAAATAAGAGCACTACATTTGCAGATTTACCTTCTTTTAATGTTCCCTGATATGTAATCAGACTGTATGTAAGGAAAGTTTCCTCTGGAAAAATCCATGTCTGGCCATCAAAACAGGCACTAAATTTTGAATTAGCAGCTATAGCATCTATTGTTGCATCTTCTTCACCAAGATTCTTTATTGTAAAACTCATTATTACATAAGTCTTTCCTGATTCAGCATTTACTGAATAATATCCGCCTTCCTGGTATGACTTATCAAGTTTATATCCGGTGTATTTTACCCTTACATCTTCTCCGGCTTTTATCGCTTCACTTAATGATACCACTGGAAGGTCCGACTCAATGTCATTAGATGAAGAAGCGTTTGGGTTATCATTCGCTGCATCTTCATTCTTCTGATTATTCTCTTTCTCCATTTCTGCCAGGGCTTCCTCATCATATACAGAAGCGTTCATTCCATCTTTCTGATACGTGTTATGCTTTGCAATAATTGACGCTGCTGCCTCTGCAATAATCTGCTGCTCTTCTTCTGTAATGTCATACATTTTCGTTCCACATCCGGTCAAAAGAAAAACAAAGGCCATTGTTATTGGTAGTAAACAAAACTTATTTTTTCTCATATCGCCACCTGTGACTTTTATCCTATTTTCTTAATGTTAGCATATTTCATTTTTCTTTACAACAATTATTTACTGATTGCATTCTAGCTCAAACCAAAATTCCACTCCATTTTCATGATTAATCACTCCACAGCGCTGATTCATGGAATCCATAATGGCTTTTACAATTGAAAGCCCTATTCCACTTCCACCATATTCGCGGGTTCTGGCCTTATCGACTTTGTAAAATTTTATCCATATTTTTTCAATGTCTTCTTCTGGAATTGGTGCTCCTGTATTAAATACAGATGTCCTAAGAAGGCCTTCTCTTTTTTTGCATTTTATATCAATAACATTTTCTCCTGCTATATGATTAAGTGCATTACTCAGATAATTTGTTACAACCTCTTCCACCTTAAACTCATCACCCCAGACATAGTATGGTTCACTCGCATCGAAATTTATTGTTACTTCTTTTTGTACTGCAAGAAGATTAGATGCCGAAATAACACCACTTATCAGCTCAACAATATTAAATCTTGTCATTTCAATAACATCATTTCCAAATTCAAGCTGATTTAGGGTAAGCAGTTTCTGAACCATTTTATTCATCTTATCAGACTCATCCATTATTACCTCACAATAATAATTTCTACTATCCGGGTCCTCATCAATAAATTCCTTTAAACCTTCTGCATAGCCTTGAATTAATGCAATAGGTGTCTTTAATTCATGAGAAACGTTTGACAAAAACTCCTTTCTCATTTCATCAATTTCTTCTTTCCTGCGAATATCCTGCTTAAGTTCGTTATTTGCACACTTTAATTCTGAAATTGTTTTTTCAAGCTTTTCAGAAAGATTATTCATGTTCTCGCCTAGCTCTTCAATCTCTAGAACCCGAAAATTCTGTGACTCATATTTTGCGTCAAAATCAAGTTCTGTCATTCTCTCTGAAATACGGGATAACTTTTTAACCGGTCTTGATATTGATTTTGATACAACAATTATTACAATAAGACTTATAAGTAATGCACCAAGACCTATAAGAGCCATAAATTTATTGCTTAGCTTAACGCTTTCCCTAATTCCTTCAATAGAGCTTCGCATATAAATGTAGCTTCCATCAGACAAATTTCCTGCAAGAATAAGATAATCCGCTCCCATTCTTTCATCTGATAGTTTTGCTAAAATATAATTATCTGCATGCTCAATCGTTTTAATATTTTCTTCTGAAGTATTCCTTATTATCTCATATAATTCTACTTCAAAAGCCTGCTGATTATAGGCAGAAGTTCTTACAAGTCTTCTATTCTCATCAACTATTAGAATATTTATGTTTCCGTTTGTGCATATTTTCTCAAATGGAACATCAAAGATGTGTGAATCAATAATTTCGCTTTCGCTTGCCGCATCAATTAAATTATATCCTGCAAGCATTTCTTTTTGCTTGTTGTATACGTAATATTTTTCCAAAAGGAATGCATTTAAAAACCACAGCACTCCCACTGTTCCCATAACTAAAAAAATCATTGTCACAATCAGTTCGACGGACAATGATATCTTTCTTTTTTTAGGCTTTTTCATTTTCTTTTACCTCAAATTTGTATCCAAGGCCCCAGACTGTCTGGATGTAATCACCCTTGTCTTTAAGTTTACTTCTTAATTTCTTTACATGCGTATCAATTGTTCTTGCATCTCCGAAATAATCGTAATTCCATACATTATCAAGTATCTTCTCACGAGATAATGCAATACCTTTATTTTCAAGGAAGTAATCTAATAATTCAAACTCTTTATAACTTAGCTCTATACTTTGTCCGTCAATTGTAACTATGTGAGCTGTCTTGTCTAGTACTATTCCACCAGCCTCTTTCACCAGTGAATCCTGTCCAATTTTATTTGCTCTTCTTAGAATGGCCTCCACTCTTGCAACAAGAATCTTCGGTGAAAAAGGTTTGGAAATATATTCATCCACACCTAACTCAAATCCCATAAGTTCATCACTCTCATCGCTTTTGGCTGTAAGCATTATTATGGGTATTCTGGATGTTTTACGAATTTCTTTGCATACTTCCCACCCATTAATTTTTGGCATCATAACATCTAGGATAATCAGGGCAATATCTTTATTCTGATAAAATATGTCAAGTGCTTCTTCTCCATCCGCAGCCTCAAATACCTGAAAGTCTTTTCTTACCAAAAAGTCCTTTACAAGTTTTCTCATTCTGCTCTCGTCATCAACTACAAGTATCTTTATTTTTTCCATAACAAACCTCGCTATTTATTATTAAGCTGAGCTTCTCTTTCGTTCAGTGAAGTCTCTCTTTCATTAAGCTCCTGTTCCCATTCCTCATATTTGTTGATGATTTCATTTTCATAATTAATTATATTTACATTATTGCCACTTAAGTACGAAACCAAAAACATTCCGACCACTATTACAACAAGAAGAAAATTTAATATCAAAGACACCTGAAATTTTCTCTTATAGCTTCGTCTGTCTTCAGCCTGTCTCCTCTTTTCCTCTATCCTTGCCTGCCTCTGGCGCTCTCTTTCAAGCTGCAATTCTTTCCTTTTTTCATTAATGCTGCTATCTTCCTTGGTCAGAAGTTCACCTGGCATTGCTTTTATAAGTGAATTATCAATGGCAGAACTTTCTACCAGTATCCCCTGTAATTCTCTTAAAAATTCTAGTCCAACCGTTGTTCTAAGCAAATTTCCATCTATAATTTTGTTGTATAGATTTAAAACCACTTTCGGATCTTCAAGCTTTGTGTTTTGCCTTATGTAATTTATGCTGTTTAGTTCCTTTTGAATTCTTTTTGATTCATCTTCGTAATTATTCATACATTTTTATCCTAATAAAGATTTATACTGTCTTTTTCAACAATTGTACCGTCGCGATATGCGCTTATAAGAAGCCTCAAATCCTCTATCTTTCGACGCATCTTAGCACCACTATCTGTATCCCCTACAAGCATTCTTCGGTCAGTATATTCAACTGCCTCGCGTTTTGATACAATATCTATTTCTTCTTTGACAGCAGCCTCTGCACTCTCAAATGGTTCGTGCGCTGTAAGGGTAAGTCCATAAGAATTATAAATAAGTGTATACCCTGCAATTCCGGTTCTTCTTCGGTATGCTTTTGAAAAACCACCATCTATTACAATAACCTTGCCACCTGCTTTTACCGGGCTTTCTCCCCTCATTCTATGTACCGGAACATGGCCATTAATTATGTGGTCTCTTTCTCCATGAAGTCCAAATTCCGATAGAATTTTATCTGCAACCTTCGGGTCATCAATATAATCATAATAGATATTTTTCTTTTCAACTTTCATCTCCTCTTCATCGAGGAAATATCTCTCAAAGGTTGCCATCTTTTCACGGCCATAAAGAGGTGAATATGGTGCAGTCCAAATATACCAGATTATGTCTGCTCCTTTTTCCTGTTCTTTTGGATCAGTTGCAAAAAACGCTTTTCTTACATACACTTCCAAAATATCAAAAAGTGCTTTCCCACTGTATTCTTTTCCGTAAATATTAACATTCACAAAACTTCCGTCAGGATTCATCGGAATACATCCGTGGTATAAAAGATTACCATTGTAAATCTTGTACATACTTCCTTTTTTCAGAAGAAGCCTTACATGTGTCTGGAGCTTATCACAATGAAGGAATGATGAGCGAAGACGAACCATTACCTCAAGTTCTTCTTCTGTCAGTTCGTATGGATTCTCTGGATTAATTGTTGGAAAACTTGTATCCATAAGTTTATAAGTCTTTCCTTCAATTACGATTGTTCCTTTTTCATAGTCTATGTAATTTAGCAGCAAACGATGCGTCATTCCAAATTCAGGATATTTCATCATAAGCTGTCCTTCAAGTTTAAATCTGATAATCGCAATTGCTTTATGCATCTTACGAATCATCTCATTTTCATGATTATTTGTTCCACTAGGTGCAACCTTAAATACAAAACGCTCACATGGATCATCTGCATATGCCCTCATAGCAAAAGTTGCCAGTGGAACCATATTAATTCCATAGCCTTCCTCTATTGTATCAAGATTTCCATAACGTATACTGTTACGAATTACTGTGGCAACACATGCCATCTGACCTGCCGCTGCCCCCATCCAGATAATATCATGATTTCCCCATTGTATATCTAATGAATGATAATTACAGAGTCTGTCCATAATCAGATGAGCTCCCGAACCCCTGTCAAAAATATCACCAATTATATGAAGATGGTCAACTGCCAGACGCTGAATCAGCTTACACAATACAACTACAAATTCCTTTGCCTGTCCTAACTCTACTACCGTATTAACTATTGATTCATAATAAGCTTCTTTGTTAAGGACTTCCGGCTTTTCAGTAATAAGCTCTTCTATCACATAGCTGTAATCCTTTGGAAGCGCTCTTCTTACTTTCGATCTTGTATACTTCGATGATACAGTTTTGCAGACTTCAATAAGACGATATAAGGTCGTCTTGTACCACAAGTCCATATCTTTTTCTTCTTTTCTAACAAGCTCTATTTTATCAAGGGGATAATAAATAAGTGTAGCTAGCGCAGATTTCTCTGCTTCACTTATTGTTGTTCCAAAAACATCCTCTATTTTCTTTCGCACGGCACCTGAACCGTTCTTTAGAACATGCGAAAAAGCCTCGTACTCACCATGTATGTCAGATAGAAAATGTTCAGTTCCCTTAGGCAGATTGAGAATTGCCTGCAAGTTAATAATCTCAGATGACGCTTTTATAATGGTTGGATACATCTCCGAGAGTTGTTCTAAATAGTGTAACTGTTCTTCTTTCATAAATTCCACCTATAGACAAAAATAAATATCCATTATCTTTTTTATTTCACTTTCAAGGCTGTTGTAGGCATAAACACATTTCATTATTGCTCTTTTGAGCTTCTCCTCTAGAAATGTGCCTTCACACATCGAACATATTTCTGCAAGTGTAAGCTTTACATGTTCAACTGCACCATCCTGCCGATTTATGACATCTGCCTCATAAACGATATTATTATAATTTTCGAGCACAATCGGATAATCACTTTGTGCCACCTCTATCCATTCTCCAAAAGTAAGACTCATACGAACCCCCTTCTTTTCCTGTCGCCCATATACATTATTATATTTTTCTGTGAAAATTGTGTCAACTAATCACAATTTGTATAAAAATAATTATAAAAGCCACTATTGTGCTTAAAATAAACTGGCAAAAAAATGTATACATCATATTTTTTATATGCTTACGCTCATCTTCTAATAATGCAGCCGCTTTCTTTACCCTTGTCATTTCATAGAACCACATAATGATTAATGTTAATACAAATTCTCCCATTTTATGAGTTCTAAACATTGCATCCATAAGCTTTCCAAGCACTAGTCCCAATTCAAGTGTAGCCAGAAAAACTATTATACTAATAATATTATCCTTACGTCTTTGTCTTACAAATGCCGTAAGTCGGCATGCAATAATTCCAATGAATGCACTTCCCCAAAGAACATTAGATATCTTCATAAGATAATAAGAATTTGTCCTGGCAGAGAAGATATCAACGATTAGAATTACTACCATTCCAATTAATAAAAAAATACCAGAAACAAGTTCAGGCGCAAATCCAGTGCAAATTATTTCCTTAAACAATTCTTTATACTGCTTATGTCCATTTCCTGCCTGTTTTATCTTTTCATTTTCCTGCCATTCTTTCTCTTTTTCTAATTGTTTTTGCATTTCCTGTCTGAGATATCTTTGATGCTGATATTCAGCTTCACGTTTTAATTTTTCTAATTTTTCCTGTCTGCGTTTCTCGGCCTCTTCCTGTCTTCTTAATTCCTTCTCAAACTGTTCATCAGCTTTGGTATATCTATCCCACGGATCAGTCTTTGTCTGTTTCCATGATGAATTTGTTTTCTGCTGCCATGCATGTACATTCTGTGTTTTATTTTTATTATCTGCTTTGCCAGATGACCTATTCGTTGAAGGTGAATGTTTGCTCCAATCGTAGGTGTATACCTTTTTCCCCTTATATGTTATCTCTTTTTCATGTTCAAGATATATGCACAAAACTTTATATGCTTCGTTTATTGTATTAAATTTAGTCTGTGCATTAATATCATCCGGATTACTGTCTGGATGTGTTTGTCTTGCTGCTTCATGAAATGCTCTTCGCAAAGATATCTCATCAATATTTTTGTCTTTTATTCCGAGTATTTCAAATGCCTGATCTGATGTCATATATTCCCCATAAAAAAACAGGAAAGTACACCTTGATATGCCTTCCCTGTCTTACAATCTTTCTTAAATATTCTGCTTCCCTTTTGAAGTCTTCTTTGCAATTGGCGTAATTGTCTTAAGCAGTAATGCCGCCCCTAAATCGCCTTCAATTCCAAGTCTAAGCTCGTTATATGCATCCTCTAAAGTAAGTTTACCATTTAAGATTTCAAGAAGCGTATCACCTGTAATATAAATTATTGCATCACGGTCATAATACTCATATGGTTCAGTCATGGCTCTGCCATCTGCAACCTCAACATAAAATGCGCCTTCTCCTTCTCCTGTAACGTTAAACTGTACTGCAAGATGCCCATTAATCGAGCTTGCATCCGCATTATCAAAATATTTTCTTGTTTCTGCAACTAATTGTTCATATGTCATAATTGCCTCTTTTCAAACATTGTTTTTGATAGTTATATTATAATACTTTAGCCCTATTTTTGTAAACCTAAAAAGTCTTAAAAAAAATTAAAGAACTCTGTTACTGCATCGGTTAAAGCTGTAATATCTGACTGTCCCATCAATTCCCTGACTGAATGCATTGAAAGTATTGGAACACCTAAATCAACTGTCTTAACAGGAAGAAGTGCCGACGCTATTGAGCCTAAGGTTCCTCCGCCTCTTACGTCTGAACGATTAACAAATCTTTGATATGGAATATCTTTTTCATCACATATTGAACATAGAATTGCAATCGCTTCAGCATCAGTAGCATATGACTGTGAGCAGGCCTCTTTAATACAAAATCCACTGCCCATAACAGGTTTATTTGTTATATCCATCTTTCCCTGTTTGTTTGGATGCATTGCATGAGCCACATCCACAGACAATAACATTGCATCATATAATTGTCTGTCCGTTTCTTCTTCTGATGCACCAAGTTTTCTGACTATTCTTCTTAACATATCATGAAGCAAAATCGCACCAGCCCCCTGCTTGCTGCCACTTCCTATCTCCTCATGGTCAAAAAGAGCAATCAGATTAATTCCGTCACTTCTTTGCGCTTTTGTTATGGCTGATAAAAGTGCAAAAACAGAAGTCTGATTATCAAGTCTTGGAGAAGAAATCATAGTATCTTTTATTCCCACAAATGATGGCTCCTCCATGCAAAAAGTATTTAATTCAAAATCAAGAATATCTTCCTTTTGCACTCCCAATTCGTCTGCGATAAATGAAAGGAAATATTCTGTAGTTTTTTCTTCCTTTGGAATCATATCAAGTATTGGCATAAGGTCTACCTGATTATTGATTTCCACCCCTTTATTCACTTCCCTGTTCATATGAATCGCAAGATTAGGAATAATCATAACCGGCTTCTTTGACATATAAAACTTCTTAACAGGTTTAAATTTATTTACTCCACGAACAATAACTCTCCCCGCAACACCTAAAGGTCGGTCGAACCAGGTGTTAAGTATTGCACCTCCATACACCTCAACATTGACCTGCGCATACACATCTGTCATAAAATCAGCATTCGGTTTAATTCTAATACAAGGATAATCTGTATGCGCAGCGGCAATTCTAATCATCCCTTCCCTGTCGTAATTATCACCTATTGTAAACGCGAAAAGTGTCGTATCATGATGATTAACTACATACTTTCCACCTTTTTCCAATTTCCACTCTTTATCGTATTCTAATTCTTTAAAATCTTTATCCTTAAGTTCATCCATCACTGCAATGACACAATGATATGGAGAAACAGCTTTTTCAAGTAAATCAAACAATTTGTTCTGTCTCATAATAACCTCCTAAAATCCAAATATATTTTACTACTTTTTCATCTCTAAATATAGTACAATAATTGTATATTTTAGCTCAAAGCCAACTAACTTATTAATTATATGGGGATTTAACGTATGATAGCACTTGAACTTACTAATATAAAAGAATTTATGAATACACTTCTTAGAACAGAAGTATTTGACCACTTTTTGCTTCAGGAAGCAGTTATTGTAAATGGAGCAACACACATTATTGACGGACATATTGCGCCTGGATTTTATACGGAGGAAGAAGCACAAGCTCTTGGTATTGACGGACTTGGCATTTTACCTTATTCAATGCTTAGAGGAAACTGTTTTGATATAATTAAAGGTAAAAAAACTCCAGCTTCTTTTAAATTTATTCTGATGCTTTCTCCAAATAATCTGGAGAGGACTCTTAAAGCAGCAGGAACTAGTTTTACTACTAATGATATTACTGGTGTTCTTATTAATTTAAAATATCAGAATCAATTACTTACCCTTACAACAGGAGTTTCTTATGCTATTTTTTCACCAGATAAAAGCCTTGAAATTTATTGGGATCAGGCCATGAAAAAGTTTCTTTTTCAAAACGGAATTGCATTTGAGGAATTATAAATTTTAACACTTTACTTTTGTAAACTGTTATGTTACTCTAAATTTAGTTGCGGCATGCAACATTATTATTTTTTGGAGGTACTGACCATGAACAAAGGTACAGTAAAATGGTTCAACAACCAGAAGGGTTACGGATTCATCACAGCAGAGGATGGAAACGATGTATTCGTACACTACTCAGGACTTAACATGGAGGGATTCAAGTCTCTCGAGGAAGGTGCTGCTGTTGAGTTTGAAATCACAGATGGCGCTAAGGGTCCACAGGCTACTAATGTTACAGTTGTAAAATAATAGCCTATCATCTAGTTTCTATGTACCTTTTTCTTTGTAATATAAACGACATTTATTTAGAAAAGACATACGAGATTTAATGATTAAAAATAAGAGTTCTTTCGAACTCTTATTTTTTTGCTTTATAATATTTTTGTACTAATCTCAACAACCCTCAATCTCTTTGATGCTAAATTCATTTCCCTGCACAAGATATGTGTCTTCGCTTCCACAATGCGGACATATTTTTCCATGTTCTACAGTCCCATATTTTTGCTTGCAATTTGTGCAATAGGTTATTGCAGGGATTTTCTCTACTATAAGCCTGGCTTCCTTCATGTGCTCTGAACGTTTTAGTACAGCCCACTTCCAGGCATCCTGAAGATAGGATTCAATAACTGTTGAAACCTCACCCAGTTCAAGGGTAACGGAGCTTACCTGTGTAAGCTCATTCTCCGCTACCACTTCCTCTACTATCTTTATTACGTGAAAGACTACTCCAAGTTCGTGCATGCCTTACTCCCAGGTATTATTTTTTCTTCTTAAACTTAAGCTTTATTGCCTGCTTTGCCCCGTTTGGAAGAATATATTTAAGCTTGTCTTCACTCTTAACCATCTTACTTGCCTCCGGCAAATCTCTCTTTAGATGAATTGCATCAAATTCACATTTGGTTGTACAGATTCCGCATCCAATACACTGGTTAGAATCAACAATTGTTGCGCCGCATCCAAGGCAACGTGCTGTTTCCTTTTTAACCTGCTCCTCTGTAAATACAAGTGTCGGGTTTCTGAAGGAATCCTTTCCAATAGTTGTGTCTTTTACAACTCTCTGGCGACCAGTGTTGTCGTAGTTTTCAACCTTTATATCATTCTTATCAAGTTCGATATAGTAATTCGGATCACGGCCGATTGTCAGACTGGAATGAGGCTGTACAAATCTGTGAATTGAGATTGCACCTTCCTTACCTGCCGCAATAGCATCGATAGCAAATTTAGGACCAGTGTATACATCTCCTCCGACAAAAATATCAGGGACTCTTGTCTGGTATGTAACCTTATCTGCTACAGGATAATTTCCTCGCCAGAACTCAACATCCTCTCCCTCAAGAAGGTTACCCCAGTCTATAGTCTGTCCCACTGAAAGAATGACATTGCTACATGAAATTGTCATGGTATCATTTTCATCATATTTAGGATTAAATTTACCATCGGCATCAAATACAGCTGTACACTTTTTAAATACCACACCTGTAACCCTGCCGTTTTCACTAAGGATTTCCTTTGGTCCCCATCCACCAGCAAATTCTATTCCTTCTGCCTCTGCGTTCTCAATTTCTTCTGGAAGCGCCGGCATGGTATCTCTTGTCTCGAGTGAAACCTGATGTACCTTAGGGCTTGCACATCTTACAGCAGTACGTGATACATCAATAGCAACATTTCCACCACCAATTACAACTGTATCTCCATTCAGACGATAATTCTCGTCATCAGTTACTACATGAAGGAAGTCAACACCAGTCATAACACCTTGCGAATCGTCTCCTGATACTCCGACCTTGCGGCCTCCCTGACATCCAATTGCAACATAGAAAGCCTTATATCCCTGCTGCCTTAATTCATTTATTGTAATATCTTTTCCTACTTCTACTCCACACTTGATTTCAACACCCATCTCGCGGAGCACATCAATTTCTGCCGCAACAAT
Organism: Agathobacter sp.; assembly: GCA_036309425.1. GTDB lineage: Bacteria > Bacillota > Clostridia > Lachnospirales > Lachnospiraceae > Roseburia. Next base: position 46,226 of record JAXJTU010000081.1, read on the forward strand.
ATCTTTCTCAAGTACAAAGGATGGAATTCCATATACTACCATTCCACCCGGTTTATCATTTTTCTCAAATATAGTAGGTTTATATCCCTTTTCTGCCAGATAATATGCACATGAGATACCTGCCGGACCAGCTCCGATAATAGCTACTTTTTCAGTGAACTCACCGCTTAATGAAGGCACAACCTTCTTTGGAATATATCTTGTCTCAGCCTTTAAATCCTGCATTGCAATATATTTCTTTACTTCATCGATTGCAATTGCCTCGTCGATTGTTGCACGAGTACAGGCATCCTCACATTTTCTATTACATACATATCCACAGATTGCTGGAAGTGGATTATTCTTCTTAATAAGAGCAAGCGCCTCCTGGTACCTTCCCTGAGATGCCATCTTAAGATATCCCTGTACCGCGATGTGCGCTGGACAGGCACTCTTACATGGAGCTGTACCAGTCTCATGTGTATTGATGCGGTTCTTGTCTCTGTAGTCTTCCGTCCACATATGTGGTCCCCACTTCTGTTCTGATGGAAGTGGCATCTTTGGATACTGAACCTGACTTCCGTCCTTCTTACAAAGCTTCTGTCCAAGTGTAACTGCACCTGAAGGACAAAACTCAACACAGCGGCCACAGGCAACACAGTTTTTTGTATCAACATGTGCTACATATGCCGAACGCGACATATTAGGTGTGTTAAATAACTGCGAAGTACGAAGTGCATAACATACATTTACATTACAGTTACAGATAGCAAAAATCTTATTCTCACCATCTATGTTGGTAATCTGATGCACGAAACCATTATCCTCTGCCTGTTTAAAAATCTCTAAGGCTTCTTCCCTTGTAATATAACGACCGCCCTTGTTTGTCTCAACAACGTAGTCTGCCATATCACCAACTGCAATACACCAGCCTTCCGGATCGTCTGCACAGCCTTCATCAAAAGTTTTGCGTGAACGGCGACACGAGCATGGACTTGCTGCGTATTTTCCATCATATTTATCAAGCCAGTGCGAAATATGTTCAACTGACACCGACTGATTTTCCATCTCAATTGCCTTCTCAACCGGAATAACATGCATTCCTATTCCAGCCCCGCCAGGCGGCACCATAGGTGTCACCTTCTCAAGCGGAAGACGACTCATTCTCTCGAAAAACCGGCCAAGCTCTGGGTGAGCTTCCAAAAGCTCTAAGTTCATATTTCCAAACTCAGCGCTTCCCGGTACATACATCGGAAGTATGTACTGTTTCTCGTGCTGTGGATTTTCATAGTTCCATTCAATAACACCGTTATAAGCCATCTCATCCAGCTGCTTCTGCAGATACTCTGGATCCATCTTTGGAAAAAGCTTCTTCATATCCTCGAATGTACGAGGTACTCTCTTTTTCATCTTAATTGCGATCTCGGCCTGCTCATCTGTGCATATTGGTGCCATTCCCCAGTATTCCGGTGATTCTTTTGTAATTTTCTCTAATCCAAGCATAACCTCTGCACGGTCGGATATTACTTTTCCAAGTCTTACAATCGGTTCTCTGACAGGCTCATCATTTTTAACTGTATCTGGTACAAAACCTCCCAATGGATCTGCCATGTTCTATTCTCCTTCCCCTTGTTACTTCCCACACAAGTTCTCGTACTTATGCGTTCTTATATTCCTTCACTTCATTTCTTATCCATTCAATCCACTCATCAAAGCCCTCTCCTGTCTTTGCTGAAACAAAAATCACTTTTGCGTCTGGATTTAATTTATGGATTCTTTTCTCTACTTCTTCCTTTGAAAAATCATCAAAAACACACAAGGTATCACATTTATTAATAAGAACCACATCGCTTATTGTAAACATAAGGGGATATTTTAGTGGCTTATCATCCCCTTCCGGCACTGATAAAATCATTGCATTCTTAGTACTTCCGGTATCAAATTCTGCCGGACACACAAGGTTTCCTACATTCTCAAGAACTACAAAATCCAAGTCCTTTGTTCCGAACTCGTGAATTCCCTGCCTTGTCATATCTGCATCAAGATGACACATTCCCCCAGTATGAATCTGGATAGCTCTTACTCCGGTCTCAGCTATCGCTTTAGCATCTACATCAGAATCGATGTCTGCCTCCATGATTCCTATTGACATCTCATCCTTCAACATGGCAATTGTGCGCTTAAGCGTAGTTGTCTTACCCGCACCTGGTGATGACATTAAATTAAGTAAAAAAGTCCCCTCTTCCTTTAATTCGGCTCTAAGTTTATTTGCGTCAGCATCGTTATCCTCGAAGATACTGCGCTTTACTTCGATAACCTTAAAATCCTTCATTTTGTCCCCCTGTTTTTTTATTTTACTTAAAAAAATTTTAACATGTTGCTCTATCTACTGTCAATGCAGACACTTGACACGACTGCCCTTCTAACATTTTCTTCTTTGCCATTTGCTATTCACAAGATAAATTCCACCCGCTACCATCATTACAGAAATAAAATATTGCCACTTAAGTTCTTCATTAAGTAACAATGCTGAGAAAATCACTCCCAAAACAGGAATCAGGGCATTATAAATCGCCACCTTACTAATGGGATGATATGCAAGCAGCTCATTATAAATAGCAAAACATACTGCAGATATCAGAATTAACACTATTAATACAATTATCCCTTTCAGGCTGACCGACCAAAGACTATCAGTCCCAATGACCATGCCAATTGCCAGCAACAGGGTACCTCCAATCATCATACTTTGCCCGGTTGCCATCATCATATTCATTTTCTTTGAAGCAACTCGTGTTATGACACCGCCGATTGCTGCACAGCACGCATTCAGAAGAATCATTCCATCCCCTCTAAATGTAATATTTTCAAAAAAATTGGCTCCTGGCTGTATGTTAATTGCAACAATTCCTGAAATCCCTAATAGGCATCCAAGCATTTTAGGAGCTGACATTTTGTCATCCGAAAAGATAAGTGTTGAGAGAATAATTAAGAAAAAGCCTCCCATGGAATCCAATATGGTAGATCTTGCACTAGCGTTATATCCCAGACCTATATATGCAAACATGTAATGAAATGTTATGTTTACAATTGCTAAAAAAATCAACCACAAAAAGTCTTTTTTATTATCTAATTCAAGCTTCTTTTTTCTCAAATGGCAAAATACACAAACCAGTATGCCAGCAAAAAGAAATCGTATTCCGGCAAATAATATTTTCCCACCCAAATCGGATGAGCCTATCTGAAATTCCTTATAGCCGACTTTTATAAGAGGATATGCCAATGACCATCCAAAAGCACAAAATGTTGCCAATATGGACTTATATCTACTATTCCTAAACAGTTCTTCCATTCTTTTGTTCTCCAAATTAAATATAATGTACATCAGTGTCCCGGGCCTGAGAAATTTTTACCCCAAAATCACATAAAAAAGTACGTAAACCCTTGATTTTACGTACTTTCTTTGAGTGGACCAGACGGGAGTCGAACCCGTGTCCGAAGCATAATCCCCTGTACTTCTACGAGTGTAGTTTATTCTTAAACATTCCCTCCATTACTCAGGAAAAAACAACCAAGTAATTTCAGTAGCTTCATAATACGCCCACATACTCAAAGCTTTGCATGTGTCGTTTCTCACATAGTCGAAGCCTGGGTCCTAAAGTGTGAGTGCTCTAGGTCAGACTGCTGCAACTAGGCAGCGTATGCTAAATTATCTTCAGCGTTTAATTTTAATTTGGCCATTTAACGCATTACCATACGACTCGCTTCTCCAGCTTCATGTACTCCGTCGAAACCTTTACTAGCCCTTATTAAATTATATTGTAAACAGTTGTTAAATTGTAATACACTAAGCTCTGAGAGAGACCTTTAAATCTCTTGCAGCCTCCCTCTTTTGATCCTTCTTAGCAATGTCAGCTCTCTTGTCATAGAGCTTCTTACCTCTGGCAAGTGCTATCTCTACCTTTACAAGACTGCCGGAAAAATATACCTCAACCGGAACAAGTGTGTATCCCTTTTCTTTAATCTTGCCAACAAGCTTTCTAATCTCAGCTTTATGCATGAGAAGCTTCTTAGGTCTGAGTGGGTCCTTGTTAAAAATATTACCCTTCTCATAAGGACTGATATTCATTCCGTATATCCATACTTCTTCATTCTCTATTCTTACGAAAGCTTCCTTTATTGAACACTTACCCATTCGAAGAGACTTAACCTCAGTTCCCGCAAGAGCAACGCCAGTCTCATACTTTTCATCAAGAAAATAATCGTGATACACTTTCTTGTTATTGGCTATTAATTTCTTTGGTGCTTTAGCCATGACAGCGTCCCCCTTTCTTAAAACTTATTGTTTAGTCTTTCCTGCTGCTTTTATAGAATATATTACTTTGTGAAAAAATGCAACTAAACCAGTAGTTTAATTTTATAAATTTTTCCACAAAATAATCTATATTACATCAAAATCTATGGTTCTGGTAATTTTATCTGTCGCTTTTACAACAACATCAACCCGTTGACCCAGCTTATAAGTCTTTCCTGTTTCCTGTCCTGCAAGCTCATATGTCTCTTCAACAAAGTTATAAAAGTCATCATTTAAATCAGCAACTCTTACGAAGCCTTCAACCGTATTTGGAAGCTCAACATAGAATCCATATTCTGTAACTCCGGATACCACTCCATGGAATTTTTCTCCCAGATGCTTCTCCATAAACTGAACCTTCTTAAGCTTAACTGTTTCCCTCTCAGCCTCCTCGGCTCTTCTTTCCATCTCACTCGAATGTCTGGCTACTTCATTAAGAATTGAATTATAATGCTCTATTCTATTATCATTCATTCTGCCTCTTAAAGTCTCTTTTATAATACGATGTATCTGAAGGTCAGGATATCTTCGTATTGGAGATGTAAAATGACAGTAATGGTTTGCAGCAAGTCCAAAATGTCCGGAGCATCCTGTTGTATATCTAGCCTGCTTCATTGAACGAAGTGTAAGTCTGCTTATAAGTGCTTCCTCATCTGTTCCTTCTATTTTCTCTAATAATTTCTGCAATTCCTTTGGATGCACCTCATCCTTACCTATGTGAATTGTATAACCAAAATTATTTATAAAAGCAGATAATTTTTCAATTTTCTCAGCATCAGGATTTTCATGATTACGATATACAAAAGGAATCTCCTGCCAGTAAAAATCTTCTGCAACTGTCTCATTAGCAATAAGCATGAAGTCCTCTATAATCTTTGTGGCAACATTTCTGTCATAAGGTTTTATGTCAATTGGCTGGCCTTCAGCATTAAGGATAACCTTTGTCTCAGGAAAATCAAAATCAATTGCGCCTCTTTTCATTCGACGCTTACGGAGAATAGATGCCAGCGTTTCCATTCTTTTAAACATAGGAACTACATCCTGATACATTGCAGTAATCTCCGGGTCTTCGTCGACTAAAATCTTTTTAACATTTGTATAAGTCATTCTATGGTCTGTACAAATTACCGTCTCTGCAATTTTATGATCAATAACCTCACCAGAAGGATTAATGGTCATTATACAGCTAAGAGCCAGTCTGTTCTCTTTTTCATTGAGCGAACAGATTCCATTTGATAATGCATGCGGAAGCATTGGGATTACCCTGTCTACAAGATAAACTGACGTTCCTCTCTTTAATGCCTCAACATCGAGTGCGCTTTTCTCCTGGACATAATTTGAAACATCTGCAATATGAACACCAAGAATATAATTCTGACCATCCATTGTAAGTGAAACCGCATCGTCCAAATCCTTGGCATCCTCACCGTCAATTGTAACCATCTGCCAGTCTCTTAAATCCATTCGTCCGGCCATATCAGCCTCTGACACTTCCTTGGATACATTCTCCACCTGGCGCATGATTTTATCAGAAAATTCAACCGGTAAATCATATGCTCTTACTATGGACATAATATCCACACCAGGGTCATTAATATGCCCTATAATCTCAATAACCTTACCTTCCGGCTTTCTGTCCTTCTTGCCATAATCAGTAATCTCTACAACCACCTTATGGCCTGTGACCGCCCCTTTTGAACGCTCCTTTGGAATAAAAATATCCTTGGAAAACTTAGGATTATCAGGAACAGCAAATCCGAACTTCTCACTGCTTTGGAATGTGCAGACTACAGTCTTTGCGCCTCTGTCAACAATATTAATAATTTTGCCTTCTTTTCTCTTTCCTGTTGCAAGTGGCGATACTTCTACCTCAACAATATCCATATGAAGGGCGCTTCCGACATATTCTGCCGGAATAAAAATATCCTCATCCTCGCCTTCAACAGTAACAAAACCGAAGCCTCTTTGATTTGCAGTAAAAGTTCCTGTTATCTTTCTTATTTCACTCTTCGAATATTTTCCTCTTTTTGATAAAGTGATTTTACCTTCTGCAATTAGTTCACTCAAAATTTGTTCAAGTTGTGGTCTGTCGGCTTTAGATACTTCAAGCATGATGCAAAGCTCCTTTATTTTCATCGGAACATACATGTCATCACACATGAAATCATATATCATTTTCTTTCTTTTCTCGTATAAATTGCTCATTAATCCTCCACTTTACAAAGGTCTAATCATTTAATAACGTTCCAACCAGAGAAAAAAAACCTGTGAACAGACTCTCAGTCTAATTCACAGGTTTAATTTAAGTACTATTTCCAAATACCCATATTAAGAACAACCGCAAGTAAAAGGAAAAGAACTACGCATACTCTTGTAATCTTTACAAGTAATCCTTCCATTGAACGGCCTTTATTCTTGCCCCAGTATGTATCTGCTGCTCCGCTGATTGCGCCAAGTCCTGCTGACTTACCTTCCTGCAACATGATAACAACTATTAAGATTAGACTGATAATTATAGAAACAACAGTTAAAATCGTCTTTAAAACGGTCACGATTAGCACCTCCTACTTCTAAACTCATATAGAAGCTACTATATCATAGTCATGTCCATATTTCAAGCATTTTATCAGTCTATTTTAAAATTAATCAAGATTAGATGTACAATGTGGGCAACGAATTGCTGCAATTACAATCTTGGATTTGCAATATGGACACTCTTTCTCAGTTGGAGCTGCTTCTTCCTTCTTTGGTGCAAGCTTTTCTGTAAGCTTATTAATTGAACGCATAAGAAGAAATACGATAAAAGCCATAATAAGGAAATTAATTACAGCTGTAATAAAATTACCATAATTAAGTGTTGCATCCCCTGCTAAAGTAATCTTTAAATCACTAAAGTTCATTCCTCCAAATATTTAATAATTTATGATATTATATATCATTTTTTGTCGAAAAAAAACTCTTTTTTGTTTCCATTTCCTACTAAATCTTTTATAATAAAATAAAGTGATAATTTGGGAGAATATTATGAAGTGTAACAATCGTTTTGTAACACTTCCACTACTTTCATTTTGTATACTTCTTTGTATACAAGCAACTGGTTGTAGAAAATCTGATCTTCCCATAAATAACAACCCTGGTTCAACTATTACGAACACCCTTACTGTAGATGATGATTCTACTCAAAAAGGAAGCTGGGACAACACAGCAACTGTTCTTTGCCCAAGTGCAGATGGAACAGAAGCATACACATGTGACGTTGCAACAATAGATGCCTCTCATTCATCAGAAGGTTATATCATGGTAAGTTATTATGGTGACAATCCAAAAGTTAAGCTTCAGATTACAGGTCCCGATTCAGTGACCTACACCTACGACCTACATGGGGACTATGAAGTTTTTCCGCTGACAGCAGGAAATGGCAAATATATTGTTGGGGTTTATGAAAATATATCTGGCACACAATATTCTGGTGCTTTGTCTTCTGAAATATCTGTTGAAATTGCTAACAGTTTCAGTCCATATTTATACCCAAACCAGTATGTAAATTTTTCTGCATCCTCACTTCCAGTTTCAAAAGGAAGTCAGCTTGCTTATAGCTGTAATACCGATATTGAGGTAGTGGAACATGTTTATAATTATATAATATCTAATTTCACATATGATTATGATAAAGCTAAATCTGTTCAAAGCGGCTATCTCCCGAACGTTGATGAAATTTTCACATCCAACACCGGAATCTGCTTTGACTACGCTTCTGTTATGGCCACCATGCTTAGAAGCCAGAGAATTCCTACACGACTTGAAGTAGGATATATGGGTGAAGAATATCATGCCTGGATAAGCATTTACATTGAAAATGTAGGCTGGGTCAATGGTATTATTGAATTTGATGGCAAAGAATGGAATCTTATGGACCCAACTTTTGCATCAACAAGCGGTTCACCAATGAATTTTATTAGTGAAAATGATAAATACATTACTAAGTATGTTTACTAGGAGAATAGAATGTTTAATAGAAAAAAACAATTAACCAACGCAGAACTTTCCGTATTCTGCCAACAGATTGCCATGGTTATTAATGCAGGCCTTCCAACATATTATGGTGTTTCCATTTTGTGTGATAAAGCTCCAAATGAAGCAACACGAGAGCTTTTTGAAAAAATATATGCTCCAATGGAAATCGGTGGAACACTACATAGTGCATTAGAATCAGTTGGAAGTTTCCCTCCATATATGATAAATATGATAGAGCTTGGAGAACAGACAGGGCGCCTTGAGGAAGTTCTTAACTCCCTTTCAATTTACTATGACAGAGAAGATACAATTAGAAAAAGCATAAAAAACGCAATTACATATCCATTTATCCTGTCATTTCTGATGATTGCTGTAATATTCGTGATGGTAACAAAAGTTCTTCCTGTATTCTCTCAGATTTATGAACAGCTAGGAAGCACACTCTCCGGGTCCGCACAGACTCTTATGATTATTAGTAATTTTCTTAATAAATATATGCTGGTTCTTGTATTAGTTTTTGCATTACTTATTACTACTGGTTATATTCTTTACAGGACCCCGCTTGGAAAAGTGCTTTTCCAAGGTCGTGGAATTTCAATGACTATAGCTGCAAGCCGCTTCGCAAACTGCATGTATCTTGCTTTATCAAGCGGTCTTGATACCGATAAAGGTCTTGACCTTGCCGCTATACTCGTTAACAATCCACACATGCAAAGCCGAATAGATTTATGTAAAGAGAACATCTCTCATGGAGAGACATTTGCTTCTTCTCTTCTTCGTTCAAATATTTTTTCAAGAATCTACTCAAGCTGGATTGCCTTGGGAAGTAAAACCGGTTCTATGGATGAAGTTATGCAGCATATTTGTGAAGCTTACGAAGAGGAAACTGATAATAGATTAAATCGCATAATAAGCATCCTTGAACCATCGCTGATAATTATTCTTTGTTTCTTTATGGGCTTGATTATTGTATCATTTTTACTTCCTTTGCTTGGTATAATGGCAAGTATTGGATAAAAAGGAGAACATATGCTATTTTGTTTAAAAAAGCCAGAACACACACCTGGCCGATATCTTCCGGCAATATTATTAATTATTATTGTTATATTATTTGCTGTTTTTTCTGGTCAGCTGACTGAATCTAATACCGCTCATAGCAGAGATATTCTTGACAAAGCACTTTCGAGAAGCATTACTCAATGCTATGCCATTGAAGGAACTTATCCACCTGATTTGGATTATCTCGTTGAACACTATGGGCTATGTTACGATTCAGAGACATTTTTCATAGACTACAGATACATCGGTTCAAATCTTCGTCCCGATGTCACAATTATAGAAAGGACCGAGCATGCTACACATAACTAACCCGTTAAAAAGAGTCGATACAATTTTTGTGCTTTTGCTTTTTTCCCTCTTTGCTTTTACAGCTTTTGTTCTGATTATAATCGGTGTTAGACAGTACGAACAAACAGCAGCGTCAATGGATCATAACTATCAGGTGCGAACCATAAATTCTTATTTGCGAGAAAAAGTACGGCAAAACGATATAAATTCTGACATTAAAACATTTGAGATGGAAGGAACCAACATCTTGTCAATTTCTACCAAAATTGATGGAAAAAAATATTCAAACCTGATTTACTGCTATGACGGTTTTCTGTGTGAACAGCTGATAAGTGAGGATTCTGTTTTTTCACTTGCAACTGGTCAAAGGCTTATCGAACTTGAGGGAATGAAGGCCGAAGTCAACGCATCAGGGTACATAAAAGTTGTATACACAGCTGAAAACGACGAGGTATCAAATGTATACATCTCTATCAAATCAACACAATAAGGGGATCATATGAAGGTACAAAAATATTCCAAAAACAGTATTTTTCTGCTTGAGATAATAGTAAATCTTCTGCTCTTTAGTTTTTTGGTTACAATAGGACTTAGTTTTTTCATCAAGACACATTCAATTACCGAAAAAACCTGTCGCCTTCATCATTCAGTTACATGGTGTTCTAATATTGCTTCTCTTTATGAAGTAGGCGATGGATCTCTGGATAATTTATCTGAACAGTTTGCATATGCAGTCAGCATGAATGATAAACTTGTTTTATACCTTGACGAAGAATTTAATGAGACAAATGATTCTCATTACAGTTACTATGTAATGATTTCACTTTTGTCCGATTCCGAAAATACGAATCTTACTAAAGCTAAGATAACCTTCTACACAAAGGACGCTGAAGAAATATATAAAATTACAGCTTGCAATTACAAAAAAATTACACCTTCAATGATTTTAAAGGAGGTGTCACCATGATACACAAACAATTTAGCAAAAAAAACACTACTCAGACGTCTAATTTTGGTTTTGCAACCTTGTTACTTTGTTTTACAATGATTTGTATCATTACATTTGCTGTGTTATCCTTGATTACAGCAAATTCAGATTGGATTCTTTCAAAGAAAGTTGCTTCAAAAAACGCAAGCTATCACCAGGTTGAAGAAAAAGCATATGAACATATTGCCAAAATTGATTCATCGCTTGCTAAATGCTTTACACTTTCTAATTCAAAGGAGAGCTATTTTTATTTAGTTGAACAAGAACTTTCCAATGAATCTGGAGAGCTTTCTTATGGCAATGATGGTCTTTACTACAAATTTTGTAATGAATTATCAGACTCGCAAACATTAGAGGTTACAATATATATTACTTATCCAAACGCCTCCACAACTTCTTTCTTTAAAATTACTCAGTGGCAGGCTATTACGGACACTTCTTTTGAGACAGATAATACTTTAAATTTAATCAACTAGACAGGAAGGAAAATATTTAAAATGGATGTAAAAAAGATTTTAGAAGAGGCAAAAAATAAAAATGCATCAGATATTTTTATTGTAGCCGGACGACCACTTACTTATAAGACTAAAGGCCTTATGGAAACACTTAACGATATTAAAATGTTACCAAAAGAAACTTTCGAATTCGTAACATCTATTTATGCATTAGCACAAAGGGACATCTCTACTTTTGAACATTGTGGTGATGATGATTTCTCATTTGCCATTCCTGGAGTTTCACGTTTTCGTGTTAGTACATTTAAACAGAGAGGCTCATATTCGGCAGTAATTCGTGTAATTTCATTTACACTTCCACATCCAAGTGAACTCATGATACCAGAGAGTGTTATGAATCTTGCAAATATTAACAATGGAATGGTTCTTGTAACCGGACCTGCTGGAAGCGGTAAATCTACTACACTTGCATGTATTATTGATAAAATCAACCATGAACGAGAAGAACACATTATCACACTTGAAGATCCCCTTGAGTTTCTTCATAGACACGAAAGTTCTATTGTTTCTCAGCGAGAAATTAACACAGATACCGAAAGCTACTTAACAGCTCTTAGGGCCGCCCTTCGCCAGAGTCCTGATGTAATCCTTCTTGGCGAAATGCGTGATTATGAAACAATAAATACTGCTGTAACTGCTGCTGAGACGGGTCATGTAATCTACTCTTCTCTTCATACTATTGGAGCTGCAAATACAATTGACAGAATTATTGATGCTTTTCCTGCTTCACAGCAACATCAGATTTCTATACAGCTTGCCTCTGTTCTTCAGGCCGTTGTCAGTCAGAAGTTACTTCCTTCTGTTAATGGAGAAGTTGTACCTGCATTTGAAATCATGGTACTGACTCCAGCAATCAGAAATCTAATCAGAGAAAGAAAAGTTCATCAAATTGATGGTATAATTTATACATCACAGGCTGACAATATGATTGCAATGGATACAAGTATTTATAATCTATATAAAGAAGGTATTATCAGTAAGCATACCGCTATTTCTGAAGCTACAAATCCTGAAATGATGGCTAAAAGAATAAATATTGGATAAGTCCAGATAATACATTTTATTTTTGTTAATACTTCTACACAAAAAACCGACTCTGTATTTCGAGTCGGTTTTTTATATATTATATTGATTCTACAAATCAGATTTATACATTAATTTCCGCTGTAACCCCAAGCTCTTCTTTGTTCGCTTCAAGAACAGGATTAACAACATCACGAAGATATACTTCTACCTGATATGGTGCACGACCAACATAAAGTTCTGGCTTTAATGTCTCTTCGATTTCTTCTTTTGTAAGGCCGAATGCAGGATTTGCTGCAATAAGATCAACAAGATTATTTTCCTTTCCTTCAACCTTAACATTCTTACCAGCTTCCATTGAAAGCTCTCTGATAATTTCGTGAAGTTCCTGACGATTTCCACCCTTCTTAACAGCATCCATCATGATATTCTCTGTAGCCATAAATGGAATCTCGCTCATAAACTGCTTGTAAATTACCTTTGGATATACTACAAGTCCATCAACTACGTTAAGACATAAATCTAAGATGCCATCTGTAGCAAGGAATCCTTCTGGAATAGAAAGACGCTTATTTGCGGAATCATCAAGTGTTCTCTCAAACCACTGTGTAGACGATACAATTGCTGGATTTAATGCATCAACCATTACATAATCAGCAAGTGAAGCAATTCTCTCACTTCTCATTGGATTTCTCTTATATGCCATAGCTGATGAACCAATCTGATTCTTTTCGAATGGTTCTTCAACCTGTTTTAAGTGCTGAAGGAGACGAATATCGTTTGACATCTTATGAGCACTTGCAGCGATACCTGCAAGAACGTTCGCAACTCTTGTATCAACTTTTCTTGAATATGTCTGGCCTGATACTGGATAACAATCCTTAAATCCCATCTTCTTAGCAATCATTGGATCGATTTTATCGATTGTCTCATTATCTCCATTGAAAAGCTCAAGGAAGCTTGCCTGAGTTCCTGTAGTTCCCTTTGAACCAAGAAGTTTTAATGTTCCCATTACATACTCTAAATCCTCTAAATCAAGCATAAACTCATTAAGCCAAAGTGTTGCACGCTTTCCTACTGTTGTAGGCTGTGCCGGCTGGAAATGTGTAAATGCAATTGTAGGAAGATCCTTATATTCGTTCGCAAATTTAGCAAGCTCATCAATAACACATACAAGTTTCTTGTGAACAAGTTTTAATGCCTCGTTCATGATGATGATATCAGTATTATCACCAACGTAGCATGAAGTTGCTCCAAGGTGAATAATTCCTGCTGCCTTTGGACACTGCTGACCATAAGCATATACATGGCTCATAACATCATGTCTTACAAGCTTTTCTCTCTCCACAGCAACATCATAATTGATGTCATTAACATGTGCCTTAAGTTCATCAATCTGCTCCTGTGTGATTACAGGCTTTCCATTCTCTGAAAGACCTAATTCCATCTCTGTCTCAGCAAGTGCAATCCATAACTTTCTCCATGTAGTAAACTTCATGTCCTGTGAAAAAATATACTGCATTTCTTTACTTGCATATCTCTCTGATAATGGGCTTGAATATCTGTCTGTACTCATCTATTGTCTCCTTTGACTTATACTTATTATTAACCGCTATTAAGCTCTCTTAAAAACTTCTCCTGTAAGAAGTTCATATGCTTCTTTATACTTCTCTACAGTCTTATCAATTACATCATCTGGAAGGAGGTAATCACTATCTGGGTTAGCTTTTAACCAGTCTCTTACAAACTGCTTGTCGTACGAAGGCTGTCCCTGTCCTGGTTTGTATCCTTCTAATGGCCAGAAACGAGAACTGTCTGGTGTAAGCATCTCATCACCAAGAACTACCTCTCCATTCTCATTGAGTCCAAACTCAAACTTTGTATCAGCAATGATAATTCCCTTTGTAAGAGCATAATCAGCACACTTCTTATATAGAGCGATTGTATAATCACGAATCTTCTCTGCATACTCAAGTCCCTTTCCAGGATATGCCTTCTCGAGCACTTCTACAGACTGCTCAAATGAGATATTCTCATCATGATCACCAATTTCAGCCTTTGTAGATGGTGTATAAATTGGCTCAGGTAACTTATCAGACTCAACAAGTCCTTCTGGTAATGTAATTCCACAAACTGTACCATTCTCCTGATAGCTTGCCCATCCACTACCTGTGATATATCCACGAACGATACATTCAATTGGAAGCATCTCTAACTTCTTGCACATCATGCTGTTTCCTGCAAATTCGTCCTTCTGGAAAAATTCAGGCATGTCCTTAACATCTACAGAAATCATATGGTTAGAAACTACATCCTTTGTAAAATCAAACCAGAATTTAGACATCTGTGTAAGGATTGCGCCCTTATCTGTAACCTTGTTCTTTAAAATAACATCAAATGCAGAAATACGATCTGTGGCTACAATGATAAGACTATCGTCAACATCATATACCTCTCTTACTTTTCCTTCTTTGAATGGCTTATATTCCTTCATGTGGTCCTCCTTATTTGCATTTATATAAGCAGTTATGATTGCATATCATTTGACAATAGCAATCACAACTACTTAGATACTAATTAAATATTTATCTATTTTAATGAACATTAATCGCTATTAGTAATTATTTTACGATAAGTGATTTACCTGTCATTTCTTCTGGCTGTGGAAGCTCCATAAGCTCAAGAAGTGTTGGTGCGATATCTGCAAGGCATCCACCTTCACGAAGCTTAATTCCTTCTCCAGCATTAACAAGAATAAATGGAACAGGGTTTGTTGTATGTGCTGTATGTGGTGCACCTGTCTCATAATCAACCATTTTCTCAGCATTACCGTGGTCAGCGCAGATAAATAATACTCCGCCAACTTCCTTAACAGCATCTACAGCCTCTCCTACAAGCTCATCAATTCTCTCTACAGCTTTAACTGCTGCTGGAATGACACCTGTATGACCAACCATGTCTGGATTTGCAAAGTTAATTACTATAACATCATATTTATCAGACTTAATCTCCTCTACAAGATCAGCTCCTACTTCTGGTGCGCTCATCTCTGGCTTTAAGTCATAAGTAGCAACATCCTTTGGTGAGTTAACAAGCAAACGGAACTCATCTACGTTAGGATCCTCAATACCACCATTAAAGAAGAAAGTTACATGTGCATACTTCTCTGTCTCTGCAAGACGAAGCTGCTTCTTACCACACTTAGCAAGATACTCACCAAATGTATTTGTGATAGACTCCTTCTCGAATGCGATAATCTTGTTAGGAATTGTCTCATCATAATCCTTAAAGCAAACAAATGTAAGTGGAAGAAATTCTCTTTCAAATCCGTTAAACTGATCATCACAGAATGCTCTTGTAAGCTCACGAGCACGGTCAGGACGGAAGTTAAAGAAAATTACTGAATCGTTTGGCTTAACTACTGATAATGGATTTCCAGCTTCATCTGTAATTACTGTTGGAAGAACGAACTCATCTGTCTTGTCATTATCATATGATGCCTGCATAGCCTCAACAGCATTTGTAGCCTTTACTCCCTCGCCCTTAACAAGTGAATCATAAGCAAGCTGTACACGATCCCAGTTATTATCTCTATCCATTGCATAGTAACGACCTGAAAGTGAAGCAATCTTACCTACTCCAATTTCATCCATCTTATCCTGTAACTGCTGTACATAATCTTTTCCTGATGCAGGTGGTGTATCACGACCATCAAGGAATGCATGTACATATACATTTGTAAGTCCCTGTTTCTTTGCAAGCTCTAATATTCCATATACATGAGAGATGTGGCTGTGTACTCCACCATCTGATAAAAGTCCCCACATATGAAGATCTGAGTTATTTTTCTTACAGTTCTCGATTGCTGCAAGAAGGCCCTTATTCTCAAAGAAATCTCCATCTTCAATAGACTTAGTAATACGTGTAAGATCCTGATAAATAATACGGCCTGCGCCGATATTCATATGCCCTACTTCTGAGTTACCCATCTGACCATCTGGAAGTCCTACTGCCATTCCTGATGCATTACCCTTTACGAATGGGCATTCAGCCATTAATTTGTCCATTACAGGAGTGTTTGCCATTGCAATTGCATTTCCTTCTGTACGATCATTTAATCCGTATCCATCAAGTACCATTAAAACTACTGGTTTCTTACTCATGTTTATTTCCTCTTTTCTTGAATATTAAAATCTATATTAGACTACCTTTTATATTACATTATTTTTTTGAGATTGCAAGGTTTAGTTTAGATTTCCTATTATATCAATTTTTCTTCCAATTAAATCAAATCCTGCAGCATGCTTTCTGTATAGCTGTTCAGAACTGTATGTAAAAGAATCCCCATTTGAATCTTTATCAACACCAGCACCTTTGTTATACATATTTCCGTCATGATCAAATCCTATTCCAGAAGATAAGTCTGAGACATACCGGTAGAAATCGTCATACATTGCCTCTTCTGTAATAATATCAGTAGTATAATCCTCCATAATACAAGGAATCATCCTTGCTGAAAGTTTACCCTCTTCATCAATTTTGATCTGCGCAATTGTTGTATAAAGTTTGCTGTCACTAAACCAGAAATTACCTATGCTATAAAATACAGGTGCATCTTTGATAAAACTTGCTCCCTGAAGTCTGTGAGGATGTCCCCCAATAATTGCATCAGCTCCAGCATCGACAAACTTCTCTGCAATTTGCTGTTGCTCATTGTCATACATTACATTTCCTTCTGTACCCCAATGAACTATTACAACAACATAATCACTATTTCTATTTGCTTTTGCAATTAATTTGCTTACATATCCTGTATTATCAATTTTTAAAACACCAGGTTCTGTTGATGTGGCAGCTTTTGTAAAATCAGCATACTTCTCGATTTGTGTTGCTGATACAATAGCAATCTTTCTTCCATTTGCAATATAGTATTTTATTTCAGAAGCTTCTTTTAAATTACTTCCAGCCCCAATATATTCAAAACCTTTATTCTTTAAAGTAATCAAGGTATCATTAAAACCTTCTACTCCATAATCATATACATGATTATTTGCAAGATTTACAAGATCAGTTCCAAATACATCCAGGTTTGAAACATTTTCTTCATATGCAGCGAATGTATATTCTTTTCCATCTTGTGCAAGACCATTTTTATTATAAGTAAACTCATTATTTACTATTGATAAATCAGCTTTCTTTAATTCTTCCTGAACACTTTTTGATATACAATCATTTATTCCATTATCCTTCTGAGATGCTTGTAGCATTGTTCCCCATCCAGAATCAAAATTAATATCACCTATAAAATCCATGGTAAAAGTTCCACCAGAGTTTCCTTTATAGAGTAACTTTTCAACTCCATCATTTAATCCCAAGTACTTACAATACTCCGTCCATAATACATGAATTGTAGAACCTGTTTTCTCATACCACACATTTGAATCTGTGTTGCCAGCAGAAATTTCAGCGTTTATCTCATTTAACTTTTCATACCCATACTTTTTTTCAAACCATAATATAAAAGATTCATTTACTGGCAAATTATCAAAAAAGCTCTTAGGACATTGTCCCAGAAAATCTCCTAAAGTCTTTTGTGATGCAGTAATGGTATTGTCTGCTGCTTTTATAGTAATAGTAGAATTATAATTATTTATTCCAAAAATCCCAACTGCGATTATTGTAAAAAGGATTAATTCAGTTATGCGTTTTTTCATTAGTATTTATTCCCTTTTAAATAAAAACGGTTTTCGCCAGAAACACTGGCGAAAACCCCTTTTTTATTATTAACTTCAAATTAGTAGTTAACGATTGATCCGAACTCAGCCTTAAGTGATGCTCCACCAACTAAACCACCATCGATGTCTGGCTTAGCGAAAAGCTCTGCTGCGTTACCAGCATTAACAGATCCGCCATACTGAATACGAACTGCATCTGCTGTTGCATCATCATAGATTTCTCTGATGCACTCACGGATTGCTCCACATACTTCCTGTGCCTGATCTGAAGTAGCTGTCTTTCCTGTTCCGATAGCCCAGATTGGCTCGTATGCGATTACAAGCTTAGCAACATCTGCTGCTGCAACACCTGCAAGGTCAGACTTAATCTGAAGTCTGATCCAGTCAAGTGTAACACCCATCTCTCTCTGCTCAAGTGACTCACCACAGCAAAGGATTGGTGTAAGACCAGCTTCGATAGCCTTCTTAACCTTCTTATTTAATAACTCGTCATCCTCTTTGAAGTAATCTCTTCTCTCAGAATGTCCGATTACTACATACTTAACACCTGCATCTACAAGCATCTCTGCTGAAATCTCACCTGTGTATGCACCCTTCTCTTCGAAGTACATATTCTCAGCACCAACTTCAACGTTTGTTCCCTTAACAGCCTCAACAACTGGTACGATGTCGATAGCTGGTACACAGTAAACAACATCTACGTCGTCTGACTGTACTAAAGGCTTTAACTCTTCTACTAACTTTACAGCCTGGCTTGGAGTCATGTTCATCTTCCAGTTTCCGGCTACAATTTTTCTTCTTGCCATTATATTGGCCTCCTTCTAATTATTTATCATCAGCAGCAGCTACACCTGGAAGCTCTTTACCCTCTAAGAACTCAAGAGAAGCTCCACCACCTGTAGAAATGTGGCTCATCTTGTCACCAAGTCCCATCTGGTTAACAGCTGCAGCAGAATCTCCACCACCGATAATTGTTGTTGCATCTGAATCTGCAAGAGCCTGAGCTACTGCAAGTGTTCCAGCTGCAAGTGTTGGGTTCTCAAATACACCCATTGGTCCGTTCCAAACAACAGTCTTAGCTGAAGCAACAGCCTCTGCGAAAAGCTCGCGAGACTTAGGTCCGATATCGCATCCCTCACGGTCTGCTGGCATCTTGTCTGAATCAACAGTAATTGTCTCAACTGGTGCATCGATTGGGTTTGGGAAGTCCTTGATTGTAACAGCATCTACTGGAAGAAGAATCTTCTTGCCAAGCTTCTCAGCCTTAGCCATCATCTCATTACAGTAATCAATCTTTGTCTCATCAAGCATTGAGATACCGATTTCATATCCCTTTGCCTTTAAGAATGTATAAGCCATTCCACCACCGATAATAAGTGTATCTGCCTTCTCAAGAAGGTTATCGATAACGTTAAGCTTGTCTGCAACCTTAGCTCCACCAAGGATAGCAACGAATGGACGTACTGGGTTCTCAACAGCCTTTCCAAGGAAGTCGATTTCCTTCTGCATTAAGTATCCAACAACGTTCTCTCCACCCTTTTCAGAGATGAACTTTGTAACTCCAGCAACTGAAGCATGTGCTCTATGAGCAGATCCAAAAGCGTCACATACATATACATCTGCAAGATCAGCAAGCTCTTTTGCGAATGCCTCTCCAGCCTCTGTTGGCTTTGTCTCTTCTTTTCCACGGAAACGTGTATTCTGAAGAAGAACAACATCTCCTTCGTTCATAGCTGCAACTGCTGCTGTAGCAGCCTCACCTGTTACATTATCATCATTTACAAATGTAACCTTCTTGCCAAGCTTAGCCTCAAGTGCTGCTGCAACTGGAGCTAAAGACTCTCCTTCATTTGGTCCATTCTTTACTTTTCCAAGATGTGAGCAAAGGATAACCTTTCCACCATCGTTTAATAATTTCTGAATTGTTGGAAGAGCTCCGTTGATACGGTTCTCATCTGTAATCTTTCCATCCTTGAGTGGTACGTTAAAGTCACATCTTACAAGGACTCTTTTTCCTTTTACGTTGATATCATCAACTGACTTCTTGTTTAAAGACATTTAAGTGTCCTCCTTTTAGGAATAATAAATATTAAATAAGGCCCGGTCCATCCGGACCGGACCTCATAAAGTTCTTTGCAAAATTAAATTGTTCTCGTTAAAATCAACAGATTAAGCTAACTCAGAGAAGTACTTAATTGTACGAACCATCTGAGATGTGTAGCTGTTCTCGTTATCATACCAAGAAACAACCTGTACTAAGTTGTCCTCTCCAACCATTGTCTGTGTAGCGTCGAAGATTGAACCATATGTGCTTCCTACGATATCTGAAGAAACGATTTCGTCCTCGTTGTATCCGAAAGACTCTGTAGATGCTGCCTTCATAGCTGCATTGATTTCTTCCTTAGTTACAGACTTCTCAACTGTAGCTACAAGGATTGTTGTAGATCCTGTAGGTGTTGGTACACGCTGAGCAGATCCGATAAGCTTTCCGTTTAACTCTGGGATTACAAGACCGATAGCCTTAGCAGCTCCTGTTGAGTTAGGAACGATGTTTACAGCACCTGCACGTGAACGACGAAGGTCACCCTTTCTCTGTGGTCCATCAAGGATCATCTGATCTCCTGTGTAAGCATGGATTGTGCTCATGATACCAGACTTAATTCCAGCAAGGTCATTTAATGCCTTAGCCATTGGAGCTAAGCAGTTTGTTGTACATGAAGCTGCAGAGATAATTGTATCTTCTGGCTTAAGTGTTGTGTGGTTTACATTGTAAACGATTGTTGGAAGGTCGTTTCCTGCTGGTGCAGAGATAACTACCTTACGAGCTCCAGCGTTGATATGAGCCTGAGCCTTCTCTTTGCTTGTGTAGAATCCTGAACACTCAAGAACTACGTCTACGTTAAGCTCTCCCCATGGGCAATTGTTTGCATCTGGGAATGCATAAATCTTAATTGTCTGTCCGTTAACTGTGATAGAATCATCAGATGCAGATACTGTATCTGCTAAAGCATACTTACCCTGTGATGAGTCATACTTTAATAAGTGTGCAAGCATCTTTGGGCTTGTCAAGTCATTGATTGCTACTACTTCGTATCCTTCTGCTCCAAACATCTGTCTGAATGCAAGACGACCAATACGACCAAATCCGTTGATTGCTACTCTTACTGCCATTTTAATTCCTCCTAGAATTGTAAATAAAAATATTGCAGAGACAAGTTTGTCCCTTAGCTTTTTTTATTGTACCCAATAATTTCCGAAAGTTCAAGTATTTTTATTGGCTTTGTTAATTTTTTCACTATATCTATATTTTTATACATTTTTTTGTATTTTTTTCCTAAACTTACTTGCATTCATTCAAATTACTATTTAATATTTGGGTTGTGAAACTTATTATTTGAAAGGCGGTAAAAATATATGCTTTGGGATCAGCATATGCATTGTAATTTTTCCGGGGATAGCACGGCTTCACCGGAGTCTATGATAGATAAGGCGATTGAATTAGAACTTCCTGGAATCTGCTTTACGGATCATCTTGATTTTGATTACAGAGAAGAGCCTGGACTTTTTGATTTAGAGCTTGATAAATATTATGATAGCATCCAAAAACTTAAACAACAGTATTCTGATAAAATAAAAATTCATTATGGTATTGAACTCGGATTACAGCCTCATGTGGTCAAAGAAAATCTTGCAGTTACAGATAAGTATCCTTTTGATTTTGTCATCGGTTCTTCACATGTAGTTCATCATATTGACCCTTATTACCCTGAATATTATAAAGGAAAAACTGAAGATGAAGCATACCTCGAATACTTTGAATCAATACTTGAGAATTTAAATACAGATGTGGACTTTGATGTATATGGGCACATTGACTACGTTGTAAGATATGGTCCTAACAAAAATCAATTTTATTCCTACAAGAAATTTTCAGATATAATTGATGAGATTCTTAAGAAAATTATTTCTACAGGACATGGAATTGAAATTAATACTGCCGGATTTAAATATGGATTAGGACACCCTAATCCGACTGAAGATATTATAAAAAGATACAATGAGTTAGGTGGTGAGATTATCACAATCGGCTCTGACGGGCATAAACCTGAACACCTCGCATATGATTTTAACAAGATTCCAGCTCTTTTAAATTCATGCGGTTTTGATTATTATACTGTTTTTGAAGGTAGAAAACCTGTTAATATATCTTTTCACGTATAAATTCTTTTCAACTTTTCCATCCTTCTACATCTCCTGTCGAAAAGTAAAAATTTATTCGACAGGAGTATGCTAAAGGCAGGTTAATGTTTCTTTTTTATGTTTTATAAATTCGAACACAGAAACCTTCTCCTGTATTTTAGTTCTGCATATCTATTAATCCTCTTCATATAGATAACATCGAATGCTCCTCCAACAGCTCCTACTATAGGAATTCCCTGCAAAAATTTCATATATAGAAGTTCTTTTGACAAACACAAAGAAGCATCTTCAATGCATGACTTCATTTCTCTTTGCTCTGCAAATTCATTATGTTCTATAAAATAATTAATTTCATCGTCAATTGCCTTCTGTTGTTCACCATAAGATAATGCCCCACAGAAAAGCAGAAGAATAAATCTTCTTTCCTGCTCATCTTCATATTTATATCCATTATGAAGTGCAATCTCATAAATACTTTTAAGCTGTAACCCAATGAACAAAACAATGTCAGGTATGCCAATACCCAGGAAACCTAAACCTATACCTGACGCACCGCTAACAATCAAATTTCTATTCGACGAACCTGCTGCATTTTTTGAAAAAACCCGCCACTCTTTCTTTGTATTCTTTCTCTTCGCAGCATACATATTTATGTCATAATCCTCTATAATCTGTTCTTTTTTATATGTTTTTTCTATGATGCCTGTTCCCTTTTCAAAGATTAGATTGAAAGCTTTCGCAAATGATTTTTCTAATGTTTCCTGCAATTTGTCAGGAACTTTGTCTTCAATCAACTGATTGATTTTACTATCGCTCTTATCACTATGCTTATTTAAAAATGCCTGTTCCTGTTTTTCCAATCTCTGTAATTCTTTTTCGACAGGATTTATTCGACTAACTTTCTTATTTATTATCACTTGAATCACAACTCTTTCCTAATACTATTTCTAATTATCTCTTGAACACTTTTCTGCATCTATTGCCAGAACAAACATAAGCGCATATATTGCATCATTCTCGTTTGGTACATCAATCACATACTGGTCTGTCATATGAAATAATTCTTTTGAAATCGATGCAACAATATTCCCCATTGCATCTGTTATCTCGTAATCCCACTCCCAAAAGTCTCCATCAATATGCCATCCATTATAATCAATGTCATACTTATTCGAAAATATGGCAAATTCTTTTCTTATACAGCCAAGATATCTGTCGCCCAAATACACTTCAAATTTTGGCAGAAATGTTAGTATCTGTTCTTTTACGGTTCCAACCTCATTCCCATATATATCAAATATCTTCAGACAATGCCCCCACGCCAGTTGACCCTTTACAACAAACAATGTATTCCCTTGCTCATCGTATATATCATAACTGTCAAACCATGAAAAAAATCTCTGTTTAAAATACATTCTCATATAATAAACCTCCCTAATTAAAAATTCTATATATGCAAATTATATACCTGCATTTTTAATTTATATATGTTTTTTTCGTCAAAATAAACATCTATATTTTGCGTAATTTCAGAATAAAGAACACTCCTATGCAAAAAGACTGCAACCAAATCACTGTTTGCGATTGATAGTTGCAGTCTTTTTTCTTATTTTTCACTTATTATTTTACGCATTTTAACCAAAAGTAACACATAATGGTCTATTCTTTGCCGTCCCAGCAATATGTACATAATTTGCATCTGTCAAGCCCAGTTGAATCTAACATATCATCTAAGCGGTTAAATCTTAAGGATGTAAAGTTTAATTCCTTACGGATTTCCTCAACCATTTCATCATACTTCTCTGAATTAGGATCAGCATACTCCGAAAGAATCTCATCTGTAACATTACCATTCTCAAGGCGCTCTATTACACGTCTTGTTATAAGATCCATCTCTGACGATGATCTGGAGAAATTAAGATACTTGCATCCATATAATAGAGGTGGACATGCAGGTCTGATGTGAACCTCTTTTGCTCCGCTATCATATAAGAATTCAGTTGTCTCTCTAAGCTGTGTTCCTCTTACGATTGAGTCATCAATAAGAAGAAGGCTTTTATCTTTGATTAAATCATCTACTGCAAGAAGCTTCATCTTTGCGATAAGGTTACGTTTGCTCTGCATTGTAGGCATGAATGATCTAGGCCATGTTGGTGTATATTTGATAAATGGTCTGGAGAATGGAATTCCAGACTGGTTAGCATATCCAACAGCATGTGCTGTACCCGAATCTGGCACTCCTGCTACAACATCCGGCTTAACATTGTCTCTTTCAGCCATTTTCTGTCCGCAGTTATATCTCATCTGCTCAACACTGATTCCTTCATATGAGCTTGCAGGATATCCATAGTATACCCAGAGGAAAGTACAGATTTTCATCTCCTTGCCAGGGTCTACTAATGTGACACAGTTCTTCTCAGTAATTACACAAACCTCACCAGGTCCTAACTCTTTGTAATCACTGTATCCAAGATTCTTATATGCAAAATTCTCGAATGAAGCGCAGAAGCCATCTTCCTTTTTACCAATAACGATAGGTGTTCTTCCCATCTTATCTCTTGCCACATATACGCCTGCCTGATTAAGAATCATGATAGACATAGAACCTTCTATCGCTTCCATTGCCTTTTTAATTCCGTCGATAAGATTTGCTTCACAGTTGATAAGTGCTGCAACGATTTCTGTTGCATTTATTTCTCCTGTACTCATCTCCTGGAAATGTCCATATCCCTTATCAAAAAGGAACTGTAAAAGTTCATCCGTATTGTTGATTTTACCGACAGTAGTAATTGCATATGTTCCGTGGTGAGAACGGATTATGAGTGGCTGTGGCTCATAATCCGAGATACAGCCAATTCCATAATAGCCCTTCATTTCCTGCACATCTTTGTCGAATTTTGTTCTGAATGGAGAGTTCTCAATATTGTGGATAGCTCTGTCAAATCCGTTCTCTCCATATACTGCCATTCCACCTCGTCTTGTTCCAAGATGTGAATGATAATCTACACCGAAAAATAAATCAAATACACAGTCCTGCTGTGATGCGACTCCAAAAAATCCGCCCATTTTGTCGACCTCGTTTTCTTATTCTATACACATTCAAAACTCCCCATACATTCGCAAAACCGCACGATAAATCGTGCTTTACCGCTGCTTTGCAGCTAATTTTGCTCATATCTGGGGCGGTGACTCTATTCGAGTCACCATATGAATCAGAATAACTTCTACTTACATGCAAGCATGACGTATAAGTTCTTCTGACTCATAGGAGTTTCGAATATTTACTTTTTACTTAAAATATTTAACACCTGACTCGAATATCTTCATATCCTGCTCACCATAGATGTTGATTGCAACGCTTTCTCCGCGACGCTCTGAATGAGCCATCTTACCAAGTACACGTCCATCAGGAGATGTGATACCCTCGATAGCCATGTATGAACCGTTGACATTCCACTCTTCATCCATTGTTGGCTGTCCGGCTTCATTTACATACTGTGTAGCAACCTGTCCATTTGCGAATAACTTATCAAGCCATTCCTGTGGAGCAACAAAACGTCCCTCACCGTGTGATGCAGGGTTACAGTATGTCTTACCAAGCTCAGCTCCGGCAAGCCATGGGCTCTTGTTTGTAACAACCTTTGTATAAACCATCTTAGAGATGTGACGATTGATTGTGTTGTATGTAAGAGTAGGGGATGTCTCATCCTGCTGACGAATCTCACCGTATGGTACAAGACCAAGTTTTATAAGTGCCTGGAATCCATTACAAATACCAAGAGCAAGACCATCTCTCTCATTAAGAAGCTTGTTAACAGCCTCTGTCATCTTAGCATTTCTAAATGCTGTTGCAAAGAACTTAGCTGATCCTTCCGGTTCGTCACCTGCTGAGAATCCACCTGGGAACATGATAATCTGTGACTGGTCGATTGCCTTAACGAACTCATCTACTGAATCACGGATGTCCTCTGCTGTAAGGTTCTTAAACACCTTAACAATTGTGTCAGCCCCTGCACGCTCAAATGCTCTTGCACTGTCGTACTCACAGTTTGTTCCCGGGAATACAGGAATGAATACTGTAGGCTTTGCAACCTTGTTCTTACATACATAAATATTCTTTGTATCGAATACATCAGTCTTAACATCTGAAGTATCCTCATGACTTCGTGTATGGAATACTCCCTCAAGCTTTCCTGTCCATGCTGCAATTGCTTCATCAATTGGAAGAACCATCTCGTCGCACTCAATTGTCTTAGTATCATTAACCATACCAACAACTGTTGCATCATCAGCAAATCCTGCTGCATCAAGAATTTCTCTTACAACTGAAAGCTTATCAACTGGAATTTCAGCAACAATATTACCAAATCCTGGTGCAAATAATGTATCGCTTGTAACATCCTCCTCGATAGTAACACCGAGCTTGTTACCAAATGCCATCTTGGAAACTGCTGCTGCAAGACCTTTAGCATCAAGTGCGTATGCAGACACAATAGCACCTTTTTGAATCATCTCATGGATAGCATCGTATAATTTCATAACCTTCTCGTATACAGGAAGATCATACTCATCCTTTGCAATTGTAAAGAGTACAAGCTGATTTCCAACTGCCTTGAGCTCTGGAGTGATTACATCCTTCTCCTTTGCTACATCAACTGCAAATGATACAAGTGTTGGTGGAACATCGATTTCATTAAATGTTCCTGACATTGAATCCTTACCACCGATTGAAGGAAGTCCGAATCCAATCTGTGCACTATATGCTCCGAGTAATGCTGCAAATGGCTGGCTCCATCTTCTTGGGTCCTCGCTCATTCTGCGGAAGTACTCCTGGAAAGTAAATCTGATTTTCTTATAATCTCCACCTGCTGTTACTATTCTTGATAATGACTCAAGCACTGCGTAAACAGCTCCGTGGTATGGGCTCCATGATGAAAGGTATGGATCAAATCCATAAGACATCATTGTAACTGTATCGCATTTTCCTTTAAGTACAGGAAGCTTAGCAACCATTGACTGTGTCTCTGTAAGCTGATATCTTCCACCGTATGGCATGTATACAGATCCTGCTCCGATTGAACCGTCGAACATCTCAACAAGTCCCTTCTGCGAACAAACATTAAGGTCTGCAAGCTCTGCAAGCCATGCACCCTTCATATCTCCAGCTTCAAGCTTTTCTGCTACTGCCGGAGTACTGATCTTTGCTAAATAGTTATCTTTCTCGCTTGGCATATCTACCGCAACATCTGTCTCCTGATGTGCTCCGTTTGTATCAAGGAATGCACGTGAAAGATTTACGATTTCTTTTCCTCTCCACTCAAGAACAAGTCTTGGCTCTTCAGTTACAACTGCAACCTCGATTGCCTCTAAGTTCTCTTCCTTAGCATATGCCATGAACTGGTCAACATCCTTAGGATCAACAACAACTGCCATTCTCTCCTGAGACTCTGAAATAGCAAGCTCTGTTCCGTCAAGACCAGCATATTTCTTTGGAACCTTGTCAAGCTGAACGCGAAGTCCATCTGCAAGCTCTCCGATTGCTACTGATACACCGCCGGCACCAAAATCGTTACATTTTTTAACAAGGCATGTAACTTCTTCACGACGGAATAATCTCTGAATCTTTCTCTCTGTTGGAGCGTTACCCTTCTGAACCTCAGCACCACAAACTGCTGTAGACTCTGTGTTATGAGCCTTAGAAGAACCTGTAGCTCCACCGATACCATCACGTCCTGTACGTCCTCCAAGGTAAATGATAATATCTCCTGGATCAGATGTAAGTCTCTGTACTGCACGTCTTGGAGCTGCACCCATAACTGCACCAATCTCCATACGCTTAGCTACATAATCTGGATGATATACTTCTTTTACATATCCTGTTGCAAGACCAATCTGGTTACCATATGAGCTGTATCCATGAGCTGCTTCACGAACAATCTTCTTCTGTGGAAGCTTTCCTTCGATTGTCTCTGCAACTGGAACTGTAGGATCTGCTGCTCCTGTAACACGCATAGCCTGATATACATAAGTACGTCCTGAAAGTGGATCTCTTATTGCTCCTCCAAGACATGTAGCAGCACCACCGAAAGGCTCAATCTCTGTTGGGTGATTGTGTGTCTCATTCTTGAAGTTTACAAGCCACTCTTCAATCTCTCCGTCTACCTCAACCGGTACAACGATTGAGCAGGCATTAATCTCATCAGACTCTTCCTGGTCTTCAAGCTTGCCCTCTGTCTTAAGTCTCTTCATTCCAACAAGAGCTAAATCCATAAGACATACGAACTTGTCGCTTCTTCCCTCATAAAGGTTCTTGTGTGACTCAAGGTAATCATTGTATGTCGCCTCGATTGGTGCACGGTAAAATCCATCATCAAATGTTACATTCTTAAGTTCTGTTGAGAATGTTGTATGACGGCAGTGATCTGACCAGTATGTATCAAGAACACGAATTTCTGTCATAGATGGATTACGTTTCTCTTCATTTTTAAAATAATTCTGGATGTGAAGGAAATCCTTAAATGTCATGGCAAGGTTAAGTGAATCGTATAATTCCTTAAGCTCAGCTTCTGCCATATCGATAAATCCTGGCTTACCATCAGCTGCATCAAAAATCATAACATCTTCCGGATCGTCAAAATTCTGTACTAATGTCTCTGGCTTATCCATTCCGATTGTTCTTGAATCAACTGGATTTACACAGTGTTTCTGAATTGCTGCAAACTCATCGTCATTGATATCACCCTCGATAACATATGTGATTGCACTTCTGATGATTGGCTCCTCATTTTCGTTAAGAAGCTTTACACACTGCTCCGCAGAGTCAGCTCTCTGGTCAAACTGTCCTGGAAGGTACTCAACTGTGAATACTCTTGCTGAACCATAGTCGAATGACTCTTCAAAAATATTATCTACTGGTGGCTCTGAAAAAACTGTAAGAAGAGCCTTCTTATAAGTATCCTCTGAAATATTCTCCACGTCATAGCGGATAAGTACACGAACAGCAGTTACTGTTGTAATTCCAAGATAATGCTTTATCTCATGCTTTAATTCCTTAGCTTTTACAGCAAAATCCGGTTTCTTTTCTACATATACTCTGCGTACATTACTCATGTGATTTCCTCCAAATCTGGGTTTTGTTTTTTATAACTCTGGCTCAGAATTACGCCGCTCTAAAGCCGGATTGCACACCTTATTGCAGACACGCTCTCGCTCGGAAAACAACATAGCGGTTGAGCGGCGTAATTCTGAGGGTAGGGTTCCTGCTTTTTTTTACATAACTAATCAGCAGTACCTAAATATGTCACAAGATATTTATAGTATAGCACCTTATGTATAGATTAGTGTAATTAATTTTATTTGACGGATTAATTAGTGTGGCTT
The DNA here is from genome assembly GCA_036309425.1 of Agathobacter sp. Classification (GTDB taxonomy): domain Bacteria; phylum Bacillota; class Clostridia; order Lachnospirales; family Lachnospiraceae; genus Roseburia. Next base: position 75,761 of record JAXJTU010000081.1, read on the forward strand.
ATAATTAATCTCAGTTAGAGAGACTCCCACTTCTATAAGTGGCGAGACGAAACATATTAGTCTCAGTGGAGAGTACAATCTCCCAACTGAGATCAAATATTATTTAGGAGATTTATATGGATATTAATTACGAGCTTTACAAGGTTTTTTATTATGTTGCAACCTCACTTAGCTTTTCTGAGGCCAGCAAGAAACTTTTTATTTCGCAGTCAGCTGTCAGTCAGTCGGTCAAGACTCTGGAGAAGAAGCTGGAGCAGCCTCTTTTTATAAGAAGCACTAAAAAGGTTCAGCTTACTCCTGCAGGTGATATTCTTCTTAAACATATTGAGCCGGCTATGAATCTGATTGCCAGGGGAGAATCTCAGATTCTTGACTCTGGTTCACTCGGTCTTGGACAGCTTCATATTGGTGCGAGTGACACCATCTGCCGTTATTTACTGGTTCCTTATCTGCAGAAATTTCACAAGATGTTTCCGAATGTTCCTATAAAGGTAACTAACGCTACTTCTATCAAATGTGTGGAGTTATTGGATCAGAGAAAGGTTGACCTAATAGTTACCAACTTTCCAAACTCTCACCTTAATCATTCTTATAAACAAAAAACCATATGCAATTTTACAGATGTGTTCGTTGCAAACCCTAATTACTTTAACCCACCGGATATTATTTCCTTTGCACAGTTAAAGGAATTTCCTATTATGATGCTTGATAGAAACAGTACCACAAGCGAGTTTTTGCACAATCTTTTCCTTCAGCATCAGCTTGAACTTATACCTGAGATTGAGTTAAGCAGTAATGATCTTCTCATTGACCTTGCCAAAATTGGTCTGGGTGTGGCATTTGTTCCTGATTATTGTCTGAGGGATAAAAACAAGGATCTTGTAATTCTTAAAACAAAAGAAAAGATGCCAAGCCGGCAGATTGTTGTGTCAGTCAACACCACTCTGCCAGTCTCAGCATCTACTGAAGAATTTTTAAGCCTTCTGCCAGAAGTCACTTACTAATTCTTTTACCTGATCAATGTCGCACACTTTGCGACCGCTCCATTCCCTCGGATACATGTACTGATAATCCGATTGCAGGAATCGTTCATCCAAAAGAACAATTACACCTTTGTCCTCCGTTGTCCGGATAACTCGTCCGGCCGCCTGGAGGACTTTATTCATTCCCGGATATCTGTATGCGTAGTCAAAGCCATCGCCCTCCTGTTTGTCGTAATAATTTTTAAGTATATCTCGCTCAATACTAACCTGCGGAAGACCTGTCCCAACTACAATTGCTCCAATAAGCCTGTCATTTTTTAAATCAATTCCTTCCCCAAAAATTCCTCCCATAACGCAAAATGCAACAAGAGTATCATCTGTTTCTTCTTCGAATGCATTAATAAATTCTTCTCTCTCGAGCTCATTCATTCCTGATGTCTGAACTATTGTCCTGACCTTTAAGCTCGAATTCTCCCTTATATAAATATTGGTCTGCGAATCAAACTGCCTTTGTGAATCCAAGTGTCTTTGTAAATCCAATTGCCTTTGTGAATCCAATAGCATCTGCGAAAACACTTCCTCAACCTGATTCATAAGCTTGTAGGAAGGAAAGAAAACCATATAATTTCCTTTTTTTCCGGATATTGTATTAAAAATATACCTTGCCATTTTTTCAAATTCAGTAGCATTTCGTCTGGTGTATTTGGTACTAACATCCCTTCCAAAAAGTAACAGACTCTGTTCCTCCTTAAATACACTGTGTGCATAAATAGCATAGTTGTCTTTCTTGGTACTAAGCATTCTCTTGTAATAATTTATTGGCAAAAGAGTTGCTGAAAAGAAAATTGTTGCATTTCCCTTATCTATGCATTTTTGCAGGTTTCTCGAAGGGTCAACACAGAACAGCTTAATCATAAATCTGTCATCCTCACATATCTGCGAATAGATTACATAATTTTCATCCACAAGATCATAGATATTGAGAAAATTTCTTATTGTAAAATAAAAATCCACCAAATCTTTTCTTCCCGGAAATTCAATTGGTTTCTGCAAAAATTCATCAATCTGTGTCATCAGCCTCATCAGATGAAAAAGTATATTTCCAAGATTCTCATAAATCTCAAAGCTCTCACATTCTCTCTTATACTCCAATAAAAGCTTATTGCATTTGTCCAAGGTTTTTGCAATGCCCTTACTATAACTTTTTATCATTTTCTTAATCAGAAGGAAATCCTCTTTGTAAATTACAGCACTGTACATTTCCCGGCTTCGCTCCACAAGATTATGAGCTTCATCAACCAGAAAAATATAGTCGCCTTTTATCCCTTCCTGAAAGAAACGCTTCAGATATACATTGGGGTCAAAAACATAGTTGTAATCACATATAATGTTATCTGCCCATGTCGAAACATCGAGGCACATTTCAAAAGGACATACCTGATGTTTTTGCGCCTGTTCTAAAAGCACCTCTCTTGTAAACATTCCCTCTGAGTTAAGAAGCTCAAATACAGCATCATTAACCCTGTCATAATGTCCCTTTGCATATGGGCAGTTAACCGGATTACAATCCAATTCATCGCAAGGACACATCTTTTCTTTTGCAGTAATCATGACCACATTTCCCTGGTAGCCATTGTCTCTTAGAAGTCCAAAGGTCTCTCTTGCAACAGTAGCAGTAATGGTCTTTGCCGTAAGATAAAAAATTCTATCTCCAAGATTTTCTCCAACAGCCTTTACAGCAGGATAAACTGTTGATATGGTCTTGCCTACTCCGGTTGGCGCCTGCAAAAACAGATTCTTTTTTCTAAGAATTGTTCTGTAGACATCCTGAACCAGTTTCTTCTGACCGTCTCTGTATTCAAATGGGAAATCAAGCTTTTTAATCGACTCCTGACGTATTGTTTTTGCCCTGCACTCATAATCAGCCCACTGTTTGTATTTAGCGCATAAATCATCAAACCACTGTTTGAGATTTTCATATTCATAAATCTCTCTAAAACGTTTTATCTCTTCGCTTTCAAGATTACAGTAGGTCATTTGCACACCGATTCTTTCCAGCTCATTCTGAAATGCAAAAATATATGCATAACACATAGCCTGGGCTTTATGTACAAACTCTGGTTCTTCCATTAGTTTTACATTCCTGTACATACCTTTTATCTCATCAACCCATACTATATCATCTTGTTTTTTTTCTTTAACATCAGCTTGTATACCGATGTCCATATTATTTTCCTTTTCTAATTCTGCCAATACTTCAACAATTCCAAAATCCTCATGTAATGTATCTTTCACACTCTCTGTGAAAATACCATCTGCTCGACCTTCAATTGTCAAATCATATAACTGTTCATGCATGGTATACAAAAGAGGAACCTCGGCCATATAGTCTGGTCCCATACTCTTTTGAATTTTGCGATGAATTCTAGTGCCTTCCTGCATTGCCTCAGCACTCTGAAGCTTATTTGAGCGATTATCTATATCTCCCGATCTGAAGATAAATTCAACAAGATTTCGTACTGAAATATGTAATTGATTCTTTTTGTAGATTTTTGTGAAATTAGCACTATTTTCCTTTATATTTTTAGTCATTTTTACCATTACCAAAGTACCATTTTTATGATATTATAATCATGTGTTAAGGAAATTTCCTTTTCATTATTCCCTTTTTATTAATAAACATTTTCATAACTAAACTCCTCAAAGAAAGCCAATCTTGCGATTGGCTTTCTTTACTGTAAACATATAACATTGATCGTATGTTTTATTTATTATCCACGCCTACAATCTGCTTTATTCTATATTTATCAGCATACATACACTTATCAGCCCTTCTCATTGTGTCATTAATATCACAGTCTATAGACTTATCATAAATCGCAAATCCACATGCAATGTAAATTGGAAATTCCTCTGGATGATTATTTCGATATTCTTCTTGTCGTTTCCTCAATTCTTCTATATAATTTTGGCACTCTTCAAATGTTTTATCTTTAATAATGATAGCAAATTCATCTCCACCCATTCTAAAACATCGACCACAATCATCGAATACATCTTTGATAACCTTTGTACTTTCTTTTAGATATCTATCTCCAGCTTCATGCCCAAATGTATCATTACAATATTTCAAATTATTAAGATCGCACAGTACTATTGTTACACCATCTGGTACAAACTCATCAGGCTTCGTATAATCAGCAAAAGCAGATCTGCTATATAAAGATGTTAATTGGTCGTGAAATGCAATATTCTGATATTTTCTGGCTTTCTTCCCCTCTTTCATTAATCGTCTACTCTCATTTATACTGGCAAAACCAAGTACAATAATGTATATAAGAAAAGCAACTATACCGAAGCAGGAAACAATTTTTGACTTTACTTTATAGAATATCAAAAGGTCAGCAACTGTTCCAAGAAAACATAAAAGAAGGCATATTGTATTAAGTTTAATAGTTTTAGTCCAGCCATTTTTTACTATAGTTATTATACTTCCACTTACCCCAAGTAAAATAAGCATCGCAATAAGTACATGATTTATTATCAAAAGCTCTCTGACATCTTTAATATTTAAAATCTGCAAAAGAACAATCCCAAAACCATATATTAGGCTTGATATGCATAAGATATTATATTTCCATTTTTTATCCTTTAAAAATAATTCACTCATAAAAAGCGTAAACGGAGCAATAACCATGGCAAGACTTAACAAAGGCATATAAGAAACTAAAACTGCATTATCAATTAATAACGGAATAATTTTTAAATCTGTGAATTTCCATAAGCCAATAAAAACAGCAAAACATGCTAAATTAAATAGTTTTGTATCTTCATACAAATTAGATCTGTTATATAAAATCCAAATCAAAAAGCCCATTCCAATTAAAAAAGTCGCGAATGCAACTATTGCTGTAAAAATATCATTTTTAAATTCTTTCAAAATAATAGTTGTGGAATCTCCAATATATATTTCAGGAATACTCCCCTTCAAATCTTGATATGCTGGAATAAGTTCGATTCTTATTTGTTTTCCAATATCTTCTGGATTTAGTCTAACCGATATCCAGAAGCTCCCTGGAGTCTTTCCAAATGCATTTTTCTCACCTCGTTTCCCTGAATATACAAGTTCATCAGCTATATACATTTCTACTTCTTGATGAACAGTAAAAAAAGTTATATCTGTATTTCCCGCATTCTTATCATCCAATGTAATTTCAATAATATCTTTTCCACCAGCAGATAATTTATCATCATCAATCCAGTAAGTTGTATAATCTGTAATTTGATATATTTCTGGATAACCTCTGTAATTTACTGTATCTGTTCTCATTGTATATGCTGAAAAAAACATAAATATGAGTATCAGTAAAAATAATAGTTCGTATATAAATCTAATTTTTATTTTCATCTGTACCTCGTTTTTGAGTAATTCTTTATACATTTAATTTAAATAAGCTCCAGTATTCCTGCCACGGAATAAACAACATCTTAGTTAACATTTAAAGAAGTAATATTCTTATGTAACTAAAGCTATTATTATTTTATTATAACGAACAGTTATGTATTTGCAAGCTGTTCAAATAACATTACAAAATTAATATTACACATAAAACATATATTATTTAAAAATAAAAAACGCCGAAAAGCCTTTAACTAAAGACTTCCCAGCGCTTTAATAACAGGGGATGAGAGAATCGAACTCCCGCTAAAAGTTTTGGAGACTTCTGTCATACCATTTGACCAATCCCCTATATGACATATAAATTATATAATAATGAAAAGTATTATGCAATAGGCTTTATGACCTATTTTTGTACTTTCAAAACTTCATACATTCATCCAAACTGTTCTTTCTTGAGGATAAGCCCTCGACCTATTAGTAACAGTCAGCTCCACATGTTACCATGCTTCCACCTCTGCCCTATCTACC
>JAXJTU010000082.1:0-8217 GCA_036309425.1 Agathobacter sp.
ATTGCCTGATTTATAGGTCTATTTTAGCAGAAATTTCATTCACCCAAAAGGTGAATATAAAATAATCGTTGAAATTTAAGGAAATGTAGTATTTATGAGCGTTTCAGAGGACGTTGAAAAATGAACTTCACGGATTCAGGTTGTTATTAATGATATTAGATTTAAGGGCAAACGTTCTGTTAATTGGAAAGAAGTCAGAGAATACTTAAAAGAATATATTGGAGATTTCTATACGATTGCTGCGACGGGCGATGTTGTATATATTGGTTCGAAGTATACTAATAGCATTAAGGGAACAAATGCAAAGGCAAAAGCTAATGCAGCAACTGGATTTCCTGAAATGATAGAAATAGCAGTTGGAAAACACTTTAGGGAGAATCATGAGGATAAACATAAAAGAGATGCAAAAAATGGTTGGTATAGATATGATTCACGATTTACTCTTCCTGTTTATGCTGCTGAAGGAGAACTAGAAAGATATAACGTTTTCCATGCTTCAATGTTAATAAGACATTCTAATGATGGTAAGATGTATTTATATGATGTTATAGACATAAAAAAAGAAACGAGCAACTCTCTCGGCGAATAATCGCTTACCAGACAAAAACCCATTTCCTTTATAAAAGGATAATACTATAGGAAGTGGTGATTGTTAATCCGTTTGTTCGGAAAAAGTTTGCGGTTTATGGAATTGAGTAGAAATAAGAAATATTAGAAAGAGAGGAATTAGACAATGTTATTTATATGTTATCCAAAATGTTCAACCTGCCAGAAAGCAAAGAAGTGGCTTGAGGCAAACAATATCGAATACAAAGAGCGTCATATTGTAGAAGACAATCCAACCTATGAAGAGTTGAAGGACTGGCATTCTAAAAGTGGACTTCCACTCAAGAAATTTTTCAATACCAGCGGTCTTCTCTATAAAGAAATGAAGTTAAAGGACAAGCTCCCTGCAATGAGCGAAGAGGAACAGCTAAAATTGCTTGCTTCTAACGGAATGCTGGTAAAGCGTCCATTGCTTGTAAATGGTGACACTGTGCTTGTGGGATTCAAGGAAGCTGACTGGGCAGAAAGAACGCTGGAGTGTTCTTGAATTATTGACATATATCCAAATATGGCATGATATATTGTGCAAGTAAATACTTGCGTAAAGGGCGAAAAAATGTACGACGAAACACAATTAAAAATAATTAATGCAACCATGTCATTAATAATAGACAAAGGTTATTCTGGCGCGACGACTAAAACTATAGCAAAAGATGCCGGTGTAAATGAGAGTACAATATTCAGAAGATTTAATGGAAAAAAAGAAATAGTGCTTGCTGCAATGGAGTTACCAAAGTGGAATCCAGACCTAAAAGAAAGTGATTTTGTATATGAAGGTTCCATTGGTTTTCAAAAATGTACTGATGAGATATTTCCAGCAGATGATAGACTGTGGCAAAATGCCGGATTGCGATGTAGAAAGTCTGTCTTTGCAATTTATTGCCATGAATTTTGGCTTTGTTTTTTTAGATTCATCATTTGGTAATAAATTAATTGGTGTATCAAAAGAGGATTATATTAAAAATAGCGTAGATAATTTTGTCAATGGAATTATAAGAAATTTATAATGTGCTTGATTTTGATATCGAGCACATTTAAATTTACACATTATTTGCCAGAACAGTAGAGGCTTTGCACAAGCTGGATAGCTATAAAAGCGAATAATAGAGAATTCTCATCATATGAGATATGATTCTTATGATACGAGATTGCTTTTGTCGTGTATTCTTATATTATATAGATATGAAGTTGCAACTTTTGTAGGCACAGAGGAGGTACATATGGATCAGGTAAAAGTAGGAGAATTCATTTCTACAGAGAGAAAAGCAAAAAAGCTGACGCAGAAAGAGCTTGCTGAACAGCTTGGGGTAAGTGATAAAACAATATCAAGATGGGAGACGGGAAATGGACTTCCTGATATGGCATATCTTACGCCACTTTGCGACTTACTTAAGGTAAGTGTAAATGAACTCTTATCAGGTGAGAAATTACCTCCGAATGAGTATTCAATGAAAGCGGAGGAAAATATTATGGCATTATTACAGGAGAATCAGAAAAATAAGAAATCCGACAGAATCCAGTTTGCTATAGGTATTGTATTACTAATAGTAGCCATTTTTATGCTGAAAATAAGTATGAATGGAATCAATAATTGTATAGAAAATTTTTTGGATTTTCCATCCATTATATTTGTTGTATTAGCATCAGTTGCGTGTGTTTTTATTTCAGGCAAGAGAGGAAAAAAGGATGTGGTAGCATTGCTAAGAAAGATAGTGATACCTATTGGAGCAATTATTTCGGTGGTAGCTGTTGTTGTTATCCTGACAAACGTAAATAATAATATGTTAGGAGCTAATCTTGCAGTTGCAATATTATCATTTTTATATTCTGTTGTAGCATATCTGATTTTGGTATTAATAGAATCAAGAATAAAAGAATAGAGACTAACAAATAATTTGAGACCCTGACTGGAATTAGTAGGGGTCTCTTTTCTTATAAATTGAGAGCAATTCTATGATGTGTGGATTGAGCAAAACAAAGCCCCGAATTAGAATGAAAACATAAATAAGAATTGGGGTGATATAAATGAAATTAAATAAAGCTGGACTGACAGGTTTTATGATGTGCTTTGCAGCAATCATTTTTGGAATAGCTACAAATGGAGGAATACAGACTATAGTGAATTTCTTACATATACCTTCTTTTATTGTCACAACAGGAGGTGCTCTGTTTGCTGTAATGACAACGTCAGATTCCTTTGAGGATTTTGTATATGGGATAAAAGGCTTCCGTGCAGCTTTTAATCAAAAAGGAACGGGAATAAATGAAATTATAGATAATATACTTGAGATGTCAGATACAGCAAGAAGAGAAGGCCTGCTTTCGCTTGAAGAAAAGGCAAAGACTATAAGTCAGTCATTTTTGAGTAAAGGCATAAGCCTGATGGTAGATGGTTCAGACGCAGAGCTTATCAGGGACATTCTTGAAGCGGAGCTGTCACATAAATATGAAAGAGAGAAAAAACAGGTAAAATTCTGGGAAGATTTTGGTGCCTATGCCCCGGCATGGGGGATGGTTGGAACGCTGATAGGTCTTATCAATATGATGAAAACAATGGGAAGCGATTCTTCAGCTATCGGAGCAGGTATGTCTCTTGCCCTGATTACTACCTTGTATGGTTCAATAATTGCCAACTGGGTTTGTATTCCAATTGCAAGAAAGCTTGAAAAAAATAGTGAAGCTGAATATCTTGAGATGGAAGTAATAATAGAGGGAATTCTGTCAATCCAGGCAGGAGATAATACCAGAATTATCAATGAAAAGCTAAAGGCTATCCTGGAAAGTTCTTGAAATAAAATTATAAATTTGTAAAGAATAATGAACAATTTGTCGATATTAACAATATGTTATAAATATTTTTTATAAGACTTATACAGAAGCAAAAACGGGGGACACTATTATATGAAAATATCGACAAAAGTAAGCCTTTTTACAATGCTTATTATGTTTTTGGGATTTTTCTGCTTATGGGTTCAGGTAAATAACACATCATCAAAGACAGTAGGCAGTCTGATTGAAGGGCAGATGAAAGATGCTGTACATACAAGAGCTTATATTATAGATAATTATGTACAGTCGGCAGAAGAATATCTTGAAGCCTTTGGACAGAGTGATGAGGTTAAAAATTTATTAAAGAATCCTCAATCCCCAGAGTATACAGGCAGAGCGCAGGAGTATACTGTAGAATTTGCAAATGTTAAAGGTGTATTTGAAGGATTATACATTGCAACTCCTGAGACCTTGGTTTTGACGCATACATCTGAAGGCGTAGTTGGAATTACAACAAGATCAGGAGACGGATTAACACAGCTTCAGGAGAATATTCTTTCAAAACATGAGTTGACGAATACAGGAATTCTCAAATCTCCATCCACAGGAAATATGTGTATTTCCATGTACTATCCAATATATGATGGCGATACATGCATCGGTTTCGTAGGAGCTGCGGTTCTTGCAAATGAGCTTATGAACTCTCTTTTATCATTGGAGGTTAAAGGTCTGCCAAATAGCCAGTATGTGTTTATAAATGCAAAAACCGGAGAATACTTATACCATGAGGATGAGGAAATGTTTTGCACAGTTACAGAGGACAAGGGATATCTTGAAATCATGGAAATAGTAAAAAAAGAAGGTGCAGACACTACAGGGATTTATTCATACATCGATGACAAAGGTATAGAGCAGGTTCTTGTATACCAGTATCTTCCGGAAAGAGATTGGCTGTTTGCTATTCGTGATACACATGCAAGTGTTTATAATTCATTAGATGAGATAAAAAAAGTTACTGCATTCAACTGTGGAATCGTGATGGTAATAGTATTAATTTGTCTTGTTATTATACTTGCTAGATTAAGTGTAAAGTTAGGACTTATTAGTAAAGCAATTGCAAAGCTTGGAGATATGGATTTATCGGCATACAACTATCTGGCAAAATATAGTGGAAAGAAAGATGAAGTCGGAATTGTATGTGATACCCTTAAAGTAACATGCATGAACTTAAGAACTTACATTGATGAAGTAGACAGAATTCTTTCCGATATAGCAAAGGGAGATTTAAGAGATACAAGTAATCTTGTATTTGAAGGTGATTTTAAGAAATTGCAGAGCTCCCTTGTAAAGATTCAGAATGCTCTGAGAGAATCGTTTACAGAAATAGGAAGTGTTACAAGTGAATTAACAGTAGGCTCACAAAGTGTGGCAAGTGCCTCTGCACAGCTTGCAAGCTCTGCAAGTAATGCGAGCAGTCTTGTTATGGATATAGACAACAGCATTATCGAGATTACAAAACAGTTGTCCGAATCAGCAGAGTTTGCTGAGCATGCAAAAGAAGAAAGCTCAAATGCTTCAGAATTAGTAACTATCAGCAAGGAAAAAATGGAGGAATTAAGCAAGGCGTTAGCTGACATCAATCATGCATCAGAAGCGATTGAAGGAATAAGCAGCCAGATTGAAGGCATTGCAAAACAGACAAATATTCTTGCTCTCAATGCAATGGTTGAAGCCTCAAGAGCAGGAGATGCAGGCCTTGGTTTTGGCGTTGTAGCAGATGAAATCCGTATTCTTGCAACTCAGTCAAATGAAGCGTCAATTAATGCATATAACTTGATTCAGGAAACACAAAAACTGGTTGAAATTGGAATTAAAATTGGAGAAGAAACCTCTGAATATCTTACAAAAGTTGTAACACAAACTGAAACAATCGATGAGGAAGTTACAAAGATTGCAAATACGACTATGTTACAGAATGAGAGTGTCATGGAAATTAGTAAGAGATTAGAGGGAATCAGCAGAACCGTAGAAAGTACTGCAGCCATGGCACAGCAGAGTGCAGCTGCCAGTGAAGAGTTAGACGGACAGGCTATTGTTCTTCGGGATAATATTTCGCATTATCAGGTATAATGTAAACATAATAAAAGTATGGAGGTTTTACAATATGGATAACAAAGCAATGTACAAATTAACTTATGGTCTTTTTGTTCTTACTGCAAAAGACGATGATAAGGATAATGGCTGTATAATTAACACAGCGATTCAGGCGGCTTCTTCGCCGAATCAGATGAGCATTTGTGTTAACAAAGATAATTACACACATGACATGATAGTAAAGACAGGGACATTTAATGTGTCTGTTATAAGTCAGGAAGCAGACTTTGATTTATTTAAGCATTTTGGTTTCCAGTCAGGAAGAGATGTTGATAAATTCAAGGATTTTTCGGATTGTAAGACCAGTGCTAATGGAATAAAGTACATTACTAAGGGAACGAATGCTTACCTGTCAGTTAAGGTAAGTCAGACGGTAGACTTAGGCTCGCATACCATGTTTATCGGCGAGATAACAGATATGGAGGTATTAAGTGAGACTGCTTCTGCAAGCTATGAATATTACCAGAACAATATCAAGCCAAAGCCACAGGCTGTCGGAACAACCGAAGATGGGCAGACAGTATGGCGTTGTGTAATCTGTGGATATGAGTATGTAGGAGAAGAACTTCCGGAAGATTTTATCTGTCCTATTTGTAAACATCCGGCATCAGATTTTGAGAAAGTTAAAAAATAAATTTCCATATAAAGTTTAGTTGTATTTTGTTGCTAAATTATATATAATCTAGGCATATGGTATCAGATTTTGATATAATTTTTTAACAAAGGAGTACAACAACATGTATATATCTGATTCAATTAAGTACATTGGAGTAGACGACAGAGATATTGATTTATTTGAGAGTCAGTATGTAGTAGAGAATGGAGTATCTTACAATTCATATTTAGTTATGGATGAGAAGGTTGCTCTTATGGACACAGTTGACAAGCGTGGTTTAGAGGATTGGAGCAAGAATCTTGACCAGGCTCTTGAGGGACGCAGTGTTGACTATATCGTTGTTCAGCATATGGAGCCGGACCATGCAGGTTCATTAGCTTATGCAATTGAGAAGTTTCCAAATGCAACAGTAGTTGGAACAGCTAAGACTTTTGTTTTCATTAAGCAGTTCTTTGATGTAGATATCGAGGACAGAAAGCTTGAGGTAAAAGAAGGTGACACACTTTCACTTGGAAGCCATACTCTTACATTCTTAATGGCACCAATGGTTCACTGGCCAGAGGTTATGGTGACATATGAAAGCTCTGAGAAGGTATTATTCTCAGCAGACGGATTTGGAAAGTTTGGTGCTCTTGATACAGATGAAGACTGGGCATGCGAGGCAAGAAGATACTACTTTAACATCGTTGGTAAGTACGGAGCTTCAGTGCAGGCACTTTTAAAGAAAGCTGCTAAAGTTGAAATAGAGAAGATTCTTCCTCTTCACGGACCAATTTTAACAGAGAACTTAGGCTACTACATCGATTTATATGATAAGTGGTCAAGTTATACACCAGAGAATAAAGGCGTATTTATCGCATATGCTTCTATTCATGGAAATACAAAAAAAGCTGCAGAGATTCTTGCAGAAAAAATTAAAGCTCTCGGTGAGGAAAAGGTTGCAATCGCTGACTTGTCTCGTGAAGATATGGCTGAGTGTGTTGAGGATGCATTCCGCTATGACAGAATGATTTTATGTGCCGCAACATATGATGGCAACGCATTCGTTCCAATGGAAGACTTCTTACATCATTTACAGATTAAGACTTACCAGAACAGAACTGTAGGTCTTTTAGAGAATGGAACATGGGCTCCAACAGCTGCAAATGCAATGCGCAAATATTTAGAGTCAATGAAGAATGTCACAATTCTTGATGATGTTGTAACAATTAAGTCTACATACAAGCCTGAGAATGAGGTTGCAATGGACAAGTTAGCACAGGCAATTGTTAATGCATAAATTAGACCATATACAGGTAAAATCTAAACTAAGAGGGTGTTCGTTGGACACCCTTTTGTGTTATGGAATTTTGCAATTGAAAGTGTCAGAAAAGATGACTCGATTTTTGCAGCAGGAACGCTTAGGCGTTATTGAGAAAATAGTTGAGGTTATTATTGGATGAAAAAAGATATAGTAGAATGCTTCGAATTCAGAAGTATAAGGCAGGAAGAAGCAAATTTTGCAACAGAAATTGAGCAGATATGTTTTCCACCTAATGAGGCCTGCTCGCCAAAGCACATGAAGGACAGAATAGCCAAGGCTCCAGATTTGTTTATGGTTGCAGTTGATAAGGAAAGTGGAAAGCTTGCAGGATTTTTAAACGGCTTATCTACAAGTGAAACAAAATTTAGGGATGAGTTTTTTGTGGATGAGAATCTGTATGAGCCTGATGGCGAGTCGGTTATGTTACTAGGACTTGATATTCTTCCAGAATACCGTGGACAGGGACTTGCAACAGCTGTTGTAAAAGAGTATGTGAACAGAGAACGTGTAAATGGCAGAAAGACACTTATACTTACATGTCTGGATGCAAAGGTAGACATGTACAGGAAAATGGGATTTGTGGACAATGGAATTGCCAATTCTACCTGGGGTGGCGAAGAGTGGCATGAGATGAGCTTTTTCCTTTAGTGTGGTGTGGCGAGTTGTATTGGCAGTGGATATATTTGTGAATTACCGTCGCAGGTAAGGAAAAATGCAAACAGGCGGTAAAAAACAAGACAATAAGATAACATAAGAGAAGACAAAGCGA
>JAXJTU010000083.1:0-2961 GCA_036309425.1 Agathobacter sp.
GCATATATTAGCCGAAAGACCTAGAAGAACTAACCGAAAGACGTAGACATATTACTCGTTCCACATCATGTGGAACGTCCTTTCCACATGTTGTGGAGAGGTCTTGCCACAATATGTGGAGAGAGCTTGCCACATAGTGTGGAGAGGTTAATACTTCAGCATCTTTTAGTTAGTTCTTCCAGACGTTATGGCTAATGTATCAAGAGGTTATTTTTAGTGCATATTATTTGATGGATTGGAGAGAAAATGATACATTTGTAGGATGAAGTTACGATAAAGGCTACCAACTTCCTCAATGCGTTGGAGAAGATACCTGGTATCATCTCCCAACGGAAAGAGAAAAACGAAGCATTGGCAACGGATATTCCGCAACTGCAAGAACTGGCCGGAAAAGTCTGGAAGAAGGAAGATGAACTGAAACAGTTGAAATCGGAACTATCTGCACTCGACCGTAAGATTCAGTTGAATCTTGCTCCGCCTGCTCCGGTGAGCGAGGAACAGGAAAAGAAACAGGATTTCGATACTTTTAAACTTGAAACAATTCATACAGTAAATCCTAATAAGGATTTTATTTGTATAAGACCAGAAAATGGGTATAATAAAGGAAGAAAAATTTAGAAGAATGGCGGCTACTCAAATGAGTGGTCGCCATAAATATTTTAGTTCTTCTTATTTAGCCCAAAGTTGTTATAGGAGTTCTTTACACTTGGCAAGCAAACACCTTTTTGAGAGCAGAAAACGAAATGTCTATTATTGATTACGACTAAATATTGACGATATTAATGCGATGATTAATCATCGCATTATCAAATATGTTCAGCTTTTTTGTTTTTGAAGGCATTTTCTCTATTTTATAAGCTCGTTTATGGAAAGATTTGACATTTATCAAATAAATGGGCATAATCTTCATTTTTTGCCATTGTTTTGATTCTCTTCATTTCCTTTTACCATATCTTTGCATCGTAAAACAAGAGATAATAAAAGAGTAAGGTAAAAAGGTATAATGATATTAAAAAGATGTGTAAAGGAGTGTTTTGCTATAATTAGAAAAGGATGATTGCTTATGTAAAAGCAAAATAATATCTTTAAGCAGTGGAGATTATTAACCAAAATTTTCAATAGGAAGAACAAAAAATTAGAAGTATGAAAAAGATTGTAGATTTTATGAAGGCTGTATTTGCAGGTCATTCTGCGGACTTGAATACTACTAATAATTGTAGTAAAATAAACTTTTGGTGCCCAACGGGTATGAATCCTATAAAAAACCAAAACGATTAATTCAGAAGGATAACGATTTAACAACAAACATAGGCAATCATCAATAGGTATTAACTTTCTCTTTTGTCAAAAAGAGAGCAAATTTATTTAGGTATGAAAAGATTTTTTGTATCCGTATTTGCGGTTTTAAGTTTGTCAACCGTATGTTTCTCACAGAAGAAATTGGAAATCACTGATTGGAATCTGAAAATGCATCTTCCTGAATTGGCCCGATACTTAGAGTTGAATTCCAATCAATACGATAATGTAGTCAATGCTATTGACTTCTTTGCTGACAAAATGAATAGCGCCAAGTATTCTAAGGGTAAACGACAGGTCAAATACTTGAATGAAGCCGTATATGGCAGTTTGAAACTGATGAAAAGTACATTAAGTGAAGCTCAATACAAAAAGTATTTGCGTATATTGAATAGTCAAGTGCGAGACAAAGGATTGAATCCTTATATAAAGAGTACCTATGATTTCTTGGCACAGAACAAAACTATAGCTTACTGAACTTTGGTTCTGAATTTTAAACAAGGAGGGTATAAACATACCCTCCTTGTTTGGTTTATGTCATCGATGAACGGACTCTGCTCAATGTTTCTAGGGACATTTGAAGATAAGAAGCGATGTACGTGAGAGGTGCTCTCTTGACGATTTCCGGGAAGAGTTGCATCAGTCTTGAATATCTTTCCTTTGCCGATTCGAAGCGGAGCATATCCGCTTTCACCTGTGAAAGTATCAGGGAATCCTCGAAAAAACGTCTGTACAGATAGGCTATGTCGCAATTCTTATCCGATATGTCTTCCATCAAGTCACGTGGAATTTCCCACACCACACTCGGTTCCAGCGCTTCCATCAGCAAGTGTGTGGGTGTCTGATGAAAATAGCTTTCAATGCACCAGACAACGCCGTTTCCTTCGTATGAAAGATGCTCCGTCACATCTTTTCCGTGCTTGACGTAATACTGTCGTAGCAGTCCTTGTTCGATATATAACAAGTTATTGCATACTTCACCTTCACCCAAAATAATATCCCCTTTGTGATATTTCTTGCATTGAATGATATTGGCAAACAAACGTATGTTTTCCAATTGCAATTTCCGATGAGGACAAGTTTCCTCAACAATCTGTTTGGCTATTTCAAATTGATGGCTCATAGATTAAGACGCATTTTGAAATGATTGAATTATTTAGGAAGTATTGTCAGTTGTTTATTATATACGACCTTGAATGATATTATAATTTTCGACTGAGACAATCCGAGAGGTTTTAACTTCGTTTGAATCAACGTGAACAGATGTTCATTGTTTCGGGCATAAATTTTCACAAACAAATCATAAGCTTCATTCGTGCAATGAACCTCTACGATTTCCGGGATGGACTTGATAGCTGCGACTATATGTTCAAATTGAGAATTGTCTTTCAGTATAAGCCCGACATAAGCACAGGTATCATAACCGATTTTTGCAGGATTGATGATATATTTTGAACCTTGGATAACCCCTAATGAAGTGAGTCGTTTTACACGGGTATGAATGGTTGTACCCGATACTCCACACGCACGGGCTACTTCTTGAAAAGGTATGCTTCCGTCTTTCGCTAACATTTGCAGAATCTTTTCATCTATTTCATCAAATTGGTTATTTTCCATATAATGATTCTCTTTATTACTTTGCAAAAGTACAGTTTTTTTTAAAAA
>JAXJTU010000084.1:0-2690 GCA_036309425.1 Agathobacter sp.
CAAAAAACCAATATTGTTTTTGTGCATATTCATATGAAATTATTCATTTAATTAAATATGGTTCGATATTTGATGTTATTTCAGCACCTATTTTTGCAAGAGATTCAGGCTGGCCTATCATTTTCATTTCAAACACCTACAAGCATTCACCAATTATTGACTCTAGCTTGTATCTAATGATATCTTCCTTTGATTTAAATTGAGACACTGTGTGGATTTGTTAACTTCAACCTTTACATACACACCATATCATTTACTAAAACTTCTTAAATCCCTATGTTTTATATTGTTTGTAGAGAATAGCAACATTTATATCACTCGAATAAACAATTAAAAATATCCAATACTTATGAATATGGTCATATTTGACCCATTTTCAAGGTGAAATTATGTCTTTCATTAAAAATATTGCATTAATACTTATATTGAGTTTGATTGCTTGCACTGCAGTTAGCGGAGATGACAGCATGGATGATTTAGTTAAAGTCAAAATCAATGATGAAATATTTGACGTTGAATTGGAAAACAATTCCGCCACAGAGGAATTGATTAAGGAATTGAAAAAAGGAAACATCACAGTTAATGCATCTGAATATGGAGGTTTTGAAAAAGTAGGGGATTTGGGATTTTCACTTCCAACAAGTGATGAAAATATTGGCACAAATCCTGGAGACATCGTATTATATCAAGGTGACAAGATATCATTGTTTTACGGATCCCATTCATGGAGCTATACAAAACTGGGCAAAATAGATAATGTTGACCCTGATCAACTAAGAGAAATTCTAGGGTCCGGTGATGTTACATTGGAGTTCGGCCTAAAATAAGTATCATTATAAAAATTCTATGCATCACTAAACTTTTGCAAATATGTTGCAATAATTTGATGCAACTATTAAAAATGGGTTTGAATTATGGCAAAGCAATATTAGTTTTTTATATAATACCCACCATATATTTAATCATGAAAACCAACAGATTTGAAACATTCATGGATGCCATTCTGGCAATCATCATCACAGTTCTTGTTTTAAAACTATCCCAGCCTGCAGCACCAACCATGTCTGCCGTCATGAACTTGAACATAGGCTACTTAACATATTTCATATGCTTTGTAGTCATTTTCAATACATGGCACAATGACCACAACCTCTTCCAAATGGTGGACGAAATCGACAACAGCATTGTTTTCGTATATGCTGTGCTGCTCTTTGTATTCTCACTTCTTCCATACTTTTCCACATGGGTCGCTTTATATCCTGAAGCTCTTCCAGCCCAGATAATGTTCGGATTGATATTTCTAACATCCAACATATTATACAACATAGCCACTTATCTGGTAAAAAAGGCCAATCCATACAATGAGGAGCTTCAAAAAATTGATTTGAAAAGCTTAAAAAGGCATGTCCCCATGATTATTATTCTAATTGGATTTGCATTGTCACTTACCGTCTACATCTATGGAATTTATATTTCATGCCTGCTTGCCACAGCCTGCTGGTTTGTTCTGGCAATGCTTGGCGAATCCGGGATAGAAGACAGTGAAAGGTTTGAAGCACTATTTGATGCAATCGTAGCCATCATACTGACCATTATAGTGTTGGAAATCACAATGGCAGGGGCCGGCACATGGGAGGCGCTCTTTGAACATAAAATTGAATTTCTAGCATATGCAATCAGCTTCATTGTCATTTTTAACTATTGGAACTTCAATAACAATCTCTTCGCTCTTGTCCATAGGATCGACGGCAAGATCATGTGGCTTATAGGAGCGACAATGTGGGTTTTATCCTTAATACCATATCTATCCACATTTCTAGCTGAAAACTTCAATTCATTCGTTCCCCAGTTTTTATACGGACTTGACTTCATAGCAGTTGCAATCCTGTCCATCTTTACAACATGGGCACTTAGAAGAGCAAATCCTGGAAATGTGGCTCTCATTATCGCACTTGACAACAGGCATTTTGCTTCTACAATAATAATCGTGCTGATTGGAATGCTTGTGGGGTATTTCTATTATCCTCCAGCTGTGGCAATATCCTGTCTCTTGTCAATCCTCGCATTCTGGTTGATTCCGCATATTAGAAAAATAGCAAACAAATAAATTCAAAGGATTATTTAAAATTAGACCCCCTAATTACACATATTAGAAAAATAGCAAATAAATAAATTCTGGAAATAATTTAGAATTAGATATTGTATATAAAAAATTATATATTTAATAAAAATTATTATTAATCAGGTGATTATATGAAAGATTTTCTTACTCTTGCTAGTGAAAGATATTCAGTTAGAAAATATGACACAAGAGAAATTGAAGACGAGAAATTGGAAAAGATATTAAAGGCAGGACAAATCGCTCCATCTGCAAACAATTACCAGCCACAACGTGTTTTTGTAATCAAAAGCGAGGAAGGACTTGAAAAGATAAGGGCATTTACACCATATTGTTTTGAAGCTCCTGTAATTCTTCTAATCTGCTATGATAAGAACGTATCCTGGAAAGCTATTGACGGACATGACTCTGGAATTGTAGATGCGTCCATCGCAATCACCCAGATGATGCTTGAAGCATGGGACCTTGGAATCGGATCACTCTGGGTTAGAGGATATGATAAAAGAAAACTGGATGAGCTCTTTGACTTGCCTGAGAATCTGGTTTCAGTCGCTCTGCTTCCACTTGGATA
>JAXJTU010000085.1:0-3151 GCA_036309425.1 Agathobacter sp.
CGGATGTGCGATGACCTATTTCTCTGCGCCTAATGCGTTCACCCTCTCTGAAAACTGTTTGGCTTCTTGTGAAAATCTTACCGATGTGAACCTTCCTTCCGTTCAGAGCGTCGGATTACAGTGTTTTTACGGTTGTATATCGCTGAGAACCATTTCTTTGCCGGAATGTATCGATTTAGGAGAAGATACTTTTAATTCATGCGAGACTTTAGAGACTGTCTATGCACCAAAAGCAACAAATCTTGGACCGATAGTTTTCTTCTATTGTACATCTTTGACAAAGGTGACATTAGGCTCTGTTGTATCCGTAAATCAGAAGTACGACGATCAATCGTATGGCTTGTTCATAGAAGCTAATGACACGAAGAATATTGACCTTGTATTGTCATCGGAGCAGAAGGTGATGACCTTTGACAGCGGTACGAAGTATTGGACTGCTACCGAAACGGATTATAACGGCAGTGATGACCATAATAACAAGTCATTTATTGGATATACTTTCAAGTCGGTAACTTTGCAGTAATGATTATAGGGTCAGTGAGCTTGACCGCGCACTGACTCACTAAAACTCCCAAGCCGAGCGGGAGTTTCAAGTGCTCGGCAAGAGTATTAACATACTCAAAAACACGCCAGTCCCCATCGTTTCACTACGGTGGGGATTTTTACTTTTTATGTCGTTCAGTGGATAGCCTTACTGTATAAAGAAATATGTATGACATCCCTATAAATCTCTATACTTTTGCATCGTAGATCTACACGGAGAATCCGAAAATCCGAATAGTAAAGAGAGTAGGGAAAAATCATTTTCTTTTATGCCACATTTTATAATATCATCGCATGGGCAGAGACGAAATTCTAATTTCCGGTTGCCAGATAACTGCGAATTACATTTTTATTGTTTTGAAGGACAAGAGCTTGATAATAATGTTGCTTATCCATTGTTTGCCAATCTTATGAATCAACAACCACATATTCCTCCAGTACATATAATTTATGGAGGTCAATATACACAAGATTATGATATATGGAATGGTCATTGGGATAGATATAATGGCTTAGAAGTTAATGGCATTTTTCGGATACCCTTAACAAATCCAATAGATCCGTTGCGATATGCAACTACATTGAGTGGAATTATTCGGCAAAATTCAGCCACAAATACTCAAAATGTATTTCATTGTTTATTTTGTAGAATTTGATATAAGGCCGTATTTATTTAAAAGGTAACTAATACCGTTACATAAATAAAAAACGCAATTTTAAGTGAAGACCCGATTAAATAACTCTATAACGGAGTGTCTAATAATGCGAATAGTAAAGAGAGTAGTAATATAATACAATGTCTTATGGCTATTAACTTTGAAGAAAGAAACAAAATAAAAGATTTTGTGAATAACCAAAACACTTTGAATATTTCAAGTGTCTATACAATGGGGGGACCATGTGCAAATTGGGTCGCAAGCATTATTGAAAAAGCGACAGGTGGCCAAATTTTAGAAAAAGAAGCTGTGTTTAATGATAATATTTCTAAAATATCTAAAGGTAAGTTTATAAACAATTATGATACATTTTGTCAATTCGTAAATGAGGGCGATATATTATATGTCATAGACTCGTACACTGGTAATACAACTCACTATATGTTGTTTTGTAAAGTTGTCGTTCAAGATCAAGGACAATATGTTCATAAAAACTGTTTGGGAGTAAATGGCGGATTATGTTTGAATTCATTGCCATATAAAGAAGTCATAGCATCAGAAATTAAATGTACGATGTTTGATAAATCTGGATTATTCAGTTATGACCCATCGGTAAAAAATGCAAAGTACCATTTATATAAGGTTGATTTCGATTTAGTATAACATAAAGGATAGACTGACTCAATCTGATAGTCCTTTCCTTATTTTCGTCAATGTAATTATTTCCGATGCATATTTTACATGATTTTTTGTAAATATCAATCATTTATCCAATTGTCGGATGCAAAGGTAGCCAGACCTCATTTTGAATAAGAAAAAGTCAAGCGGTAAACCGTTTGGAGCAGTTTACAGAAACTCGGCTGCACTCGGCATAGCTCAAGTAAACTTGGCTCTGCTCTCATTTGCACGAGCTTTCGTCCTCCGTTGGAGAGTAAACAGCTCCAAAACCTTTTCTTATTCATCGGCTTGGCTTGAAACGGCATCCGGCAACGGAGATAAACGACTGCCGAAATAGTAGAAACAAAGAACAGCATAAATAAAAGGGTCTTAACTTGATAACCTATCATTCACACGGCTCTATTTCTTTCAGAGGCTTATTATTTTCGACAGAGAGAAATTTGGCAAGCGGCAGATTTCACTCCCTCCCAAATAATAGATTGGTAAGAGTGTGCTTTTGCCGTTTTTGGAAATTGTCGTACCTTTGTGCCGAAAACGTGGAATGACGGAAACATCAAACTGCAAATAGCACTGAAAAGAGAAGAAACACCCTTTATTGATACGCTTTGAACGTTAAGAAACAATAAAAATGTTAAATCTTCACCTTTTAGAATGCACCGTTAAAGTTTATGACCATATTTCTGACTTATTACTCGCAAAATATTGAGTAATAACTGGTTGCAAATACTCTTTATGATCCTCGAAGAATTGCGCAAATGACAATTGAGATGGGATGCCGTTTTCTTCTAAATATGTACAGAACTTTTCCTCAAGTTTACACAACTTAAGGTTCAGCTCTTCAAATTTTTGATCTATAGAAATCCCTATTGAATCATCCCACGGTTGCTGAATTAAAAATTTCTCCCCCGTTTCATATAATGAAATCTTCAGCCCAGTCTTTCTATTTTCCGATAATGTCTTTACAGCTCTCTTCAACACGATTAGGGGAATCGACACACCGAAACTATGCTGAATAGAATCTTTCAAGGCTGTTATATCGTAGTACTTTTGACAAGACGATGACTCATGGAACAATCTCGATATCTCATAAGAGATAATAGGGAAATATATTTCACTATATAAGTTTGCCGTCTGCTGATCATAAATAGCAGTAATGAGCGTAAAGTTACATTTATTCATACCTTAATGTTCTATGCTCATCAAAGATAGTTATTTTATTCAATAAAGTATATCTCGATGTCTATACTTAAGCACATAAGACAAAGACAAAACAC
>JAXJTU010000086.1:0-2919 GCA_036309425.1 Agathobacter sp.
AAGGATATCAGCATGGACAGCAAGTTTGATGCAATCTGTGGTATTACTGAGGAAGAGCTGTATCAGTATTTTGCGGAACCAATAAAAGAAATGGCAGATAATTACGCTTGTTCTGTAGATGAAATGAAGGAGATACTTAAAAAACAGTACGACGGATATCATTTCAGCGAGAAAATGTTAGATATTTATAATCCATTCAGTATCATTAATGCATTTGATCTAAAAAGAATTGATGACTACTGGTACAGAAGTGGAACACCGACATACCTTGTAAAGCTTCTAGAGGGACATAATGTAAATATGCAGAAGTTACTGGACGAGGAGTATAGACCAGAGTATTTCATGGACTATCGTGCAGATGTGGAAAATCCGCTTGCCATGTTTTATCAGAGTGGTTATCTCACGATAAAAGGATATGATATAAGGGACAGGCTTTACACCCTGGATTTTCCAAATGATGAGGTTCGAAGAGGATTTGCAGTACTTCTTGCAAACAGCTATTTTAGAAAGCCAGATGTAGATGTAGATAATGCCATTATAAGGATAAGCCGCATGCTTCGACGTTGCGACCTCGACGGAGTACGTGATGCATTTACCGCATTTCTGGCATCCATACCATATGAAGCAAACAAAGACGAAAGAGCAAAGGATTTTGAGACACATTTTTCATACACCTTCTATATCATCAATCGTCTACTAGGTTGCTACACAACCCTTATCGAAAAACAAAACAGCAAGGGAAGAGCAGACATAATAATAGAGACAGACAACGATGTATTTATCTTTGAATTTAAGTTGGATAAAAGTGCAGCAGAAGCATTAGAAAAGATAGAAGAAATGCAATATGCACTTCCATATCAAGATGATAAAAGGAAGGTTCATAAAATTGGTGTAAACATCTCAAGTACGAGTAGAACAGTTGATGAGTGGGTGGTTGTTGATATGTTGGGATAATGAGGGTCTGGAGTAAATCCAGATCCTTTTATCATATCCTTATTTCCCTGTTAAGGATTGCTCTTTATTTTTTTCAATGGCAAGTTATAGAATGTGTTATATTACGAGGTAAGGAAGTTTATGGTAAGTGTTTACCTTAGGAAACTGTGGAGAATGAGTTATGAATGATAAGGATTACAAAGTTTTAGTTAAAGAATATGAAAAATTAAATGCTTCAAGACCTGATATTTACATACTTTCTTTTGAGGAGCAGATTGCCCGATTAGAGAAGTGTTTTGCTAATGAAAAATTTGCATCTCAATCCAATGATAGGATGTCTGATTTTGGGGTTATACGAAGTGATTAAGAAAAAGGTTAGCTCAAATTAAGAAGGAGAAATATATGATAATAAGAAATGAAGAAGAAAAAGATTACAGAATTGTAGAAGAGATGATAAAAAAAGCATTTTGGAATCTATCTGTTCCAGGATGCAATGAGCATTATTTTGCACATCAGGTCAGGGAAAGTGAGGATTATATTCCTGAGCTTGATTTTGTTATTGAAGAGGATGGAAAAATTATTGGACATATTTTATATGTAAAGGCAAAATTTATTGCGACAGATGGAACCGAGAAGCAGATATTATCTTTTGGTCCTTTCACTATTCATCCGGACTATCAGAGAAAAGGATATGGAAGAAAGCTTCTTAATCATTCATTTGAAGTCGCAAAGGAAATGGGATACGACACGGTTGCTATCTTTGGAAACCCTGAGAACTATGCCTGCTACGGATTTAGGAATTGTAAAAGATATAATGTTTGTTTGGAAGAAAATGTATATCCAGTGGCACTTTTAGTTAAGGAGCTTGAAGAAAATGTTCTCAATGGTAAAACCTGGAAATACATAGAGAGCCCTGCTCATGCGATTGATGAGAGTGGATTTGAAGAGTTTGACAGCACATTCGAACAGATGGAAAAGGGATATTCATATACACAGGAATTATTTTATATTTATTCGAGGTCGAATGTTGTAAGATAAAAATTTAAGTCATAATAGAAGTACAGGAAAAAGGAGCAATTAGCGATGAAATTTGATGTAAAAAAATTAGAATGGACAAGAATGCCTGAGGATTATTCTATATCCGAGGATAAAATAGAAATTGTTACAAAACCACATACTGATTTGTGGCAGAGAACATATTACCATTTTAGAAATGATAATGCACCGGTTCTTCAGTTGAAAACATCAGAGAAATATTTCTCTTTTGTAGTGAAAACTGAATTTGAAAGTAAGGTGCGTTTTGACCAGTGTGGTGTAGTCATGTACCTTGATAGCGAGAACTGGCTTAAAGGTTCTATTGAATATGAGAACGAAGAGTTTCAGCATCTTGGAAGTGTAGCAACTAACAATGGATATTCCGATTGGGCAACAACAGAAATTGATGCAGGAATTAAATCTATGTGGTACAGATTCAGTAGACGAGAGGATGATTATTGTATTGAATGTTCGGAGGATGGCATCAAATATAAGCAGATGAGAATATGTTATATGTATAAGGCAATAGATGAAATTAAGTTTGGAATATATGCCTGTAGCCCGGAAGATTCTTCATTCAAGGCTACTTTTACAAATATGGAAATAACAGATTGTAAGTGGCTGGCACATGATGGTCAGGCACCAGATGAGGAGTAATATGGGACAATTGCATAAGTGATTGCAGTAATTAAAGTAATCAATCTAATTTATGGATTTATGGTACAAAAGCAGTTTGTATCGGTTCATACCATAGCTAATAAGATAACTGGATTTATGCTGTTCATATTTCCATTGACACTTCCAATTGTAAATATCAGGTACACTTCCATTGTGGTGTGTGCAATGGCAACTTTTGCTGCTTTGCAGGAGAGTTATATTATAAGAACGCTGGAGCGTTCTTGAAAATTTAAGAATGATAATGAAAGAAAGGTGGTTATGAAAATGGTTAAA
>JAXJTU010000087.1:0-2804 GCA_036309425.1 Agathobacter sp.
AAATCATCGTGCGCGATAAGTAAACGACGGCATTGTTTGCTATATTAACGCAAACGATAATTTATTATGGTTGTATCATTTAATTTATGAATCTGAAAAAATCAGGATATAATTTATTTCCCTGCAAGTATGCAAAATATATTGATTGCAGGGAAATAAAACGACTTTTTCTATTTGTTTTATTTATGCTTTAAAAATTGAGCATTTTGCGACGGTAATCAAATGCCATCCAATATTGTTTTTGCAAAGATGGTGAAAGGAACGAACGGCCAAGTAACTCTTTAACTAAAGGTTGTTCTGCCGCGAACATATCAATCTCTTGTTTTATTACTTTTATAGGAAGTCCAATACGCTTACCGAACTCTTCAAAATCAGAACGGCTGATGGTGTGAGTATCAGAAAATGCCATTCCCTCCTTAAAGAGACCTTTGTCAAGAGCAAAAATATGAGGATTCATAAGCTGCAAAGATGTATTGATAAGGTCATAGGCAGGAGATAGACGATATTCACCATTACGTTCTATCAAAGAAAAGTTCTTCAAGTGTGCATCATCATTCAGTGTAACAAAGTTGAACAGGATTATGCGGAAAAATCTACGTATATCAATCAGTGTAGCCTTTACATAGCGATGTATTACCTCGGCACACTCTTCGTAGCTGGCTTTGTCATATTTGTAATTAGATCCTGCGTTATCTTTTGTGTAACCCAATAATGCAGCGAAGTCCTCTTGTTTGTATTTACCCTTACTATGTACGTCAAATCTGCGTGTAATATATGCAGGAGTGCCATCATCAAAGAAGCAAAGCGCATTTGCAGCCGTTTCAATACCATATACCTGTGATGCAATTTGCATAGTTACGTGCT
Organism: Agathobacter sp.; assembly: GCA_036309425.1. GTDB lineage: Bacteria > Bacillota > Clostridia > Lachnospirales > Lachnospiraceae > Roseburia. Next base: position 865 of record JAXJTU010000087.1, read on the forward strand.
CATTGGCAACACAAAAATCCTTATTTATGATTTGATATGCTGTAGGACGTGGTTTAAGGATGAATGTTCCTTGTTCTCCTTCACGAATATAGCGTAGTTTATCATCATCTACAACAATGGAAAATTTGGGCTGAGCGCCTGAGAGCGATATACGTCCAACACTTTTTACAGCTTCATTTGCCTCAACTGTTCCTGTGTCTGGACTTGCTTCAGAGAAAATATGAGATACAGCATGACCATCAAATAGAGTTCTTCGAGCTATAGGCGAATAGGTATCATAGCCCTCTTGTAATATTGAAGGGCAAACAGTTAAATCTTTCATAATTCTATCGGTTTAACGGTAATGGCTCCAACGGTATCATATTGACAAGTAGCCAATAGAATCCCAAAATCATCTTCAGGATCAATGCGAAGTAGTTGAGATTGTATTTGGCGATTGTCCCCTTCTGATAGCATATTTGCGAATACAGAAAATAGGAACGGTGAACTATAAGGTTCAGAACGAAGCGGTAATGTCAGACTTACTGCATCACAATTTTCACTCAACAAATATGCTTTATCGTAAGTAAACATAAACTCACGATTGTCATTTTCGATCAATACCCCAGCCTTTATCCCGTGTAGATACACTTCACATTGTCTCATAATGTTAATCCTTTAATTTAGTTACAAGTTGTAATCCTAACACATCGCATACAGAAAGTAATGTATCAATACGCGGATTTCCTGTACCACGTTCGATAGCAACAATTGTATTTATACTCACAACAGCCAAATCAGCCAAATCTTGTTGCTTGATTTTAAGAGCTAATCTGCGAGCCTTAATCTGCATTCCCAACGCTTTCATATTCACAATATATTGGTATTTGATGCAAATATAGAGTGTTTTAACGAACAAAACAAGCAGAATTCACAATATATTGCGAATTTGGTTAAATATGAGTTATTTTCGATAGCATTAAGTGACAAAATCACAGTATAATGTGATTCATCTATTTATAATCCGCCAAATCATGTATTTTAAAAGCGATTTGGCGGATTATGTGTGTGAAGAGTATTTAGAATTCAAAATTACAGGATAGAAAATCGCTCCAAGCAACAGTTATTCTGCTGACTTGGAGCGAATCTTATATACTTGCCCTTATCTTGCAACCAGGATTGTCCTCGCAGGCCTCCTTGTATTTTATCAGCCAAGGAACAAATCCATCATAAGAACCCCATCCGTTTGCAGGATTAAAAGGAAGGAGTTTTTTCCTATTCTCAACCATATAGGCGATACCTTGAGCAAGAATCTTACTCATTATAGAAGTGGTAATATTGCCATTCTCTCCAGGCTCCCATACATAATCATATAAAGTACCCTTATACTCCTTATTCCTGTATTTAACACAGATGGGAACTTGCAGTGCCATTCTACTCATGTTGTGCGTGATGTTTGCACTCCACTCTGTCTCCTCTATGGGTACATCGTCAGGAACAATCATGAAAGTACTACCACATGCTGCATGGGTTGCATTGTATTTCACCATTTTAGGTTTCTTGTATATTATTGTTACATCTAAGCTCATAATCTATAACTGTTTATCTTATGTTTGTGTCATTAAATCGTTTATCTCGTTATCAAACCATTCTCCAAAGTCGGGGAAAACGGTATTGCCATTTTCATCTTTACCACTATGAGGAGCAAATCCAGGCTCGTTGTTCTTCAACCATTCACATTGCTCAATGAAAGACTTTCTTACCTTATTCAGGCTAATCCCTGAATACTTTTTGCAATAAGCAAGAAATTTAAAGATGCTATTGCCAAAAATCATTTCATCTTCATTGGTATATGAAGGTGAAAAACTTACTACCTCCTTCCCATTAAAATTATACTTCTCATAGTATGGTTTCAATTCTCCTGTATATGAGATACGTAGAACAGAGTCCTTCATAAAATG
>JAXJTU010000088.1:0-1570 GCA_036309425.1 Agathobacter sp.
AAAAACACACTCCCTACCGTGCAGAATGTTGTTTTAACAGAAGGAGGCTGCTGCTGGCTTCATGCTGCGGTTTCAATCAAGAAGCAGACCGAAGGAGACGCAAAGAATGTAATGATGGCAGCTCTTGCCGCTCATCCATCCTTGAAGCATGTTGTCGTGGTTGATGAGGACATTGACATATTCGACCCTCAGGATATTGAGTATGCGATAGCTACCAGGGTAAAAGGTGACGATGATATCATAATCATTCCTAAGGCAAGAGGCTCATCACTTGACCCTGTGGCAAAGCCTGATGGAACAACCACCAAAGTTGGAGTAGATGCTACCAAATCCGTGCTAGAGCCGGAGAAGTTTGAAAGGGTTAGTTTTAGTGAATAAACCATATTTATGCGTGATAATATGATTTTAATATCTAACTTGGCAAAAAAGATTTTAGAGCGCAGCAATTCCTATAAATATTATAAAAACGAATTTGAACAAAATAAAAAGAGAATAAAAAGACTAGAAGAAATCGAAGCTACTAACAACAGGCTTATAAATACAATATTTTTAGATTATGAACTAACACCGACCCCAATACATCAAAAATTCATAGACTTATCAATGGAGTATCTGACCTTCATAGATAATGTATGTCAAAAACATGACATTGAATGGTGGATTGAAGGAGGCAATCTTTTAGGTGCTGTGCGTCATAATGGTGCTTTTATACCATGGGATGATGATATAGACGGAGGCATGTTGAGGGAAGACTACAACAAATTCATAGATGAAGTTTTTCCTAGTGAAATAGAAAAATATGGATTAAGCAATAACATCAATATAGACTTCAAGAAGAGAAGAGTGCAAGGCAAACGAGTTTATGCCTTTGCACAATTGTTCTACAAGGATGATGTTCGAAACAGCCCTAATCTTACCGCCCTTGATATTTTCCCTTATGACTTTAAAAAAGATTATGAAGGAGAAGATCTCGGAAATGAATTTGAAGAAGTAAGGCAAAAATTTTATAAGGATATGATTGACGGGCTGGACTTGGAAACCATTTTAAAAAGATACTATGAAAACTTTAACTTGAGTTATGAAAAACAGGATTATATGTTGCCTGGAGTAGAGGGAGGATATGGGCCTAAAGACGTTTTCCCATATACAAGATATGCAACTGAAAAAATGCTGCCCCTTGATAGAATCAATTTCAATGGGGTCATGCTTCCATGTCCTAATGACCCTGATTACTATCTGACTATTCATTATAAAAATTATAGGAATATTCCACAAGTCCTGACATTTCACAATAGAATGAAAAAATTAAGAAGAACCGAAGATATTGTAGAAATTTTAGATGATAACATAGAAAAACTAAAAAAAGTAAATGAAGAGTTTGAATGGTGAAAAAATGGATAAAGTAGCTGTCATAGGAGCGGGAGCATTGGGAACCGCATTAGCACAAACTGTGGCTGAAAATGCGGATGAAGTTTATCTGCATTTAAGAAGGGAAGAACTGAAGGAAGAAATAAATTCTGTAAGATTCAACAATGAATATTATCCAAATACTCAATTGAAGGACAACATA
>JAXJTU010000089.1:0-7942 GCA_036309425.1 Agathobacter sp.
TCGTATGTGTTTCTTCTTCCCCAACTATCCGAAAACATTGCAATTTTTTTCACTATCATATTCTCCAAACAATATTATGTGTTAATTTTATCATGGAGCTATTTGTAAATGCAAGAAAAAAGCGGTACATTAGTACCGCTTTTCAAATCAATTTTCTATTTTATTCACAAACAAGAAACTTTTCAATTGCATCAATTGCATCCTGCTCATCATTTCCAGTTGCAACGATATCAAGATTCATACCCTCTGTAGGATTAAAAGCCATTATTCCCATAATGCTCTTTGCATTAATACGACGATTCTCACTCTCTAAAATAATTTCACTATCAAATTTGCAAGCTACTTGAACAAGCTCTGCAATTGGATTGTCATGACTATCTGATAAATTCGATACAACAACGCTTTTCTTACTCATTATCGTGCTCCTTTGCAATCATTTTCATACATACAATAATGAATATAGCCTACTTCATGAGGTTTTGCAATACGTCAAAATCATTTCTGTTAAACTTCAACTAAGGGTCACCTAAAAAAGTAAAGTTATTTGGTTAAGAATGTTAAATACTGGCACTTTCCATTTGCAAATAATTCATTGGCTTCCTCATAAGTTACAGTTTCTGTTTTATCACTCAAAGGATCATAGTAATAAATATTTGTTGCAGAATATCCAATTACAAGAACCGAAGTATCATTTCCTGTCATTGCAAACACCGGGCTTCCTTCACTTACATAGAAGATAATCTCCTCTGCACCAACTCCCTTTAAGTCTAAAACGACACAGTCATCAAGATTATTCTCTAAAATCTGTTTTGCAGACATATTTGCCGCCATAAACTCTGTTACGCTCTTTCCCTGCCCCTTATACTCAAGCATTGCACTGATACATTTTATTACAGCAGACGAATTTGCATCCATGTCATTAGGTTTAATTCCACTAAATGCATTTACATAATTCTTTCTGGCTCTTCTCCATACATATTGCTGGTTTGAATCAACTACTACTCCAAGCCTCTCATTTGCCATCTTCATGGCATCAGATATACTGTCTGTAGCAAGAAGGACATCACCTTTTACATATACATAAAATCTCTCTTTTTCCTCATCCTTTAATGTTACTAATCTGTCTTCTTCTACAATGACACTTTTTGATGTAATCATCTTCATCTTATCAGCATTCATTGATTTTTTCATCGAAAGCAGAATCTCAGTCTGTTTGTCATCAGTTGCAAGTGTTTTTACGACAACATTTCTCTCAGTATCCGCTTCCTTGTTCATGATAGAATCTGTTCCAGCGTTTATGAGGTTAACTTTGATTGTATAATCTTCAACCTCAATATCTGATACTCTTTGATTCTGTGGAGTATACTGTTTTAACTTATCCTGTGTATTTGAATCGAGAATATCCAATTCATACATTGGAAAAGTAGTATTACCTGCCGCATCTGAAACTACTTCTGTGGCTGCTGCAATTCCATATACAAAGTCCTCATTCATAAATCCTAGTGGACGTAAATAATCATTCTCTCCATTACTTATCTTTGATACTTTTCCATCTTTTAAATCCATGAAATTAATATAATTACTGTTAAACTGATTAGCTGTATCCACCCAGGCAAAGAAACGATTAGAAACCGACGCTGTATAACAGCCCGCAGCAAGGTTTTCTACTACTACTCCAACCTCAAGTGAATTTAAATCAATTTTGTAAACATTTCCCTCGATAAGTAAATATAAAACACTCTGGTCATTTTCATACATCAACTGCCCCATCTCTGCTTTTAATACCTCAAAAGATGATGTAGCAGGTATAAAGGCCTCCTCTTCAACTGTATGTGCAAGTCCATCATAATGATAAACACCCGTACCAACCTCGCCTTCGTGCTCTCCTCTGTTCATATATCCGTAAACGATAAAATCCACACTTCCGGCTTCGTCAATTCTAACTATTTTTATATCATGCTGATCCCAGTTTTCTCTGGCATCAATACCTTCAAGATTTCTAAAACTAAAGACTCTTGTGATATCATTATTGTTTGTATTTACACACCATAATTCTCCCTGCTGCACGAAGCAGACTGTATCACCAGCCTCATTTGTCTGATACTCGACATTTTTGTTTCGTATTCCCAGAAGAATGTCTGAGCTTCCACTTACAAAGCTATTCTCACCATTAAAAATCTGATTCATTCTACGTTCATAATTAAGCACATACATTCTGGTATCAGTAAGTCTAAGTCTAAAATACTCTTCTACATTGTAATATTCAGTCTCACCCTTATCGTTTTTATTTGATAATACATATGAGATTGTAAGCACATCATATGAATCATTTATTTCCTTAAACGAAACTACTGAATCTGTATACTGCTGCGCTTTAAAGCCTGCCCACATTATCTGTTTTAATGTACATGTAAGGTCTACATAATTTAATGTAGTTGCATCTCCTGTCGCAGCATCCATATATGTTGGGAAAAAACTCTTTCCTTCTTCCTTAAAAGTGTTGTCATGGAATTTTATTGCAAAATCAAGCATCTGCTTAGTTATGTTACTGTCACACTGAATAAGTCTTGTATAATAATAGACTTCCCTGTCATCTGCATTTAACTTAAACACAAGCATATACTCTGTATTCTCAGTAAGAATATTTTGCATTGTAAGGTCTGCTTCTAGCAAATTACCGGAAAAATTATATTCTGAAACCTCTGCCTCTGCCACGAGTCTGTTCCCATCCATGCTTCTAATCTCATATGAAATTCCATCAACTGTAGCTCCATAAGTTGACACCGACAGCTTTATTTTTCGATCAGCTCCTATTGGAGTTATTGTGTCGCGCATCTCCTTAATGTTCATTTTCTTAACATAGCCATGGAGCTCATTTATTGCAGTTTCTCCTGAATAAAAGCGTATAACAGGCAGTGAGGCATCTGACATTGAAGTTGTCAGATCCTCATTGGCCTTTTCAGTTATTATGTTAAATGTAAATAATGCTCCGATAAATACAAATAATAATACTATCGGCTTTATCACTTTTTTGTTCATACTAATCTACCACCATCTGTTACATCTTCGGTTTTTGCAACGCCTTCTATATAGCTCATTTACAAAAATAACTTCTACAAGACTTTTGAGCCAGCCTTCATTTCCATCGTCTTTTTTAACCTTGTTATAAATTGAATTTGCTTCTAACTGCATCATAAATTTATCAGGCTCCTCATCAAAAAGACGGCTGCCTACAAACTCTAACTCATCACACCGTTCCTCTACGCATTTTGTTATGGCAAATACCTCTCTAGGATACATATCCTTGATACGGTCCATATCTTTTTCATATTCTAATTCTGACGTATAGATATTTTGTATTGGAAAACTTTTATAAAAAGGTAACACACATTTTCTCCTTCATACTCTTAAAAATAGTATATGCATATCACCATTTTTTTGTCATTTCTTCTAAAGAAATAATGCTGCAATTATTACTATTGCTCCAATGAAACTTTTTCCTGACATTTTTTCTTTTAAACAAATCCCTGCTAAGAGGACAATCGCAAGAAGTTCAAAACGAAGCACTGCCTCAACATTTGACCAGCCCGTTATTATTGCCGCCTTTGCTGAAATTGTCTTATAGAATACTGACACAAGTCCTGCTAATACCAGCAATATTCCATCAAGGAATGTGATTGATTTAAACTTCTTTATTCCACCTGTTCCGATTCCAATTCCAAACAACAATATGATTGCTATTATACATCTTATGACATTCGTGTTATTTGTAGTACCACCAAATCCATAACTCATAAGGAGCTTTGAAGCACTTATACTTACTGCTGCAAGAAGCGCATGTGCAAGCCATTTGTAATTTTTACCACTTCCGCCTGCAACCATTACAACTGTTCCGATTACTATAAGAATCATCTTTGCAATCGTCATATTTGTAAATTTTGAATCCCATAAAAAGAAACCTGCAAGCAGGGAAATGACCATGCTGCATTTTATTACCGGAGCAATATTTATAAGCTCACCATTTCCTATTGCCATAAAGAAAAAATATGCCGCAAGCCCTGCCGTAATTCCTGATAACAGAAGACAAATTAATTCCCTTGTTCCATAGGAAGCAAATGAAAATGAACTTAAACTTCCCGGGGACTGTATAAACATCATTACGAGTACTGCAAGTCCGCTTATTGCGGAACTAAGTGCAGGATCTGATTTCTTTGCTCCTGCCTTTGCAAGCACAGGTACAGCTGCTAACAATATTGTCGCTCCTATTGCATATAATAACCATGTCATTGTATTTTTCTCCAATCTAAACTCCACGGACTGTGGTGTGCTTTTCTCCTAACAAAATTAAATCCCGGACACAATTTAAACTGTCCGGGATTTTTCTCTACTGCGCTGTAGTACTTTCCGTATTGCCATTATAATCTATTCCGATTTCGACAATGTAATCTGTACTTACATATCCTTTTTTATTATCATATATAACCTCTGCCCAGCCATCTGTCTCTGATAATAACTGAAGCTGTGTATCCTTAGCAAGAACCGTCAATACCTCCGAATCCTTACTTGCTGCAGCTCTCATATTAACGCTTGAAGTTGTCTTAACATAAATATCGTCTCGTTCAACAACGTCTGTATCAGGTACATTTGGTGGAAGCTGGTCCACAGTCTGCTCTGACTCAGTTGCCTGTGTTTCAGGTTGTGTATTCACCTTAAAATGATTAACTACACTTACTATTATTCCGGAAACAATTGCAATTACTATTACACAAAAAACTACAAAAATTATTCTGGCAATGATTACATCTTTTCTGTGGCTTGGTTTCATATCCTGCTCCTCTGTACAAACATTTACTATCTTTCAACCATGATTATAGCTAAGTTTTCATTTTGTTTCAATATACTGTTGCTATTTTGTCTAAGATACCTGTCATATGAGCAATGGTTACGCCATAATTTGTCATTGGAACCATGTGACCTTTTGCGGTTTCAATTCTTGATAATACATATTTGCGGTTAAACATACATGCGCCGCACTGGATTATCAAATCATATTCTGATGGATCCTTTGGAAAATCCGTTCCACTTACAATGTCAACTGTAAGTCCTTCTCCAAATCGTTTTTTTAGCATTCGTGGTATTTTTACTCTTCCAATATCTTCTGTCAAAGGAGCATGTGTGCAACATTCTGCTATTAGAACTTTTGACTTTTCGCTTAATGAATCTATTGCTTTTGCACTTTCAATGTAATATTTCAAATCACCTTTATAGGCCGCAAAAAGTACCGAAAATGATGTTAGCATACTCTCCTTCGGCTTATTCTGATATACATAATCAAATACCTGCGAATCGGTAATTATAAGCCTTGGTGGCTCGATGAGCTTCTTTAGTGAAGAAACCATCTTGTCAGTCGTTACACACATAACGCTACATTTTTTGTCTAAGAGCTCTCTTATTGTCTGGACCTGTGGTAAAATGAGTCTGCCTTTTGGTGCCTGAATATCCTGTGGCATTACAAGCATTACCATGTCATCTTCGCTTACCAAATCACCAGTTATATAAACAGCGTCAAAATCCTCTGGAAGTAATCTTGCAAGAGCAGGTTTAACTAACTCAATTCCTTCTCCCGTGTTACAGCTTACTTTTATTGTTACAGAATTTACACCTGTAAGATTATTTAATTCCTTTTCTAAGAGTGCTGCATTTTGCGGATTTACATCTGCTTTATTTACCACTAGAAGGAGTGGCGTTTTTTTCTCCATAAAGATATTTATCCACTTCCATTCGTCTGGAAATATTTCTTTTATGTTTTGAATTATTGAGTCGCCTGATGTTGGGTCGCTTTGTCTTAGCTTTTCTAGCTTGTCATCAGATGCACTAAAAATTATAACTGCAATATCAGTTTTTTCTGCTGCAAGGTCTGTCTTTTCTATTCGTTTCTTACCAAGCTCACTATCATCATCAAATCCTGCCGTATCAATTATCACGCACGCTCCAAGTGGATTTATCTCCATTGCTTTATAAACAGGGTCTGTTGTTGTTCCTTTTACATCAGCAACGATTGAAACATCCTGACCTGTAAAGGCATTGATAAAAGAGGATTTACCACTGTTTGTTTTTCCAAAAATTCCTATGTGTAGTCTGTTACTTTTTGGTGTCTCATTTAATGTAGCCATATTTTATCCCTCATTTAATACTTAAATGTATCCTGTTTAAACGCAATAACTAGAATCTGAAATCACGCTTTCCTTCTGCAATATCGTGAATATGGTCAGCTGCTATTTTCTTTACCTTTGGATTTGGAATGTTTTCTAACTCTCTTTCAATAAGCTTCATTCCGATTTCCTTTGTTTCAGGACTTGCGTAATCCTCTAAATACTCTTTGAGTGTCATAAGTGCATTTGGATGACAGCAGTTTAAAATCTGCATGTTCTTACATAGTGCCATGAAGCGGTCGCCTGTTCTTCCCTCTCTGTAACATGCTGTACAGAAGCTTGGGATGTAATCCATCTTCATTAACCAGTTTACTACTTCATCGAGAGTTCTCTGGTCACTTACATCAAACTGCTCTGAATTCTCTGCTTCTTCTACTCCATCTGCATATCCACCTACGCTGGTCTTTGATGCTCCTGAAATCTGCGATACGCCAAGGTGAAGCACTCTTTCTCTTACTTCCTTGCTTTCTCTTGTTGAAATAATCATACCTGTATATGGAACGGAAATTCTTATAAGTGCTGCAATTTTTGCAAAAATGTCATCACTGATTCCATTATCAAACTGGTCAGGATCAATATCATCTGCTCTCTTGATTCGTGGAAGAGAAATTGTGTGTGGTCCTACTCCATGTACTGCCTCAAGGTGCTCTGCATGCATTAATAATCCTGCAAATTCATAGCGGTACATTTCAAGTCCGAATAATACTCCAAGTCCTACATCATCGATTCCACCTTCCATTGCTCTGTCCATTGCCTCTGTATGGTATGCGTAATCATGCTTTGGTCCTGTTGGATGAAGCTGCTCGTAAGACTCTTTGTTATATGTCTCCTGGAACAGGATGTATGTTCCAATTCCTGCCTCTTTTAATTTTCTGTAGTTTTCTACTGTTGTCGCAGCAATATTTACATTTACTCTTCTGATTGCACCGTTCTTATGCTGAATACTATAGATTGTCTTTATACTTTCTAATATGTATTCGATTGGGTTATTTACCGGGTCCTCTCCTGCTTCGATTGCAAGTCTCTTATGTCCCATATCCTGAAGTGCAATTACTTCTGCCTTAATTTCTTCCTGTGTAAGTTTCTTTCTTGCGATATGCTTATTTTTCATATGATATGGACAGTATACACATCCATTTACGCAGTAGTTTGATAGATAAAGTGGGGCAAAAAGTACTATTCTGTTTCCGTAGTAATCTTTCTTAATCTGCTCTGCAAGCCTAAAAATTTCGTTTACTCTTTCTTCATCTTCACACGCAAGAAGAACAGAAGCTTCTCTATGTGTAAGTCCTTTGCATTCTTTTGCCTTTGCAATAATCTGGTCGATTAATTCAAAGTTTTCTTTGTTGGCATCTGCATATGCCAGGGTGTCTCGGATTTCCTCATCCGAAATAAATTCTTCTGCTTTTAGTGATTTTACATCATACATAATTCTCTCTCCTTTGTTTTTGCTTGACCTTTAGTGGGTGGCTGGTGTGTGCATGTGGTGGCAGGATGGTTACACTGGGGGCTGCTGGCTATGTGTGGGTGGCTGGCTGGTAGGGGCGTGCGGGTGGCTGTAGGGTGTATGCATTAGTATGATGACGATTAATGAGGATGGGATGGAATTACTTAGGTTTCATTCCACCGAAAGTCTAGAGGGGATTTGCCAGGACGGCAAATCCAGGCGACAGGGGGCAGGGATGCCCCGTCTGGCGCCGACTCGCAGGACCGACAACTCACTACAAAAA
>JAXJTU010000090.1:0-12535 GCA_036309425.1 Agathobacter sp.
GATTATATATATACAAATGACATGCTTATAGAAATGGAATCAATTGTTCCCCAAGAACCTTTTTTTGTCATTTTGTATTCATTTATATCAGTTGTTCTTGTTGTGATAGTTTTTACATCAGTTTATTGCATCAAGAACAGTTTCGATATATCTTTATCCGAAAAAATAAGACAGTATGGAATGCTTAGAAGCGTCGGAGCAACCAAAAGGCAGATTAAGAAATGTGTATACTCAGAAGCAGCATTTATTGGATTTGTTGGAATAGGAGCAGGAACAGCATTAGGACTTTTGATAAGCTATATAATGATAGAAACGACTAACAGAGTAATAACTGATTTGTTAGATTTTACTGTGCTTTACCAGCCATCAGTTTTTGCCTTAATAACAACAATAGTATTAGGCTTCGTGACCATATTCTTATCAGCTTCGAAGAGTGCGAGAAAAGCAGCAAAAGTCTCGCCAATGGAAGCGATAAGAAATAATAAAGAGATAAAGGTAAATAAATGGAATGTAAGAACCCCTTCTTATGTAAGAAAAATCTGGGGTGCGCCAGGAGTTATTTCGTACAAAAATATCAGGCGAAACAAGCACAAATATCGCACGACCGTAGTATCAATTGCAGTATGTTCGGCGGCATTTATCGGTCTTTCATATATGGCAACAATAGGCATGGGGTGGATAGAAGTCTATGAGACAAAGGAAAGATATAATCTTAGCATAGATTTTAAGACGGAAAAAACTTACGAGCTGGTAAATAAAGATATGAAAAAGTTTTCGCTCGCAGAGGAGGTCTCTATAACGCAACACACCTATGTACATGTTGATGATCCGGAAATGACTGAAGCATATGAGGATATATTAGAAAAAAAGGATTATGAAACTGATTACGCATATTTTACATTGATTGCATTAGATGATGAGTCATTTAAAAAATATGCAAAAGAATGCGGACAAGAAGATGCTGAAGGAAAAGCAATTTTAGTTGACACTGTCACAGTCGAATGGGAAGAACATGATAAAAACATGATCGCATCATTAAGAGCTTTTGAATATGAACCAGGAGATGAAATCGAATTTCATAAAGATGATGGAAATTGTAATCTTGAATTTGCAGCAGTAACAGATATTCGTCCTATGGGATTCGCAAGTTCAAAAAGAGATTCTGTAGTGGTGATTAGTGAATCCACACGAAAAGAAAACGACATCGAAGTAATGGAAGAATATGAGGTGTTTTTTGTATCTGATGAAGTTGATAAGCTGCAAAAACAAGTTAACGAGTATGTTAAGGACAGTAATTTTTCTTATTTCGATATATTGAATAGGAAGGAGTCTGTTAGAGAACAAAAATCAGTATTTTTATTAGTTGAATTTTTTGGATACGGCTTCGTTATCGTTTTGGCATTAGTTGGAATAACAAGTATTATAAACACATTGAATACTAATATTGAGCTACGAAGCAGAGACTTTGCAATGATAAAAAGTGTTGGAATAACAAATACTCAATTTAAGAAAATGATACGGGCCGAGTGTGTTTTTATCAGTCTGAAATCCCTCATAACAGGCGTTGCCGGAGGAATGATACTGTCATATGGAATAAATCAGCTAGAAAAAATGGACAACATTGAGGCACCATTCCATCCACCAATAATGATATCGATAGCAGTATGTCTTGTAGTAATTTTTATTATATATATAATTATTAGTTCTTCATTAAAACGAATAAATAAGCGAAGCATTGTAGATACTATTCAAAACGAGAATATTTAAATTGGGGGACGGGTATGGGCATAAGGAACTCAATTGAAGGCTAGGAGAGTCCCAAAAGCCGAGGAGCATCCATAAAGGTGAGGCGCGTCCCCGAAACCGAAAAGGAAGAATAGTATGTCAGAAATATTATATGTAATCGCACTTTCAATAGGTTCAATTGTAGCAATATTCATACTGACCAAATTTATGGGTTATCGACAGATGTCCCAGATGAGCATGTTTGACTATATAATCGGAATAACAATCGGTTCTATAGCAGCCGAAATGTCTACATCATTAGAAGAAAATTACGTGCAGCCCTTAACCGCCATGATAATATATGCACTATCAGCCGTCCTGTTAACCTGGCTTTGTTCAAAATCTGTTATTATTCGAAGATTAGTGGAAGGAAAACCATTAGTGCTGTTGAACAATGGTGAAATCTACAGAGACAATTTAAAAAAAGCAAAAATAGATGTAAGTGAATTCTTAGAGCAGTGCCGGGTTAATGGCTATTTCGACGTATCCAAGCTCCAGTGCGCTATATTAGAGGGAAACGGTAAAATAAGTTTTCTTCCAAAAGCAACAGACAGACCAATGATTCCTGCTGATATTAACCTTAACCCATCACAGGATTTTATGGTTGCAAATGTCATCATAGACGGAAAATTAATGCAGAAAAATCTGCAGCATACTGGCAAGGATGAAAAGTGGCTGCATAGGCAGATGAAAGCGCAGGGAGCAGATAAAATTGAAGATATCCTGCTTGCAACATGCGATATGAATAACAAATTAACAGTATATCTAAAGGATAATAGTAAACAGACTAAAGATGTATTATTGTAATGAGCGTCAGATTTTTCTGACGCTCAAATTATATTCTTAGAAATGGTAAAAATGTTGAATGACACATCCGAGTATGGCAAAATATTGGTAATAAAACTGAGGGAGTACCCCTTTGTGTATTATTTTGAGGAGAGTTCATTGCCATACATACAATGACGAATTACTCATTGATTTGGAAAAAGTAAAAAATTTTGCTGAATTATAATTTGATTGGAGAAAATTATGTGGACATTTATAGTTGCAACAATATTTACCCTATTTGCTATAGCAATATTGTACCTGGTTAGGGGAATAGCAAAGCTTGAAATAATACAGGCAATTTCAAAAGGGAAGAAATGGCCAGGGGCAATAATAAGTTTTATTGGACTGACAATAGTGTTTGCCATATTAACTGCACTCATGGGCAAAACGAACTCAATCATCGTATTTTTGCACCTTTGTGCCTGCTGGATGATAGTAGATTTGATATTGTATATTGTCAAAAAAATATCAGGCAAAGTGACAAAGAAATGGATTGCAGCATTGCTATCCCTTGCTCTGACAACAGTATATCTTGGCATCGGAATGTATAATGCATATCATGTGGCAGAAACGAAATATTCCATCAAAACAGACAAGCAAATAGATAAAATCCGTGTCGCACTATTCGCAGACTCTCATATCAGCACATTGTTTGACGGTCACAAATTTACAGAGCACATGAAAAAAATAGAAAAATCAAACCCAGACGTATTAATAATTGCCGGTGATTTCGTAGACGATTCTTCTAAATGGGAGGATGTCCAAATCTGTTGCAAGGCACTTGGAGAAATCAATTGTACATATGGCGTATATTATTCTCCCGGAAACCACGACAGAGGCTATTACAATACCAGAGATTTTACATATCAGGATCTGAAAAATGAGTTGACAGCAAATGGAGTTAATATACTTGAGGACCAGGCGGTTCTTCTTAATGAACAATTCTATGTAATTGGAAGAAAAGATAAATCATCAGAACAGCTAGGAGAGGGCCGGCTATCCATGGATGAAATGCTACAAGGCATAGATAAATCAAAGTACATGATAGTAATAGACCATCAGCCGGGAGACTGTGCAAACGAAAGCGCAGGTAAAGTGGACCTGGTTCTGGTCGGACACACTCACGGAGGACAATTGTTCCCAGGCACATTCACAGGCGAGTTATTTGGATTAAACGAGTTGACATATGGTTTAAAGAAAATAGATGAAACCAATTTCGTAGTGACATCAGGAATTGCAGACTGGGAGCTGATGTTCAAGACGGGGTGCAAATCTGAGTATGTGATTATTGATGTGGGGGACTAAGGAATAGAGAAGGTTGTGAAAAAAACGAGAAAATATGTAAAATATACTTGACAAAATGTATAATCGATAGTATTTTATAAATGTAAGATATATACGACATTATGTCGCACCATAATAGGGGCGAAAGGAGAGCAGATCCATTAGAAAGCGAGGCAAGCAAATGAAATTTGAAGTAAAAGACATACATAAATCTTTCGGCGACAAAGAGATTTTAAAAGGAATCACATTTTCCGTAGAAAGCGGAAAGGCACTAGGACTTTTAGGAAGAAACGGAGCCGGAAAGACAACAACAATCAGAACAATCATGGATGTATTCCATGCCAACAGCGGAGAAATCTTCTTAGATGGCAAGAAGTTTGATCCAAGAAAAGTACAAATCGGATACCTCCCGGAGGAGAGAGGGCTTTACCCAAAGAGATTAGTAATCGACCAGATGGTATACCTCGCAAGACTTCGCGGAGTAAGTAAGAAGCAGGCAGTTGCAAATGCAAAGAGATGGCTTGAAAGATTAGAGGTATCAGAATATGCAAACGTCCTCTTAGAGACTTTATCAAAAGGAAACCAGCAGAAGGTTCAGCTTGCATCTACATTAGTATGTGACCCGGACATTGTAATCCTAGATGAGCCATTCAGCGGCCTTGACCCGGTAAACTCACAGATACTTCAGGATGTAGTAAAAGAGCTTATCGGAATGAACAAAATCGTAATTTTCTCAAGCCACCAGATGAGCTATGTAGAAGAATTCTGCGAGGACATAGTAATGATTAATAAGGGAGAGGTTGTACTAGAAGGAAACCTTCTTGACATCAAAAAGGAATTCGGAAAAGACCAGCTGGTAGTAAGCGATGTAAATAAATCGGTAGATGAAGTAAAAGAAATCTTAGCTTCAAAATTTGCAGACTGCGTAGCAATTACAGGAACAAGCAAGCAGGATGTAATTGTAAAGCTTAACGACGGAGTAAGCCGCAGCAATTTCCTACAGAAAATCGCAGCATCAGCAGAACTCGAAGTAGAGCATTTCGAGACATACAAGCCATCACTTAATGATATATTCGTAGCAAAGGTAGGTGAAGAATAATGAAATCCTTTTTAACAGTATTTGAATTTGAATTAATGAATTTCGTGAAAGCAAAGTCTTTCATCATATCAACAGTAATAATTGCAGTATTAATCGGAGCAGCAACATTTGCCCCAAGAGTAATTGATATGTCAGGCTTCATAGGCACAGAGTCAGATGAAAAAGATAACGTGGACAATAAAGATAATGCAGAAGAAGCTGAGAAAACAAAGCTGGCAGTATATGATGCAAGCGGATATTTTTCTGACGTAACAATACTAGAAAGCGCATTTACTGACGCAGAGCTTATCACAAAAGCCAGTGAAAAAGAAGTGGAAAAAGCAGTCAAAGACGAAGAGGTAGAAGCAGGATTTTGTATTATCGACGACCTCAACTACAAGTATTATGTAGTAAACAGCGATATGTCAGACGAGAACACATACATTATGGAATCTGTTCTTTCAACAGTACACAAACAGGTATACTGCGAGAGTCAGGGTATTGATTTTGCAAGCTTTGTAGAGAATTATGAGGCACCTGTAAACGGAGACATTGAGGTTCTCGGCAAAGATATGATTAGCAACTTCTGGTATTGCTATGCACTTGTAATCGTAATTTTCATGATAATCATTTTATATGGTGTAATGATTGCCACAGCTGTAACATCAGAAAAGAGCAACCGTGCAATCGAAGTGTTAGTAACAAGCACAAACTCAACATGCCTTTTATTTGGAAAAGTATTTGCCGGAGCAGTAGCAGCCTTCGTGCAGGTTGGAGTAATCATGGCATCAGCCCTTATAGGATACAACGTAAACCGCGAAGCCTGGGGACATAAGCTTGATATGATTCTTGACATCCCGGCAAATGTACTCGTAACTTTTGCAGTGTTTGGAATCGGTGGATTCTTATTCTACGCATTCTTATATGGAGCATTAGGAGCATTAGTATCAAAAACAGAAGATATCCAGAAGTCAGCAGGCTCATTGCAGATGATTATCATGGTGGTATATTTTGCTGTATTATTCCAGCTACAGAATGTTGACGGAATGGTAATGAAGGTATGTTCATTCCTTCCAATCAGCTCTTACTCAGCAATGTTCGTAAGAATTGGAATGGGAAAAGTAGAAACTTATGAAGTAATAATCTCAGCAATAATATTATATGCATCAATTGTTTTTGCAGGATGGATTGGAGCTAAGATTTACCGTATGGGAACACTTAGATATGGAAATCCAATTAAGATTAGCAATGCATTAAAAGGTCTTAAGGATGCAGAATAAGCTGTCAGCAAAGCTTAGTCACATTCCGCAGTAAGAAATATAGTGTTCTTGAAAAAATTTGAAATATAGATAGATAATACAGGTTTAAATGAGGTATAATATATGGGTCTAGGGTATTATATTGGAATAGTAGTTGGCATAATAGCTGGATTGGCATCAGTGGCTTTACTAGCCACTATTGCCAAGAAGCTTGGCGGAAAAGTCACTATGGTAAAATCAAAAAAATGTGAGGAATATGATGAGAGACAGCTTGTAGTAAGAAGTAAAGCTTTCAAATACGCATTTTTTACCTTGATGTTTTATGTCGTATTTGTAGAACTTATTAATGAGCTTTTTGAAATTCCACTGTTATGTTCCTTTGGCGGGACATGGATTGGTGTATGTATATCCATTGCAGTATTTGTTGCCTACTGTGTAATAAACGATGCGTATATATCCATGAATGAGAATAAGAGAGGGATATTAATTCTTTTTGGTGGAATTGCACTTCTTAATCTGGTAATAACAATAGCAGGTGTATTACATAATGAAATTGAATTTACTGATAAAATACAGATAATGCAGGATGGAGTGCTCAAGGAGCATGCAATAATTTCAGTTCAGAGTGCAAATTTAACATGTGCAGTTCTTTTTATAATTATCTGCGCAACAATTATCATCAAAGCATTAGTTGAAGGCAAAGAAGATGACAGCATGGATGAAGAATAGGATTGGTGGCTAGATGAAGAATTTGAAAATGAAGGCAGCACGAGCCTGCTTGGATATGTCACAGCAGGAACTGGCGACGGCGGTTGGAGTTTCCAGACAGACTATTAATGCTATTGAGAAAGGAGACTATAATCCTACAATTAAGCTGTGCCGTGATATATGCAGAACCTTAGGCAAAACATTGGATGAATTGTTTTGGGAGGAATAAGAGGAATGTATAATTTTTTATTGGGGATACAATATATAAGTATACTTTTTCTTCTGATTGAGGCTACTTATATATTCAAAAAAATGAGGACACCTCTTCACAATTATTTATTTTTTAACTGTGTTGCTACATTGATTAACAACACAGGATATCTCATGGAAATGCTTTCAAAGACAGAGTCAGAGTATTTCATGGGAGTAAAAATGTCATATCTGGGACGAGTATGGATTTCATACTCGCTCTTTATATTTATGCTTGCCCTATGCAAATATAAATTCAATAAAACCGCATTACATGTCCTGGCCGTTTTTCATGCCATGACTTTTTTGCTTGTTCTGACATCTGAATGGCATCCATTATATTACAAGTCCATGAAATATGTAGAAGAAGGCGTGTTCCCGATTATACAATTCCAAAGCGGAATATGGCATAGAATATATGATCTAGTTACATTGTTTTACATAGTATATGGAATATATAAGATGTTTATGGCTGTAAAAAGAGAGCAGAATGCCTATGCAAAGCGTCAGCTCTTATATGTATTCATTGGTATTTTGTTTGAAAGCGCATGCTTTATCATTAATTTATTAGATCTTACAGGAAATTATGATACAACTGTAATGGGATATGCAATTGGCACAATTTTTATGTATATTGCAATATTTAAGTACGGACTTCTTGATACCTCACAACTGGCAAAAGAATATGTCATTGATGGAGTGTCAGAGGCAATTTTTGCTGTAAATAACCAAAATGAAATTGAATATTATAATAAACCAGCGGAGCAGTTGATTACTAATATAGATAAGCCGGGAAAGCCAGATAATGCAGAAATTGCAGATAAAAAATATAATGAAGATAATACAGAGAATATAGAAAACGCAAAAAATAAGATAATAGATTTGATTGAGTCTGCTATTGATAAGGATGAACCAATCAAAGTTGGAAATAGAATATATGCACCAGAGAGAAAAGAATTATTTGATGCACATGCACAAAAAGGAAAAGTTTTTGTCCTGGTAGATGAGACGGATCATTTTAAATATATGGAAGAATTGAAGGAACAAAAAGATATTGCTGAGGCTGCAAATCAGTCAAAATCAAGATTTCTTTCAATTGTATCACATGAAATACGTACTCCAATGAATGCTGTTGTTGGAATGACAGACCTGTTGCTAAGAGACGAGCTTACTGAGAAACAGAGAAAATATTTGACCAACATCAAGAACTCCGGAGCCGCACTCATAATGATAATAAACGATATTCTTGATTTGTCCAAAATTGAAGCAGGAAAGATGGAAATCGTCGAGGACGAATATGCCCTGAGGGAATTAGTAAACGATGTAGAGATGATAATAGAGAACAGAATCGGCGGGAAGCCAATTCATCTGCTTATAAATATTGACGACAAAATTCCAGAGACATTGATAGGTGATGGACTTCGAATCAGACAGATTATCATTAATCTTATGAATAATGCTGTCAAATTTACTGAAAGCGGATACATACAGCTATTGATTCAGATTGAGGAAGAAAGAGATGAGTCATATTTACTTCGTTTTGTGGTAAAAGATTCAGGTCAGGGAATTAAGGAAGAAGACCTTGTAAAACTTGGACAGGCATTTTCACAAGTAGATACTAAGAAAAACCACAGCAAAGAAGGTACAGGACTTGGACTTTCCATTTCCAAAGATTTCATAGCGCTCATGGGCGGTGAACTCAAGGTTAATAGTGTATATGGCAAGGGCACTGAATTCTATTTCTTCATAGAGCAAAAGATAAGAAATGCAGAAAATGAGAACAGTGATTCGGTAAAATGTGCATGGAAACCAACCGAGTTTACTATTCCCAATACAAGAATGTTAATTGTAGATGATACAAGGATTAATCTCTTGATAGCAGAGGAAATTGTTAGTCCACTAAAAGTCACAACCGACACTGCAGAGTCTGGAGAAATGGCACTTAAGAAAATCAAGGAAAACATATATGATATAATTTTTATGGACTATATGATGCCACAGATGGATGGAGTAGAGACAACTGACAAAATCCGAAAAATGGAAGGTGAATATTTTAAAAATGTTCCAATTATTGCATTGACAGGGGATACATCAGATAGAACACAAGATATGTTCAAGGCCGCAGGAATAAATGATTTTTTGGAAAAACCTATAGTATATGAACAGGTTAAAAAGGTATTTATCAAATGGCTTCCAAAAGAACAAATAATAATTGAATAAAAATGATTGTAAAATTTCTACAATAATAGAGTTATTTTAGGCCTCAATGTTTGTGAGTGGTTATGCGTTTAACCTCTTGTAAACATTGAGGCTTAGTACTACCATAAAAAATAAAGAAAATGAAAACTTGGAGGAAAAATTATGGAAAGGCAAATTGTACTTAAAGAAGATGTTAAGGAAGCATTAGAAAAAGCAGGGGTTAAAAAGGGACAGTCAATTATGGTTCATACTTCTCTTAGAAGTCTAGGATTTGTATGTGGAGGTCCACAGATTATAATCGAAGCATTACTTGAAAGCGTAGGTGAAGAAGGTACAATCATGATGCCAACGCAGTCATGGAAAAATCTTGATCCTCAGATGGGCGTTCATTGGGAAGAACCAAAGGAGTGGTGGCAGACAATAAGAGATAACTGGCCAGCATACGACAAGGACATCACACCAACCAACACAATGGGGGCTGTAGCTGAGATGTTTAGAAAATGGCCAGGAGCACTAAGAAGTGATCATCCAGCTCGTTCAGTAGCAGCGTGGGGAAAAAATGCAGAGTATCTTACAAAAGACCATGATCTATCAAATATTTTCGGAGAGGGTTCACCAATAGCAAAGTTATATGAATTAGATGGATATGTATTGCAGATTGGAGTTGGATACGATAAGAATACTTCAATTCATCTTGCAGATGTGAGAGCTGAGTATCCAAGTAAGCACATGGAAACAGACAGCAGTGCAATTATGGAAAATGGTCAGAGAGTATGGAAGACATACAAGACTTTGTATGTTGATGGAGAGGATTTTGTTGATATTGGTAATGCATTTGAAAAGGAATGTGAAGTTGCAAAAGTTCAGTTAGGTAATGGAATAATCACAATGATGAGACAGCGTGATATCGTTGATTTTGCAGTAAAATGGATTGAAAATAATAGAAAATAATATATTTATTATAAAACCTATTGACATAGTAGGAGATGTAGGATATTATTATCCCAACATAACAACACGCAAAGAAAGTGTTTGATTAAATCACACATAAGAAAGGGGATAATAATATGGCAAAATATAAATTTGAAACATTACAATTACATGTAGGACAGGAGAACCCGGATCCAGCATCTGATGCAAGAGCAGTACCAATTTATCAGACAACTAGTTACGTATTTCATGATTGCCAGCATGCAGCAGACAGATTCGGACTCGCAGATGCAGGTAACATTTATGGAAGACTTACAAACAGTACACAGGGAGTGTTCGAGGATAGAATCGCAGCATTAGAAGGTGGAGTTGCAGGACTTGCAGTAGCTTCTGGAGCAGCAGCAATTACATATACTATTCAGGCACTTGCCGCAGCTGGTGAGCATATCGTAGCACAGAAAACTATCTACGGTGGAACAAGCAACCTCTTAGCTCATACATTAAAGTTATATGGAATTGAGTCAACGTTTGTAGATGCTCATAACCTTGATGAGATTGAAGCAGCTATCCAGCCAAATACAAAAGCTGTATACATTGAAACATTAGGAAATCCAAACAGTGATATTCCTGATATCGATGCAATTGCTGAACTTGCACATAAGCATAACCTTCCACTTGTAATTGATAATACATTTGGAACACCATACCTCATTCGTCCAATCGAGCACGGTGCTGATATTGTAGTTCACTCAGCAACAAAATTTATCGGTGGACATGGAACAACACTCGGTGGAGTAATCGTAGATGGAGGAACTTTTGATTGGGCAGCAAGCGGAAGATACCCATGGATTTCAGAACCAAATCCAAGCTACCACGGAGTAAAATTTACTGAAGCAGCAGGAAAAGCAGCATTTGCTACATATATTAGAGCAATACTTCTTAGAGACACAGGTGCAACAATTTCACCATTTGCAGCTTTCTTACTTCTTCAGGGAACAGAAACATTAAGTCTCAGACTAGAAAGACACGCAGAAAATGCCAAGAAGGTAATTGAATTCCTGCAGAATCACCCATTGGTAGAGAAAGTAAATCATCCAAGCCTTCCAGATCATCCAGACCACGCTCTGTATGAGAAGTATTTCCCTAATGGAGGAGCATCAATCTTTACTTTCCAAATCAAGGGAGGAAGAGAAGAAGCATTTAAGTTTATCGATAACTTAGAGATTTTCTCATTACTAGCAAATGTAGCTGATGTAAAGAGTCTTGTAATTCATCCAGCTTCAACAACTCATAGTCAGCTTACAGATGAAGAGTTAAATGATGTAGGAATCTATCAGAATACAATCAGACTATCAATTGGAACAGAACATATTGATGATATAATTGCCGACTTAGAGAAAGGTTTTGCAGCATTAAAATAAAATATTTTGTGAATCCCTAAAAAGGGGGTATATGTGATTTGTAGACAATTCGAAATTTCCGTGTTTGCAAGTTATATATACCCCCTTTAATTTTGGGTGAAAAAATTTTGAAAAAATGCAACAATATGTGTTGAACCTTTGTATATATTATGTAACACGAATTACAAAGGAGGCTTAGTAATGAAAGAATACAAAAAGATGTTAAAGAATTTTGTAAAATTTGAAGGGAGAGCAAGGAGAAGAGAATACTGGGTTGTATCTTTAATTCATTCAGCAATATCATGCATATTATTAGCATTAATTTATATTGCTGCTACAGTTACAGGCGATCCATTATTTTATATGACTTCTAATTCAGCAGGATTTAATACTGCCGGAAGTTTTATAGCAGGATTATTATCAATACCTTATATTTTATTCTCTTTATATGTACTTGTTGCTTCAATAGCACTTACAGTAAGAAGATACCATGACGCAGGTGTCCCTGGATGGGTACTTCCAATTTGCTTAGTAGGTGTATGTTTATGTGGTATAGGTTTGATTGCACATTTAGTGATTTGTTTATTACCATCACAGGAAGATAACAAATATGGTGTAAATCCAAAGAATCCACAAAACAATGAGTACAATAGTGGTGTATCAATAGCGATTTCAATAATATTATATCTTATTTCGATAATTGTTCTAAGTACATCAGCAGTCGCAAATGTAAATGTATGCGGATTGCAAGATGGTCCAAAATTCTCATCATCAAAGAATGACGACGACGATGATGATGATGACGATGATGACGA
>JAXJTU010000091.1:0-37687 GCA_036309425.1 Agathobacter sp.
GATTTCAAGGTGAAGCTCACCCATACCGGCGATGATTGTCTGGCCTGTTTCTTCGTCTGTATATGTCTTGAATGTAGGATCTTCTTCTGCAAGCTTTGCAAGAGCTTCACCCATTTTACCCTGTCCAGCTTTTGTCTTAGGCTCGATAGCAAGCTCAATAACTGGTTCTGGGAATTCCATTGACTCTAAGATAACTGGATGCTGCTCATCACAGATTGTATCACCAGTTGTAGTAAACTTAAATCCTACTGCAGCTGCGATATCTCCTGAGTAAACGATATCCAATTCTTCTCTCTTGTTAGCATGCATCTGAAGAATACGTCCGATACGCTCTTTCTTATTCTTTGTTGCATTTAATACGTAAGAACCTGACTTACATGTTCCTGAGTAAACACGGAAGAATGAAAGCTTTCCTACGAATGGGTCTGTCATAATCTTGAATGCAAGAGCTGAGAATGGTTCTTCATCTGATGAATGTCTCTCAGTATCATTACCATCTAAGTCAACACCCTTAATAGCTGGGATGTCTGTTGGAGCTGGCATGTATTCGATAATTGCATCAAGAAGCTTCTGAACACCCTTATTTCTATAAGCTGTACCACAGCATACAGGAACTGCTTCACAGTTACATGTAGCTTTACGAAGAACCTTCTTCATCTCATCGATTGATGGCTCTTCTCCCTCGAGGTACATCATCATTAAATCATCATCTAATTCACATACTTTTTCGATAAGCTCTGTATGATACTCAGCAGCCTGATCAGCCATATCTCCAAGATCATCTGTAACAGTGATATCATCACCCTTATCATCATTGTAGATATATGCCTTCATCTCGAATAAGTCGATGATTCCCTTGAAATCATCTTCTTTACCGATTGGTAACTGAAGAACGATTGCATTCTTTCCTAATCTCTCACGGATCTGATCAACAGCTCCGTAGAAGTTTGCACCTAAGATAT
Organism: Agathobacter sp.; assembly: GCA_036309425.1. Taxonomy (GTDB): domain Bacteria; phylum Bacillota; class Clostridia; order Lachnospirales; family Lachnospiraceae; genus Roseburia. The sequence goes on from JAXJTU010000091.1 coordinate 963, forward strand.
CCATCTTATTGATGAATGCCATACGTGGTACATTGTATGTGTCAGCCTGACGCCATACGTTCTCTGACTGTGGCTCAACTCCACCCTTTGCACAGAATACACCAACTGCGCCGTCGAGTACACGGAGTGAACGCTCTACCTCTACTGTAAAGTCTACGTGACCTGGTGTATCAATAATATTGATACGATGCTCTAAAGCACCAGCCTTAGGCTTTGTCTGCTCCTGGAGTGTCCAGTGACATGTTGTAGCGGCAGAAGTAATTGTGATACCTCTTTCCTGTTCCTGCTCCATCCAGTCCATTGTAGCAGTTCCTTCATGAGTATCACCAATCTTATAGTTAACACCAGTATAATAAAGAATACGCTCTGTTGTTGTTGTTTTACCAGCATCAATATGAGCCATAATTCCGATATTTCTGGTTCTCTCAAGTGGATATTCTCTTCCAGCCAAGGTTTTTTCCTCCTATATCTGATAACAATTGCACAAAAATCGATTCAAAAAAATTAGAATCTGTAGTGAGCGAAGGCCTTGTTTGCCTCTGCCATCTTGTGCATATCCTCTTTTCTCTTTACAGATGCGCCTGTGTTGTTTGCTGCATCCATAATCTCATTAGCTAATCTCTCAGCCTGTGTCTTCTCACCTCTAGCACGTGAGAAGTTTGTAAGCCAACGAAGAGCTAAAGCCTGACGACGATCAGGACGAACCTCGATTGGAACCTGATATGTTGCTCCACCGATACGTCTTGCCTTTACCTCGAGTGCTGGCATGATGTTGTTCATAGCCTCCTCGAATACCTCAAGAGCTGGTCTTCCTGTCTTTTCTTCTACATTAGCAAATGCTCCGTATACGATCTTCTGAGCTACGCCCTTCTTACCGTCTAACATAATGCTGTTAACAAGCTTTGTTACAACCTTGCTGTTGTACATTGGATCTGCTAATACATCTCTTTTCTGAGTATGTCCTTTACGTGGCACGTTACTTCCCTCCTTAACTATTATTTGTTTTCGTTAAATCTTCGGTACTCACATGTGTCTCTCTAATGTGTTCGTGCGGAATTCTATTCCAAATTGGTGAAATTAAATAATTCCAACACTAACCTACTTTAGTTCTGTTTGTGATACACTAACTATTTGCTAAATTATTTAGCAGCCTTTGGTCTCTTTGCACCGTACTTAGAACGAGCCTGCTTTCTGTTCGCAACACCTGCAGTATCTAATGTACCACGGATGATATGGTAACGTGTACCTGGTAAATCCTTAACACGGCCACCACGAATTAAAACAACGCTATGCTCCTGTAAGTTGTGTCCCTCACCTGGAATGTAAGATGTTACTTCGATTCCGTTTGAAAGACGTACTCTGGCGATCTTTCTAAGAGCTGAGTTAGGCTTCTTAGGTGTAGCTGTCTTAACAGCTGTACATACACCACGCTTCTGTGGAGAAGATGTCTCGATTGGTCTCTTCTGAAGAGAGTTATAACTTCTCTGAAGGGCAGGTGCTGTAGACTTCTTTACAGTAGTCTGACGTCCTTTTCTTACTAACTGGTTGAATGTTGGCATTATTTTCACCTCCTGTAATTTTTATTAAGCGCACTCTTATGCACGCTAAGACATTATATAAATTTTATTTTGGCTTGTCAATACTATTTTCCTAAAAAAAGAAGACTAAAACTAAAAAGTTAAAGTCTTCTTTAATATAATTTACTTTTTAATCTAAATTATTCTTCGATATTATCCTCAACAACTTCTTCTACTTCAATAGAATCCATTTCTCCGAATTCATCATCTAATCCTTCAAAATCATCAAAGTCATCGAATGATAAAATATCTTCTTCGTTTACATCACTGTCAAGCTTGATATTACGATATCTCTTCATACCAGTTCCTGCCGGAATAAGCTTACCAATGATTACGTTCTCCTTCATACCGATAAGTGGATCAACCTTACCCTTGATTGCAGCTTCAGTTAATACCTTTGTTGTTTCCTGGAATGATGCAGCTGAGAGGAATGAGTTTGTAGCAAGTGAAGCCTTTGTGATTCCAAGTAATACCTGTGAACCAACTGCAAGCTCTTTTCCGTCTTCTGCTAACTGCTCATTGAGTTCCATGAACTCAAGGGCATCTACCATGCTTCCTGGAAGTAACTCTGAGTCACCATTTTCTTCAACTCTTATCTTCTGGAGACACTGACGTACAATAACCTCAATATGCTTATCATTGATTTCTACACCCTGCAGACGATATACACGCTGTACTTCTCTTAACATGTAATCCTGAACTGCACGAACACCCTTAATCTTTAAGATATCATGTGGATTTACAGAACCTTCTGTAAGCTCATCACCTGCTTCAAGTACTGCTCCATCCATAATCTTAATACGTGAACCGTATGGGATTAAGTATGCTTTTGTCTCTCCTGTTTCGTTGTTTGTTACTACAACTTCACGCTTCTTCTTTGTATCCTTGATTGTTGCCACACCACCAAATTCTGTGATGATTGCAAGTCCCTTTGGCTTACGAGCCTCGAAAATTTCTTCAACTCGAGGAAGACCCTGTGTGATATCGCTACCAGCTACACCACCAGTATGGAAAGTTCTCATTGTAAGCTGTGTTCCTGGCTCACCGATTGACTGGGCAGCGATAATACCAACTGCTTCACCAACCTGTACAGCCTGACCAGTTGCCATGTTAGCTCCGTAACACTTAGCACATACACCCATGTGTGTACGACATGTTAATACTGTACGAATCTTAACCTTATCGATTGGCTCACCATTCTCCATAACACCCTTGCTCATAATTGCAGCGGCACGCTTTGGAGTAATCATGTGATTCTTCTTTACAAGTACGTTTCCATCTTTATCACAGATTGTGTCACATGCGAAACGTCCTGTAATACGCTCCTGAAGTGATTCAATCTCCTCTCTTCCTTCCATGAATGCTTTTACAACCATTCCTGGAATTTCATCAAGGTTCTTATTTGCACAACAATCTGATTCTCTAACAATAATATGCTGTGATACGTCTACAAGACGTCTTGTAAGGTATCCTGAATCGGCTGTACGAAGAGCTGTATCTGACATTCCCTTTCTAGCTCCATGCGCTGACATGAAGTACTCAAGTACGTCAAGACCCTCACGGAAGTTAGACTTAATTGGGAGCTCGATAGTTCTACCTGTTGTATCGGCCATAAGTCCACGCATACCTGCAAGCTGTTTAATCTGCTGTGAAGATCCACGGGCTCCGGAATCAGCCATCATGAAGATGTTGTTATATGCATCAAGACCATATGCTTTCATCTCGTCTGCATTATATTCTGCTCCGTTAATGTCATTATATTCTTCAACAATTTCCTTACATCTGTCTTCTGAAATTCCATGGAGAAGTGCTTCTGTTAACTCATCATCCATTTCCTTCCATGTCTGTACTACTTCCTGATAACGCTCTTCTTCTGTAATAAGACCTCTTCTGTACTGCTTTGTAATCTTATTAACTGTGTTCTGGGCATTCTCAATCATAAGTGGCTTAATTGCAGGCACTGTCATATCTGAGACAGATACTGTCATGGCAGCCTTTGTTGAGTACTTATAACCCATTGCCTTTACTTTATCAAGAACTTCAGCTGTTGTTGTTGCACCATGTGTGTTGATTACCTTCTCAAGAATCTGCTTAATCTGCTTCTTTCCTACGTGGAAGTCAACTTCGTACTTAAGCATTTCATCTTCTTTAGTTCTATCAACAAATCCGAGATCCTGTGGGATATTCTCATTGAAAATAAGAAGTCCTACTGTTGTCTCAACAAATCCAGATTTCTTTGTTCCGTCTGGACGGGTAATTGTTCTGTATACATAAATCTTCTGATGTAATGATACTTCTTTGTTCTCGTATGCAAGCATTGCACGATTTACATCTGCAAAATAGTGACCAAAGATATCAATTGGTCTGCAAAGAACTCTACGATTTCCATCAGTTACATCTTCAAACCAGATAAGATCATACATTCCAAGCTTTGCAGGTTCTGTCTCTGATGCTGGTGCTGTAAGCTTCTTAAGCTCTTCGATATCTGTATATACTGTATCAGATGAAACTGCTGCTACTGCCTTAGGATCATCCTTAAAGTCAGCAAGCTTCTTCATTGTAAGGTAGTATACACCAAGGATCATATCCTGTGATGGTACAGCTACAAGTCCACCATCTGAAGGCTTAAGTAAGTTATTTGGTGATAATAACATAAATCTACACTCAGCCTGTGCTTCTGCTGTAAGTGGAAGGTGAACAGCCATCTGGTCTCCGTCGAAGTCGGCGTTAAAAGCTGTACATACAAGTGGATGAAGCTTAATTGCTCTACCTTCTACAAGTACTGGCTCGAATGCCTGAATACCTAATCTATGAAGTGTAGGGGCACGGTTAAGCATTACTGGGTGCTCCTTGATTACTTCTTCGAGCACATCCCAAACCTGTGGCTCAAGTCTTTCTACCATCTTCTTAGCACTCTTGATGTTGTGTGCTGTTCCGTTAGCTGCAAGCTCTTTCATAACGAATGGTTTGAAAAGCTCGATAGCCATCTCTTTTGGAAGACCACACTGATAAATCTTAAGTTTTGGCTCTACACAGATAACTGAACGTCCTGAGTAGTCAACTCGCTTTCCAAGTAAGTTCTGACGGAAACGTCCTCCCTTACCTTTAAGCATATCAGAAAGTGATTTAAGTGCTCTGTTACCAGGTCCTGTTACCGGACGTCCACGACGGCCATTATCGATAAGTGCATCAACAGCCTCCTGAAGCATACGCTTCTCGTTACGAACGATAATGTCTGGAGCACCTAAATCAAGAAGTCTTCTAAGACGATTATTACGGTTAATAATTCTTCTATATAAATCATTTAAGTCAGATGTTGCAAAACGTCCACCATCAAGCTGTACCATTGGACGTAAATCTGGTGGAATAACAGGGATAACTGTCATAATCATCCACTCAGGCTTGTTTCCAGACTCACGGAACGCTTCGATTACCTCAAGTCTCTTAATGATACGTGCACGTTTCTGGCCTGTTGCTGTCTCAAGCTCTGTCTTAAGCTCAACTGACTCTTTCTCAAGATCGATTGCCTGAAGAAGTTCACGGATAGACTCAGCTCCCATTCCTACACGGAATGCTGTACGTCCGTACTTCTCAACTGCATCCTGATACTCTGTCTCTGATAATACCTGCTTGTAAGCAAGTGAAGTATCACCTGCATCTAATACGATATAAGATGCAAAATATAATACTCTCTCTAATACACGTGGTGATAAGTCAAGGATGAGTCCCATTCTTGATGGGATTCCCTTGAAGTACCAGATATGGGATACAGGAGCGGCAAGCTCGATGTGTCCCATACGCTCTCTACGAACGCTTGACTTAGTAATCTCAACTCCACAACGGTCGCAGACAACACCCTTATAACGGATTTTCTTGTACTTTCCACAATGACACTCCCAGTCCTTTGTAGGTCCGAAAATCTTCTCGCAGAATAATCCATCCTTTTCAGGCTTTAATGTTCTATAGTTGATAGTCTCAGGCTTCTTAACCTCACCATGTGACCACTCTCTTATTTTCTCAGGAGACGCTAATCCAATCTGAATTGCATCAAACTGCATTGCCTGATTATTGTCTAAAGTTTTATTTTCTGGCATTTTCGTACTCCCTTCCATTACTCTTCGTCAAGAACTTCGTCATCATAAAAGTCATCTGTATCATCAACATCTACATCATCCTCTTCGATGTCTACAAGCTCTTCGTTATCAGCATCAAATTCCTGTTTTGTAAATCCGTGCTGAGCAAATGACTCACTGTCTTCAAATGCATAATCCTTGTCATTTCCAATTATTGCATTGATATCTGTGTTGCCATATTCACTTGTTTCGATAAGCTCTACTTCATTTCTTTCCTCATCAAGTACCTTCACATCAAGTCCTAATGACTGAAGCTCTTTAAGAAGTACCTTGAATGACTCAGGAATTCCTGGCTCAGGGATATTGTCTCCCTTAATGATTGCCTCGTAAGTCTTAACTCGGCCGATAACATCATCGGACTTCATTGTAAGAATTTCCTGAAGTGTATATGCAGCACCATATGCCTCGAGGGCCCAAACTTCCATCTCTCCGAAACGTTGTCCACCGAACTGGGCTTTTCCACCAAGTGGCTGCTGTGTTACTAATGAGTAAGGACCTGTTGAACGTGCATGGATCTTATCATCAACAAGGTGATGAAGCTTAAGATAATGCATGTGTCCAATTGTAACACGTCCATCGAATGGCTCACCTGTTCTACCGTCGCGAAGCTGTACCTTACCATCTCTTGCGATTGGAACACCTTTCCAAAGACTTCTGTGTTCTCTATTCTCTGATAAGTAATCCATAACATCCTCACGAAGAATATCCTTATACTTATCGTAGAAGTTTTCTGCATCTGCATTCCAGTATGGATGCTCTGATTTCTGATCCTCCTCAAGCTCAGCAGTATCAAATGGTAAGTTTACATAATCATTTGCAAGCTCAAGAGTATCCTGGATATCAATCTCCTTTGCACCATCAAATACTGGTGTTGCAACATTGAATCCAAGAGCCTTAGATGCAAGACTTAAGTGAATCTCAAGCACCTGTCCGATATTCATTCGGGAAGGTACACCAAGCGGATTAAGAACGATATCAAGTGGTCGTCCATTTGGAAGGAATGGCATATCTTCAACTGGAAGTACTCGAGAAACTACACCCTTGTTACCATGACGTCCAGCCATCTTATCACCGACAGAAATCTTTCTCTTCTGTGCGATGTAGATGCGAACTGACTGATTAACTCCTGGTGAAAGCTCATCTCCATCTTCTCTTGTAAATACCTTGGCATCAACGACGATACCATATGCACCATGTGGTACCTTGAGTGAAGTATCACGAACTTCTCTTGCTTTCTCACCGAAGATTGCTCTAAGAAGTCTTTCCTCAGCTGTAAGCTCTGTCTCTCCCTTAGGAGTTACCTTACCAACAAGAATATCTCCTGCACGAACCTCTGCACCAACGCGAATGATTCCTCTCTCATCAAGATCCTTAAGAGCATCATCACCAACACCTGGTACATCGCGTGTAATCTCCTCTGGTCCGAGCTTTGTATCACGTGACTCTACTTCGTACTCTTCAATATGAACAGATGTATAAACATCATACTCTACTAAACGCTCTGAAAGAAGAACGGCATCCTCGTAGTTATATCCTTCCCATGTCATAAATCCAATAAGTGGATTCTTTCCGAGTGCTAATTCACCCTGTGATGTTGAAGGACCATCTGCGATTACCTCTCCTGCCTCTACCTTCTGACCCTTGAATACTATTGGTCTCTGGTTATAGCAGTTTGACTGGTTAGAACGAGAGAACTTTGTTAAGATATACTCTCTTCTGTTTCCATCCTCTTCCTTAATAATAATTCTGTTTGACTCAGCGCTTTCAACTGTACCAGCTGCTTTTGCAACTACACAGACACCTGAGTCTACTGCTGCCTTTGTCTCCATACCTGTACCTACAACAGGAGCATCTGTTGTAAGAAGTGGAACTGCCTGACGCTGCATGTTTGATCCCATGAGGGCACGGTTAGCATCATCGTTCTGAAGGAAAGGAATAAGGGCTGTAGCTACTGAGAATACCATCTTTGGAGATACGTCCATATAATCAAATACTGTCTTATCGTACTCCTGTGTCTCTTCCCTAAAACGACCAGATACTGAATTACGAACAAAATGTCCCTCAGCATCTAACTTCTCGTTAGCCTGTGCTACATGATAATTATCCTCTTCGTCAGCTGTCATATAAACTACTTCGTCTGTGACAACCGGGTTCTTTGGATCACTATGGTCAATTTTACGATATGGAGCCTCTACGAAACCGTACTCATTAATTCTTGCATAACATGCAAGAGAGTTGATAAGACCGATGTTTGGTCCTTCAGGTGTCTCGATAGGGCACATACGTCCATAGTGCGAATAATGTACGTCTCGTACCTCGAATCCGGCACGGTCTCTTGAAAGACCACCAGGTCCAAGTGCTGATAAACGTCTCTTGTGTGTCAACTCACCAAGTGGGTTGTTCTGATCCATGAACTGTGAAAGCTGTGAAGAACCGAAGAACTCCTTAACAGCTGCAGTTACCGGCTTAATATTGATAAGGCTCTGTGGAGAAATACCCTCCATGTCCTGAGTTGTCATTCTCTCACGAACTACTCTTTCAAGTCTTGAAAGACCGATTCTGTACTGGTTCTGTAATAACTCACCAACTGCACGAATACGTCTGTTTCCTAAGTGGTCGATATCGTCATCTTTTCCGATTCCCCACTCAAGATGCATATTGTAGTTAATAGAAGCGAAAATGTCTTCCTTTGTAATATGCTTTGGAATAAGGTCTGTAATATCTCTCTTGATTGCCTCAATACGGTCCTCAAGAGTATCATACTCTTCCATAATCTGTGCAAGCACTGGATAGTATACAAGCTCATTAATTCCAAGTTCCTCTGTATCAAGCTCAGGAATCCATGCCTTGATATCTACCATCATAGATGAAAGAACCTTAACATTTCTTGACTCTGTCTGAATAAACACTGCTGGTACAGCTGCATTCTGAATCTGCTCAGCAAGCTCTCTTGATACTGATGTTCCTGCCTCTGCAATAACTTCACCTGTAGAAGGATCGATTACATCTTCAGCTAAAATCTGCTTATTGATACGATTCTTAAGCGCAAGCTTCTTATTAAACTTATAACGTCCTACCTTAGCAAGATCATATCTTCTTGCATCGAAGAACATTGCTGTAATTAAGCTCTCAGCACTCTCAACAGAAAGTGGCTCACCTGGACGAATCTTCTTATATAACTCTAAAAGACCAGCCTCAAAGCTTCCCTGTGGCTCACGCTCTGTAATAGTAGGATCCTTTGCAAAAGAAGCAAGAATCTTTGGCTCTTCACCAAACATATCGATAATCTGCTGATTAGTTCCTACTCCAAGAGCACGTAATAATACAGTGATAGGCACCTTACGTGTTCTATCTACTCTAACATAAAAAACGTCGTTGGAATCTGTCTCGTACTCTAACCATGCACCACGGTTAGGAATTACTGTACAAGAATATAAGGTCTTACCCAGTTTATCGTGGGCAATACCATAATAAATACCAGGTGAACGAACCAACTGGCTTACGATAACTCGCTCAGCACCGTTGATAACGAATGTACCTGTCTCTGTCATTAATGGAAGATCTCCCATGAAAATTTCATGCTCATTGATCTCATCTGTCTCTTTGTTATGAAGTCTTACCTTCACTTTTAAAGGAGCTGCAAATGTTGCATCTCTTTCCTTACACTCTGGAATAGTGTACTTTACATCATCTTCACATAATGTAAATCCGACAAAATCGAGACTAAGCTTTCCGCTGTGGTCTTCGATAGGAGAGATATCTGCAAAAGCTTCCTTGAGACCTTCTTCAAGAAACCACTTATAGGAATCCTTCTGAACCTCAATAAGGTTAGGCATCTGCAAAACCTCTTTTTGTCTTGAGTAACTCATACGCATGCTTTTTCCAGATTTGACTGGACGTATTCTGTTCTTCTCCATTGACGTTTCACCTCTCGTTTTTATTTTAATCTGGCATTACTGCCTAGATAATGTTGAATTGTTAAAATCCACATTCAATATATTGTGGTTTTACCAAATGCACGAATTTTTGTGGTGATTTTTGGTACATATTTACCTATTGACATAAGCATTTTTCTAAAAAAGAGTATAAAATGCCTACTGCACCACAATAGTGCAATCTATACTATACTACAATTTTTTATTTTATGCAAGGGAATTTTTTACAAAAAAAAACCGGAGATGAATTTCATCTCCGGTAAATAAGACTTGTTTAAGAAAAATTACTTAAGAGTAACCTTTGCTCCCTCAGCCTCAAGCTTAGCCTTAGCATCCTCAGCGATTGCCTTGTCAGCCTGCTCCTTGATAACCTTTGGTGCTCCATCAACGGCTTCCTTAGCTTCCTTAAGTCCAAGACCTGTAAGCTCACGAACAACCTTGATAACCTTAACCTTGTTTGGTCCAACTTCTGTTAACTCGATGTCGAACTCTGTCTTCTCCTCAGCTGCTCCAGCTGCATCTCCACCTGCTGCTGCTACTACAACACCTGCTGCTGCAGAAACACCAAACTCTTCTTCACATGCCTTTACAAGGTCATTTAACTCTAATACGCTTAACTCTTTGATAGCATCAATAAACTCTGCTGTTGTTAACTTTGCCATTATATTTTCCTCCATTAATTTTAATAAATTGAAATTCTCTAAAAATTATTCAGCCTCTGTTGCTGGAGCTTCCTCTGCTGGAGCCTCCTCAGCTGCTGGTGCAGCTTCTACTGCTGCGTCTGATGCGCCACCATTCTCTGCGATCTGATTAAGAACACGAGCAAGATTTGCGATAGGTGACTGTAAGCTTCCAAGTAATTTTGAAAGGAGCTCTTCTCTGCTTGGTACAGAAGCGATTGCCTTCATTCCCTCTGCATCGTAGTATGTTCCTTCAACTACTCCGGCTTTAATCTCTAACTTTGGAGCTGTCTTAGCGAATTTTGCTAAGATTCTTGCTGGTGCTGTAGCATCATCTGCTGATACTGCAAATGCGCTTGGTCCCTCAAGAACATCTCTTAAGCTCTCAAAATCTGTTCCTTCAACTGCACGGCTTACTAAAGTATTCTTGTATACCTTGTAAGTAACGCCAGCCTCTCTTAACTGCTTACGTAACTGAGTATCCTCTGCAACTGTAAGTCCACGGTAATCAACTACTACAACTGATGCTGCGTCCTTAATTGTTGCTGAAATCTCGTCTACGATTGGCTGCTTAAGTTCTACTTTTGCCACGATATATTACCTCCTTATAGATTTTCGCATATAGACGTGAGGTATTATAAAAAACCTCTCTGCCAACGACAGAGAGGTAATAATCAATCTAAAGATGTTTCCATCCTAAAATCCCCTCGGTAGGTCTTACTGGTTACGCCTTATAGGCACCTACTGTCTTCGGCAATATGCTTTGCTATTATATCAAACAATTTTTCGGTTGTCAATGACTTTCCGAACTTTTTTGCTTGGTCGTTTGATAGGTCTTGTGCTTAGATCTTTTTGTTATTTTTCCTGCGATGAGGATGCACATTATTGCACATCCCCACTGCCCATAAATAGCTACGCTATTACTGAGTAATCTTAACTGTGTTTAACTTAACACCAGGTCCCATTGTAGAAGTGATTACTGCACTCTTAATGTACTGACCCTTTAAGCTAGCAGGCTTAGCTTTATTTATTGCACCCATAAGAGCCTGGAAGTTGTCGTTTAACTGCTCGTCTGTGAAAGATGCTTTTCCAACTGGCACGTGAATAATGTTTGTCTTATCCAATCTGTACTCAATCTTACCAGCCTTGATATCTGCGATTGCCTTAGCAACATCCATAGTAACTGTTCCAGCCTTTGGGTTTGGCATTAAGCCCTTTGGTCCAAGTACACGTCCTAAACGACCAACAACACCCATCATGTCAGGTGTAGCAACTACAACGTCGAAATCTAACCATCCTTCGTTCTGGATCTTTGGAATTAACTCCTCGCCTCCAACGAAGTCAGCTCCTGCTGCCTGTGCCTCATCTAACTTAGCTCCCTTAGCGAAAACTAAAACCTTAACAGTCTTTCCTGTTCCGTGTGGTAATACTACTGCACCACGGATCTGCTGCTCTGCATGACGACCATCGCAACCTGTTCTAAGATGAAGTTCGATTGTCTCATCAAATTTAGCTGTTGCATTCTTCTTTACGATTGAGATTGCCTCTTCAACATCGTATAAATTCTGCTTATCGAATGCCTTTACAGCCTCCTGATATTTCTTTCCTCTTTTCATGAAAATAACCTCCTGGTGGTTTTATCGGGAGAGGTCCCTCCCACTATTTGTTTCTAATAATTCCTAGAATTAATCAACTACTTCAACGCCCATTGATCTAGCTGTTCCAGCGATCATGCTCATAGCTGCCTCTAATGAAGCTGCGTTTAAGTCTGGCATCTTCTGCTCAGCGATTTCCTGAACCTGTGCCTTTGTGATCTTTGCAACCTTAGTCTTGTTAGGAACTCCTGAACCAGACTGAATGTTACAAGCTTTCTTGATTAATACTGGAGCAGGTGGTGTCTTAGTAATAAAACTAAAACTTCTATCTGCATATACAGTAATAACTACAGGGATAACTGTATCTCCCATATCTGCTGTCTTTGCATTGAACTGCTTTGTAAACTCTACGATGTTTACTCCGTGCTGACCAAGTGCAGGTCCAACTGGAGGAGCAGGTGTTGCCTTTCCAGCAGGGATCTGTAATTTAATATATCCTTCTACTTTCTTTGCCATTTGGAATTGCCTCCTTAATTTGTTTTCTTAACATCTGCGAAACTTACTTCTACCGGTGTCTCGCGACCGAACAGTTCTACATTGATTGTAACTGTCTGTTTGCTGTGGTTCATTGATGTAATTACACCTGTTGTATCTTTCCATACACCACCCATTACTACAATGAGATCTCCTTCTTCGAAATCCACAACCACATTTTCGGCCTTAATACCTAAAGGTCTCATCTCGGCCTCTGTTAGTGGTACCGGCTTGCTTCCCGGACCAACGAATCCGGTAACGCCTCTGGTATTTCTTACAACATACCATGTGTCGTCATTCATAATCATATGAATAAGTACATAGCCCGGAAACATTTTCTTGGAAACCTGTTTACGAACTCCGTTCTTAACCTCAGTAACGTCCTCCATTGGAACACGAACCTCTAAAATCTGGTCCTCAAGATGTCTGTTCTCGATTGTTTTGTCAATATTAGCTTTGACCTTGTTTTCATAACCTGAATAGGTATGAACTACATACCAGTTTGCCTCTGCCATAACTCATTGCCTCCATTAAAACTTAAACCCAATAAGGAAATTCACACCGTACTGGATTAACCAGTCTAAAAGTGCGATTAAAAGACCGGTAAAAACAGATACTGTTACTACCGCTATAGTCTGTCTGACAACTGACTTCTGCTCAGGCCAGATAATTTTATTAAACTCTGCCTTAAGACCAGTAAACCAGCTTGTCTTTGGAGTCTTTTCGACCTTTTCTGTTTTCGTCATATCGATACTCCTCACTCGAATCCTAGACTATTTTGTTTCCTTGTGCATTGTATGTGTTCTACAGAATCTACAATACTTCTTGGTTTCCATTCTGTCCGGATGAGTTTTCTTGTCCTTTGTCATGTTGTAATTACGACGCTGACACTCTGTGCATGCTAATGTGATTTTTGTACGCACGACTTCCACCTCCGTTTTAATTCTTTGTTTAGTCTCTACCTTAAAAAAGGCATAAAAAAAAGACCTATGTCCAAGCGAATTTAATATATCACAGGTTTTTTGTTATCGTCAATACCTTTTTATAAAATTGTTCATTATTATTTTTCATACACTAAATGTTGTATCTTTTTAAAATATGGTCTTTATCTAGTTGTTGAAACTCGATTTAACTAGAGTTATAATTAATATGTATAAATGGATTTAGTTTACCCCATGTGCAATCGCACTGTATTTCATGGAGGAAAGGAGGGGTTTTCAAATGGCAAAAATCGATAATAGCGCATATGAATATTATATGGCGACTTATGCCAAGAACGAAGTCTCGCGCTATGATTCCCACAAGAAAAGTGATTTACGAAAAGTATATAACAGAATAGTTAAGACCAACAAAGAATCCCCTCTGTATAAAATTTCAAATATTGAGGATGCCAAAAAATTTGCTATTGATATTAAGGAAGGGGCAAAAAATATCCAGAATGTTGTCGCCTCACTTTCTGATAGCTATGGTACATTTAGTGATTCTTTCCAGAAAAAGGTTGCAGAGTCTTCAGATAGTAGTAAAGTAACTGTTAAATATGTTGGTGATGGTCAGGAAGATAATCCTACTGACAAATTTGACATTTTTGTAAATAAGCTGGCTTTACCTCAGATTAACACTGGTAATTTCTTAAAAAATGATGATATCTCTTTATTACCTGGTAGTTATTCTTTTGATTTAAATACAAATATTTCGGCTTATGAATTTCAATATACTGTTAATCCTGGTGAAACCAACATAGATGTTCTTAATAAACTTGCTAATCTTATCAATAATTCTAATCTTGGAATTGATGCTTCTATATTAGAGAATGGTAATGATTCAAGTGCTTTATCACTTCAATCTCACCAAACCGGATTAAGTGATACTGAATCATATCTTTTTTCAATTACTTCTTCGTCTAATACCAGCTCCCAGGATGCCTTGAATATTATTGGTATTGATAACATTACCCAGACTGCTTCTAATTCTGATTTCCTGTTAAACGATACAGCGCATTCTTCTTTATCTAATACTTTTACAATTAATAATGCGTTTGAACTTAAGCTTAATGATGTCAGCAAAGATAAGCCTATAACTATTGGTTTTAAGACAAGTAATGATGCTGTTGCAGATAACATTGGTTCACTGGTTGATGCTTATAATAATCTTTTAGATTCCGCGAGGGAATACAGTCAGAATATTGCTAGTTCAGGTAACAAGTTTTACAACGATATGAGTTCGGTTTCTTTAATTCACCAGGCTTCACTTAATGAAGTTGGTCTTTTAGTAAATGATGATGGTTCAATTAATATTGATAGAGAAAGTCTTTCTAATGCACTTTCTTCTGAAAACATCGAAAATACTTTGAGTACTCTTTCGAATTTTAAAAATTATATTGGTGAGAAAGCTGACAGCGTGGCTATTAATCCTATGAATTATGTTAATAAGGTTGTTGTTGCTTACAAAAATCCTGGTAAAAATTTTAATACTCCATATATTACTTCCATTTATTCCGGAATGATGTTGGACAAATATTTATAAAAAAAGGTGCATGTTCTTTATAGACATACACCTTTTTATGTATCAACTTATTTAATTCGCGATTAGCAAACTCCCTGAGCAAGCATAGCATCTACTACCTTCTCAAATCCGGCAATATTTGCTCCTGCAACATAGTCGTCATTTCCGCCAACTGTCATGTTGTATCTCTTAGCTGCGTCTGAAATGTTAGCGTAAATTGTCTCCATGATTCCCTTAAGCTTTCCGTCAACCTCTTCGAATGACCATGAAAGTCTCTCTGAGTTCTGGCTCATCTCAAGTGCTGATGTTGCAACACCACCTGCGTTTGCTGCCTTTCCACCAACGAAGAGAACACCATTCTCCTGAAGGTACTTTGTAGCCTCAAGTGTTGTAGGCATGTTAGCTCCCTCTGTTACAGAGATAACTCCGTTAGCAACGAGCATCTTAGCATCTTCAAGGTCTAACTCGTTCTGTGTAGCACATGGAAGAGCAAGATCTACCTTGTACTGCCATACACCGTGCTCACCGTTCTTCTTCTCATGGTACTCAGCTGATGGTCTAGCTGCTGCATACTCTGTAAGACGTGCACGCTTAACTTCTTTAACCTCTTTAAGAAGCTCTACATCGATTCCTTCTGGATCATAAATCCATCCTGTTGAATCAGAACATGTAACAACCTTTGCTCCTAACTGATGAGCTTTCTCGATAGCGTAGATAGCTACGTTTCCTGAACCTGAAACTGCTGCTGTCTTTCCAGCGATATCAATGTTGTGATCCTTTAATAAAGCGTTTGTAAGGTAAAGTAATCCGTATCCTGTAGCCTGTGTACGAGCAAGTGATCCACCCCAAGTAAGTCCCTTACCTGTGAGTACTCCTTCGAACATTCCCTGGATTCTCTTATACTGTCCGAACATAAATCCGATTTCACGGGCACCTGTTCCGATATCACCAGCTGGTACATCGATGTCTGCTCCGATGTATTTTCCAAGCTCTGTCATGAAGCTCTGGCAGAATGCCATGATTTCTCTATCTGATTTTCCCTTAGGATCGAAGTCAGAACCACCTTTACCACCACCGATTGGAAGTGTTGTAAGTGAGTTCTTGAAAATCTGCTCGAATCCTAAGAATTTGATAATTCCTAAGTTAACTGAAGGATGAAGTCTTAATCCTCCCTTGTATGGTCCAATTGCGTTATTGAACTGTACACGGAATCCTCTGTTTACCTGAACCTGACCGTTATCGTCTACCCATGGTACACGGAACATAATCTGTCTGTCTGGCTCTGTGATTCTCTCTAAAATTGCGTTCTTTCTATATAACTCCTCATTTGCATCAATAACTGGACGTAATGACTCTAATACTTCCTCAGCTGCCTGTAAAAACTCTGGCTCTGATGCATTCTTAACTTTAAGGTTCTCTAATACCTCATCAACATAACCCATCTTAGTAATCTCCTTTTCTCTTTTTGATTGGTTTTATTTTATAAGAAAAATGAATAATGCACAAGTGTTTTTTGCATAATTTCTATAACTATATTTCATTTTATTTATTATTTTAATTTATGTTTGTCTGATTTTTACCTATTCTTATGCTTTTTCTTCACTATATAAGGTTTTGAAGTAATCTACCAATTTTGCAAGTAGCTTTATCAAAACTTTCATTTCTTCTTCATCTAGGTCTTGTTTTACCTTCTCAATCATTTGTTTATGGAACAATTCATGATGGAAATATGCCTTTTGTCCTTTTTCTGTTAATGAGAGTGTTATTATTCGTTTATCTGCCTGTCCTCTGATTCTTTCAACATAGCCTTTATTTACTAAGCCATCTATGGCTTTTGTTAATGTACCTTTTGTTATTGACATTTTTTCAGCTACGACACTTGATTTTTGAGGTTCCCCAATTCCGATTGCTTCTATTATATGCATATCGTTGTTGGTAATATCAGAAAATTCTCCTGATATTAAGCATTTTCCTTCTATTTCCATAATGTCGTTAAATAAATTTACCAAAAGCTCATTTAATGTTTTATCTACCATTGTTTTCTTTCCTCTTTATTGATTTGGCTGTTCGACATTTTCTATTGGAGGATTCTCTTCTGGTGCTGGTGGCTCCGGTGGATTATTTGTGTTTTCCTGATTATCTCCGGCTCCTTCCGTTGCGTTTTGTGAATTATTGTTTTGTTCTCCGGTATTTTGCTGACCATCGTTTTGGGAGTTATTGTTCTCCGCATTTCCTCCGTTGTCTGTTGTCTGGTTATTTGCATTTTCCTGATTTGGATCATTTGGTAAAACAGGTTCGTTTGTTTGTCCTTCATTTGGGTCTGGCTGCTGTTCTGGTTCTACTACTTCTCCCTCAGGATTTTCTGTTTGTTCTTGGTTCTGATTATTTATAAAGTCTTGCGATAGCTGGGCATATGGTAAAAAGTCAATGTATGGCAGGCCTTCATGTATGGCATTCATATATCCCTGCCATATTTTGCCGGGATATGATGCTCCTTTTAGCCCATCTACTTTTTTGGGTATATCGCATCCTACCCATACACAGGTTGTGTAATATCTTGTAAAACCGCAAAACCATCCGTCTTTTTGGTCATTTGTTGTTCCTGTTTTTCCGGCACATGGCATATTTGATATTGCTACACTTCGGCCTGTTCCGTTTGTCATTACGCCTGTCATGACATTAGTCATCATTCTTGCTGCCTGCTCTTTATAAACAATTGTTTCTATTGATGACGCACTGTATATTATGTTTTCGTCTGAGTCTACCATTGATACTATGCAGCTTGGCTCTCTGTATTTTCCGTCATTTACCAGGGTTGCATATGCTGATGCCATTTCTACTGTTGATACGCCTGTTGTAAATCCGCCTAGAGCTGTTGCTGTTACATAATCACTTTTTACAATATTGGTAAAATTCATATCCTTGAGATATGACAGTCCGACTTCTGGTGTTAGTTGGTCGTACAACTGCCATGCTACTGTGTTTAATGACTGCTCTACGGCGAATCTGACATTTACATTTCCATAATATGAACCACCTGCATTTGATGGACCGCCTTCAAACTCATGGTCATCAACCATTGAATCCGGGGTATAGCCTCTTTCAAAACTTGGTGTGTATACAATTAATGGTTTTATTGAACTTCCGGGCTGTCTGTGACTTTGATAAGCTCGGTTTAATGTATAGCCACTAAAATCCTGACTTCGTCCTCCTACTATTGCAACGACCAGTCCTGTATTATTGTCAATACATGTTGCCGCTCCTTGCAGGCTGTATACTCCTTCATCGCTTACTTCTGTAAATCCGGATAGTTGTGTATCTATTGCATTTTGCAACTGCTGCTGCTTGTTTAAATCAATTGATGTATATATCTTATATCCCTCGCTATACAATTTACGCTGGCAGTAATCATACATCTGATTATATTCTTCCTGATAGAGCTGCTTTTCCTCATCATTTTTAAAGTAATATTTGAATTCAAAACCTTCCTTTTGCATAAGCGCTTTTGTTGCACAGCTATATGCATATGTGTCTACATAGTTGTTCTTTTTTGATTGCGCTTTTTGCTGTGGTGGTGTAAGCACTATTTGTTCATTTATCGCTGCCTCATATGTTTCCTGGCTTATTTTTCCATCATTTACCATGCAAAGAAGAATCAGATTTCGTCTTTTGATTGTATTATCATAATTGGTTATCGGATCATAGACTGATGGATTGTTTGGTATTGCGCACAAAAATGCAATTTGTGATAATGACAAATCCGATAAATTGCAGTCAAAATATCCATGGCATGCTGCGTCTATTCCATAATATCCGTTTGAAAAATAGATATTGTTTAGATAAAACTCCATTATCTCGGATTTGCTGAAGCGCTTCTCAAGCTCCATTGCTATAAACATTTCTTTTACTTTTCGCTGCCAGTATTTTCCCATGTCAAGGTATATGTTTCTTGCAAGCTGCATTGTAATTGTACTTCCACCCTGACTCATTCTTTTATCTTTTATTATAGCTTTTCCTGCTCGCAGTAAGGCCTTATAGTCTACTCCGTGATGTGAGTAAAATCGCTTGTCTTCTATACTTACCATTGCGGTAACAAAGTATGCCGGAATATCTTCATATTCTACATATTCTGCATCCTTATCGCCGTGGAGTTCTGAGATTAGCTCTCCGTTAGTATCATATAATTGCGTTGTTCGTGCCGGGACAAATGTGGTCTCGTCCGATTGCATTACAAGTGTAATTGCTTCAGCTTTTAAGTCCTGTACTGTCTGCGCGTATCCCCCGTAAAAATAATACCCCATTCCTGCCAATACAATCAGCATGAAAAAAATCTGCAATTTAATTATAAACCAGAATAAACGATGCTGTTTTTTCTTCTTTTTCTTTCTAGCCATACCTAAACTCTACCTTAACCTTATTTAAAAACAAAAAGAACTCTGGATTATACCAGAGTTCCCCTTTTTTATTTCTGTTTTGATTTATTTCCGTCTGATTCCTTCTGAGCGCCATGCATAGACTGCTTTGATTTCTTATTCTGCAGATATAATGTTACTGCACACATGGCAGCTACTGCAAAACCAAAAACAAGAAAGTATATATCAAGTGTACACTTTTGGAAAAAGCACAAAATGATGAGCGATATAACAAATACTACGAGTACTATTCTATCAACTATCTTCATCCATTGCCTCCTATGCTTCCTGCTTACCTATCTCCCTCTGCTCAGCTTTGCTTTCAGAAGCTATTCTAATTGCATAATATCCGATAACACCTGTTGTAAGAAGAAGTACTAACCAGTGAATACCACATGTGTCTTCTGCGGCTGCAAGAGGAGTCTTTCCATCCTCGATTGTAGTACTTTCTACTGTTGTATTATCTGCTCCATATGAAATAGTTGCTGTGCCAAATACGAGCATTGCAGATGTAAGCATCATCAATAATTTCTTAGTTAATTTTTTCATAAGCTCTACCCCTTTCCATTTTACTATTAATCTAGAGTTTATGCAATATTAATTGTTTTCACAAGAGAGTATACACTCGTTCGGTCACACAATGGTCACACAGAAATATTTTGTGACCGATTTTGAATTATTGTAATACTTTTCCTAAAAATGCTGCGGCAACCTGTGTAAGCTTTAATGAAGTATCCTGATCCCATTTTTTTGAATCCTCTGTGCACATTATTACGGCTCCTACTGTATCACCATTGCATATTATTGTGGATACTGCTTCTCCTGCATATTGTGCCTGGTCTTCTTTGACTATTGATATCCTTGACTCATCTCCTATGATGCTTATGGAGCGTCTTTCGTTTATGATACCTTCTACTTCATTTGAAAGTTCTTTGCCTTCGTATTCTTTTTTCTTTGGTCCGGCTGCTGCAATAATCATGTCACGGTCTGTTATGCAGGTGAGAACTCCGGTAACCTGCGACAAACTTTCTGCATATTCTGCAGCAAAATCGCCTAATTCTCCTATTGGAGAATACTTTCTGAGCATTAGTTCGCCTTCTCGATTTATATATATCTCTATTGGATCACTTTCTTTGATTCTTTGTGTTCTTCGAATTTCTTTTGGTATTACAATTCTACCTAAGTCATCGATTCTTCTGACTATACCAGTTGCTTTCAACTTTTTTTCCTCCAAATAATTTTTTAATTATTATTTGTATATTTGGAAAATTTATACTATGGTACCATCGTCCTAGTTTTCCACAATTATTTGTTGATAATGTGGAAAATAGTCTAATAATTGGTGTGTTTTTTCACAATTATATGGAATTTGTCAGATATTTTAAAAAAATCTTTGAAAAATATAAAAATATCCACAATTAATTGAGTATATTGTTTATTTCTTGCTCAGTTGAACATTGCATAATCTGTTCTATTTTTTCTTTGTAGCTTGTAATATCACATTCTGATATTACTTTTCTTACTTTTAATACACTTGCAGGGCTTACAGAGAATTCATCAAGCCCTAATGCTAAAAATAGTTGAATTAATTTGGGGTCGGCTGCTGCTTCACCACACATTCCTACCATTATTTTTTCTTTTTTTGCACATTCAATTATTCTCTTTATTGCACGCAGCACTGCCGGGTTGTATGTTGAATAAAGATGTGCTACTTTTGCATTTCCTCTGTCTACTGCCATTGTGTAACCTGTAAGATCGTTGGTTCCTATGCTAAAAAATGCGGCTTCTTTGGCAAGTGCATCGGCCATAAGGCATGCTGCCGGGGTTTCTATCATTATACCGATTTCTATTTTTTTGTTATAGGCAATTCCTTCTTCATCATAGGTCGCCATAATTTGTGAAACCAGTTTTTTTACTTCCCTTAATTCTTCAACTTTTGTTATAAATGGAACCATTATTTTTATGTTTCCATATGCGCTTGCCTTTACTATGGCTTTTAACTGCGTAATATATATATCGGTTCTCTGCAGGCAAAATCTTATAGCGCGAAATCCGAGAAATGGATTTTCTTCCTGTTCAAGTCCAAGGTATGGAACGGCCTTGTCTCCGCCTATATCAAGTGTTCTTATTATTACCGGCTTGCCTTTCATTTGCTGTGCTACCTGTTTGTAGCTTTCAAACTGGTTTTGCAATGTTACATACAAGTTCTATTTTTGTTCCGTCAATACATATTACATCTGTATTTTTTACTTTTTGGCAGATGTTTTCTTTTACTATTCCTGCGGTCATAGATGGTGTCAAATCTTTTGCCAAAATTATTGCTCCTGCCGGGGCTTGTGATATATCAGCGTCTTCTATTTCCCCAGCTGCTATGGCTATCTGGTCTGCCATCTCATTTGTGTCTTTTTCAAATTTTTCTTTTGCACATTCAAGGCGAATTAATTCACAAAAGGGTCTGTTACCGTTTTATTATAAAAGCTGTTCCTATTCCTTCAGAAGCGGCTATTCCCTTATACATGTTGTACACCTCTGTCTTTTTATTCTTAGATTTTTTATTTTAATTTTTATAAGCCCAAAAAGCAATCTTTTATACATAATAAAAATGCACCAGGGATAAGCTCTGGTGCATTTTTATTATTATATTTTTTAAATCCATGCTGTGTAAAAAATACAACTTTTATCTACTCTATTGTTGTGCTCATCAAAGTTTCCTGAGATACAGCTTAGAAGTCCATCTTCACGTGTGTATACTTTACGATATTCTGGTCCGGCGCTTAAGGCTTCCTTCTTTGTGTCGAATACCTTAAGTACTCTTTCTTCTGTTCCCCTCTTTGACAATGTAATTGCAAATTTCTTCATTGTATTAATCCTCCAAAACTTTTTTCAATTCTAATAATAATTCTTGCTTGGTGTGTGTATTTACCTGCCGCACATCAAAAGGAATTCCTTTAGTCAGAATAATTTGTTTTAGTAGCATATTTACTACTGATGACAAATTAGTTCCTAGTCCTTCGAGAATCTCAGCAGCTAGTTTCTTATCATTAGTATCTACACGCACCTGCAGATAAGAATCTGCTGTATGCTTTCCTGCCATTTCACTACCTGACCTTTTCACTTTTTTCAGAGCAGGGTTTGCTGCCCCCGAATTTTCTTGATTATATATTACTATATTTTCACTACGTTGTCAATATATTATGTTGTTTTTGTTATATATTTGTCGTGTCATTGTTATGACATCGTTATTTATTTTCTTGGGATATCTTAGATGGCTTTGATCGCCTTTAGGCTGAGACTTTGGGCTGGCTTTGGAGTGCCTTTGGGCTGAGGATTTGGGAGCCTTTGGGCTGAGGATTTGGGGGCCTTTGGGCTGAGGTTTTGGGGGCCTTTGGGCTGAGCCTTTGGGCTGAGGTTTTGTATAAAAAAATCCCCCCGAAGCACACATTGATTTGTGTGCCCCGGGGGGACTTAATTTCTTATAAACCAAAATATTCATCTATGCCGTTTGCAATTCCATCTACTATTTTCCACTGGTAATCTTCGGTTGCCATTAGTGCATCTTCGGTTGGATTGGACATGTAGCCCATTTCCACAATTGTAACCGGGACATTGCACCAGTTTATTCCGCTCATTGTATCTGTTTCCCACACTCTTTCTTTTTTACATCCTGTTGCTGCTACGAGATTGTCTAGTACGCTTGTGGATAACGCCTTACTTTGACTGTAGTATTGTGAGTTATATGGATTTGATGATGTCTGGCATATTGTCATTGCTCCGTTTGCTGAAGAGTTTTCGGATCCGTTTGCATGTACTCTGATAAATGCGTCTGCGCATGAATCGTTTGCTACGGCTGCTCTCTCACTATTGCTTATGTTTACATCATTTGTTGTTCTAATCATTATTACTTCGTATCCGCGTTCTTCTAATTCCTGCTGAAGTTTGAGCGATACCATTAGTGTTAATTCGTATTCATTTAATCCGCTTGTTGCTCCTGCTGTTCCGCTTGACACTTTTGCCTTTGTCTGGGATGAACCTGGACCTATTGGCTCCTGTGATGAATTGCCATGGAGCTGATGTCCGGCGTCTATTACTACCAGGTAGTCATTTGAACCGTTTGCTGAAGGAAGTTTTAAATACTGGCTTGCTATGTAACAGATTCCTCCATCTATATATACCTTGCTCCATTCGCCTTCGTCTGCAATTCGGTAGACCTCTGTTCTTGAATCTAGTTTTGTATATACCTCTGCATCTAAGGAAGGTGCCATTCTTACATTTACTGTTCGTGTTGTTTTTACTAATTCAAGCTCGTCTATGTTTATCTCTTCTGCTTCTTCTGTTTCCTGTGTTTCCACTTCTGTTTCTTTTTGTGTATCCTGTGTTTTTGAATTGTCTTGTGTTTCTTTTTCGCTTTCGATATTTTGTGAATTTTGCTTTTGTGAATTAGCTTGATTCGTTTTATTGCAACCTGCTATAAGCATAACAAAAAACATCATACAACAGACTACTTTCCATGCCTTTATCTTCATCTTTTTTACACACTCCTTCGTGATTCGTCTTTAACCTTTCATAATATATACCATTTTGTGGGAATTGTCACTTATGTTATAAAAGAATATTTATGTGAAAGTAGAAATTTTTTATATTGCGAAAAAAATGAGGGCTAAACTAGCCCTCATCCTATATTTTTCACATCTTTATTGCCTTAATCTCGCCATCAAGAATGTTGGCAAAACTAATATCGTTCGGATTCTTACCCGATTTAATTTTAATATCGTTTTCGACGTTTGAATTCTGATATAAATGCTGGTTTATCTGATAGGCCAGCATTGTATCCATTGAAAATACACCAACCATACCAAGTCCTCCTTGACAAAGTCAAATAAAATGCAACATCTTGTTTACATTTACATTATAACACACTATATCTAGGGGAACCATGCTAAAAGTACCACTATTTATATCAAAAATTTATAAAAGTAACGATATTATATGATTTTTATTTATCTTAGATGTTTAATAAATCGCTGTATACCTTGAGTGCTCCGTCTGTCTCGTGAGCAAGTACCTTCTGAGCAAGTACTTTTCCGAGCTGAACACCTTCCTGGTCAAAGCTGTTGATGTTCCATACAAATCCCTGGAACATTACCTTGTTCTCAAAGTGAGCAAGGAGTGCACCAAGTGATTCTGGTGTAAGCTGGTCTCCGATGATGATACTTGATGGACGTCCACCTTCGAAGTTCTTGTTGCTGTTCTCATCCTTCTTACCACATGCAAATGCTACAATCTGAGCTGCTACGTTAGCGCAGAGCTTCTGCTGGCTTGTGCTTCCCTGAATGTCAACATCTGTTCCAATCTGGCTGTTTCTAAATCCGATGAACTGAAGTGGAATGATGTCAGTTCCCTGATGTAAAAGCTGATAGAATGAATGCTGTCCGTTTGTTCCTGGCTCTCCGAAAATCATTGGACCTGTCTTGTAGTTTACAGGCTCTCCAAAACGGTTAACTGATTTACCATTTGACTCCATGTCTAACTGCTGAAGGTGTGCAGGGAAACGGCTGAGTGCCTGAGAGTATGGTAAAACTGCTGTTGACTGATATCCTAAAATATTACGCTCATATACACCGATAAGTGCATCTAATAATGCTGCATTTTCTTTTACGTTCTTGCTTGTTGCAAGCTTGTCCTCTGCTGCTGCTCCGTCTAAGAAACGAGCGAATACTTCTGGTCCAAATGCAAGTGAAAGAACTGCTCCACCAACTGCTGATGTTGATGAGAAACGTCCTCCGATGTAATCGTCCATAAAGAATGCTGCAAGATAGTCATCACTCTTTGCAAGTGGTGATGTCTCACTTGTTACAGCTATCATGTGCTTAGATGGGTCTAAACCAGCCTTTGTAAGAGCATCCTTAACGAATGACTCGTTTGTTAATGTCTCAAGTGTTGTACCTGATTTAGATACAAGTACGAAAATTGCATGAGCAACATCTGTTCCGTTAAGAACTGCTGCTGCATCATCCGGGTCTACATTGCTGATGAACTTTGCTTCCATCTTGAATGTATCATTTTTCTTTGCCCAGTTCTCAAGTGCAAGATACATGGCACGTGGTCCTAAATCTGATCCACCGATTCCGATTTGTACTACTGTAGTGAATTTCTCGCCTGCTGCATTTGTGATTTCTCCAGCATGTACCTTATTTGCAAAATCAGCAATTTTGTTCTGCTGTGCTGTGTAAAATTCTCTCTTGTCAACTCCGTCAGCCTCTACAGGGTTTCCTAACTGTCCACGTGTCATCTGGTGAAGAACGAGACGATTCTCTCCTGTATTAATAACTGCGCCGTTGTAGAGCTCTTCAAATTTATCTACAAGTGAAGCCTCTTCTGCAAGTGCAGCAAGCTTCTCAATAATTTCATCGTCAACTTCTTTTGATGCATAATTGTAAACAAGCCCTGCTGCCATTGGTACGCTGTAATTCTTTGCACGTGCAGCTCCATTATCACCTGACATAGCTTCTACAAGGTTTACTTTCTTACAATCTGTAAGTGCATTGTAAGCATTTAAAGTATCAAAATTTTTCCATTCTGCCATTTTAGATTTCCTCCATTGTCGCATTTTACCCTTTAATGTTTATTATGGGGTAAAAAAAAAAAAATCGCAAGTCATTTTTGCAGAAAAAAAGCATGACGTTTAGCTTTAATAAGGGTATAATTAATCTATAAATATTGGAGGAGGTAACCCTAATGACAATTGAATTTGATGATACTCTTATTACAAAAAACGAAGTTATTGATTCACAGCACAAAGAACTAATTGAAAGAATCAAAAAATTTGTTGATAGCTGCGAGAAAAAAGATAGCAAAATTGATGCTGTTAAAATGATGGACTATCTTATAGAGTATACGGATTTTCATTTTACTGCAGAAGAGAAACTTCAGGAGGAGGTTGGTTATCCTGAACTTCCTAATCACAAAACAAAGCATGATGAGTTTAGAAAAACTCTTAGTGACCTTGAGAATTTCCTTGAGGAATCAGAAGGACCTACAGAGGAATTTGTTGAGCAGGTTAAGAAGAAGGTTGTTGACTGGTTATTTAACCACATTAAAACTTTTGACCGTTCTGTAGCAGAGTATATTTTCATTAATGAAAATCCTGACCGTTTATAATTTTTAATGTCTGTTTGGACACAAAGGCCTTCTGTTGTACATTATATTTTGTACAACAGAAGGCTTTTAATATGTATATT
The DNA here is from genome assembly GCA_036309425.1 of Agathobacter sp. Classification (GTDB taxonomy): domain Bacteria; phylum Bacillota; class Clostridia; order Lachnospirales; family Lachnospiraceae; genus Roseburia. The sequence goes on from JAXJTU010000091.1 coordinate 27,569, forward strand.
CTATTACAGCACAATTTGCAACACCAAACGCTGCGAATTCATCATTGGTCATCTCGTTAAAATATGAATTCACCATTCTGGCAATTCCATTGTGTGCCACAAGAATATAGGTCTTATCGTCGTCTTTTAGCTCATCTAAAAGATTATATATTCTCTGTGCAAGACGCAACATGGACTCGCCACCTTCATACGTAGTTATAAACTGTTTCTTAGCTTGTTTGAACTCTTCTCCGTCACGCGGTGTAGACTCGTATTTTCCGAAGTTCTGCTCTTTAAGACGGATTTCCTCTCTTGCGGGTATTCCTGTCATCTTCGAAATATGTAGAGCGGTTTCCTTGGCACGGATGAGCGGGGAATACAGTATCTCATCTGCTTTTATTCCCTGCTTAAGTATTTCCTCTCCTGTTTTTATTGCCTGCTCGTGGCCGAACTCTGTAAGCTCAATGTCTGTCGCTCCACAGATTTTGTTCTCTACATTCCAGACTGTCTGCCCATGACGTACAAAATATATGCTTTTCATTTTTCCTCCTTTCTCTAAATGGCGCCATAATTCTTACTGCGAAGTGCACATGGCCTTGTTAAAATAACAAGACAAGTGTTCCTGCAACTATCATCAATAATCCACTGCCCGATTTAAGCGATAGCTTCTCGTGAAATACAAAATACGAAAATACAACTGTTACCAAAATACTTAATTTATCAATCGGGACAACAATGCTTGCCGGGCCAGTCTGCAGTGCGCGGTAATAGCAAAGCCATGAGGCTCCCGTCGCAAATCCTGATAAAATGAGGAATATCCAGCTACGTTTGTTAATTGACTTTATTGTATTCTGCTTTCCTGTTACAAAAACTACGACCCATGCCATGGCAAGAACAACGATTGTTCTGATTGCAGTTCCAAGATTTGAATTAATATCCTGGATTCCGATTTTGCCAAGTATAGAGGTAAGGCTTGCGAAAACTGCTGCACCTAATGCATAGATTAGCCACTTTCCATCGCTTTTCTTAACTTCTGTTTCTTTTTTCTGAATCATCAGATATGTACCGACGCCGATTAATACCATTCCAATTAATTTTAAATATGTAATATCCTCTTTAAGGAAAATGAAGGCTATTAGCATTGTTAAAATGGTGCTGGATTTGTCTATCGGTGTTACTTTGTTTACGTCGCCGAGCTGTAATGCTTTGAAATAGCATAGCCACGATGCTCCGGTTGCAAGTCCGGAAAGCACTAGAAAAATCAGTACTCTGCCAGTTAAGCTTGCAAGCCCGCTCTGCGCACCTACCACAAATACCATTATCCATGAAAAAATCAAGACTACGATTGTTCTTAAGGCTGTTGCCACATTAGAATCGGTATTTTTTATGCCGCATTTTGCCAAAATAGTTGTTAGTCCTGCAAATAATGCAGAACCGAATGAAAATGCAATCCACATATTTACTCCTCCATCTCCTGTAGTGCTCGATAATAGTTCTCCATCCACCTGGCCTGATTTTCGGCATTAATGGCTTCTTCATCTTCTGTTTCTATATCCTCTAGCCACTCATCACCTTCGTCGAGGCCCTGCACTTCAATCCAGTTCTCGGCTACTTCAAACTGGATTACTTCTTTGGCTTCATTTTCCAAAGTGATGAGTAGCATTAATGGCTCTCCTGGGAGTCTTTCCTCGCAGCCGTAGTCGGCTTCGTCAATTCTTGATATTGTCCACATTGTTGTCTCCTGTTATATCTTTTGTAAATACTTAACTGGCACTTCTTTGGTAAGCCAAACTCCATTTACAGATAAATAAAATTTGTATCCATCGTCATACATCTGTTTTGCAAGTACGTGATAGATAACCGGCTTTCCATGTCTTGAGCCAACCTTAACTGCAGTTTCCTCATCCTTAGATAAATGTACATATAGTCTGCTCTTTGGAATTAAGCCTTCATTATCTATTGATGAAACATACTTCTCACCAGTTCCATGCCATAATATCTCTGGTGGAACCTGTTCTTCCAGTTCAACATCAACTGCTATGGAATGTCCCTGATTTGCGCGTATTAGCGTCTTGTCCTCATTAAAGGAATAGCGTTGCTTTTCATCTGTACGAACGATTTCTTCCAAAATATCCATATTAAATTTATTGTTCTTTGCAATACCAGCTATTAATTCCTCGACATTTGCCCAGCCGTGTTCATCTAGTGAGATTCCGATGGTTTCGGGCTTATGGCGGAGGATTAAGCTTATGTATTTGCTTAGGTCCTTATTGCTCATAACGTTTTTACTCCTTTTCTTCTCCAACAACTTCAATATCTGCCATTTCAGAAAGAATTGCTCTTGTTCTTGCCGGACTCAAATCAAGATAATCTGCGATATCTCTTGTTTTTGATAATCCGTTTTCCATGAGAAATTTTCTTATTTTTTCTTTATTTTGAGCAGTCTTTATCGCTTGTTTTTTATCGCTTGTTTTTATCGCTTGTTTTTGAATAAATTCAAGCGATAAAATCGTCCTGTCTGGATCAAATCTCTCTTCAATAACAGGCTCTTTCCAACCTTGGTCTTCCCATGTATTAAAAATATTCGGAACCCCGCTACCTGATCTTTCACCAATGTTAATTAGATTAAACATCTTCATCAAAGATTTATTTCTAGGATCAGATTCTCCCATCTATGATTATGTCTCTTCATCACCAATCTTCATATCAAATATGGCTTCTTCAATAACCTTCACGCATTCATCTGTATTTTTTTTAATTTCATCGCCCCAAAAGCGAATCACTGTCCATCCTAAAAATAACAATTTCTTGTTAACCTCATCATCCCTCTCTCTGTTTCTCGAGATTTTATTTATCCAGAATTCACTGTTGTTACTTTTTTCAAGTCTAGGTTTCAGCACTTCCCAGTCCTTCCCATGAAAAAATTCCCCATCACAGAAAATAGCAATTTTATACTTTGTCAGTACAATATCTGGATGCCCTGGAAGACCAGAATAATTTTTTCGATAACGATATCCTTTTTTCCATAATGCTTTACGTAGTATCACCTCAATCTTAGTGTCTTTGGCTTTGATATGTTGCATATTCTTTCTACGTTGCTCTTTCGTTAGTACATCCGCCATAACCAATCCTTCATATTCTTTAATAATTTCATATTATAATTTTCCAATATTATTAGCGATATCTTATTTGAAAGTTCAATCTAAAGAAATAGTCATTTCCTTCTTTATACACCTTTGCATAATTTCCATGCCCTTCATCTGTGGAAGGAAACTCTAAATAACAATTTGAATATAAATATGATTTGAAAGCATCTGACTCTAATGCGTAATAAGCTAGCACCTCTCCATCAGCGCTAACTTTAATAAATCCTCCATTTACCTGACTTTCACCATCCCATAATGTTGATGCGGTCATTCCACAATATGATGCATATAAAAAAGATTTTATCATATAAACATATTTTACTTCTGGTCTGGATAAATTGCATGGATTTTTAGCTATTATATTCTCCGTTACGTCAGCTAAATCGTTATTAGAAAATTTTTCAAAAAAATGATACCAAAGCATACGTTCTATAACTTCAGGAAGTCTTGGATCTATTAAATCCAAATTTTCTCTAAATGCCTCACATTTTGCTCTTTTTGCATACGGAAAACCAACAAAGGTTAATTTGCATCCACGTTCCAATAATTTATCACATCTATCACTTACAGCCACGTTCCCTTTAGTATCCATGAGGGAATTAATTTGATTCATCAACTCATCTGTCATTCCATCAACTTTATAAACAACTGCAGATGCTTTTGCTGTATTAAATAAAGTGGGATTTTGCCCAAACTCTGACTTTACAGAAAATCCAACATGTTCTCTCACAATTGGAGCTCTTGGATCTTTTATTGACAAGAACAAATCACTTTTATCTATACTTTTAGCTTTTATATGTTGCATCTCTATTTTATCCAGAAAACTGTGCACATCATCAGACACTTCAAAAGATCTTCCTTTTCCATCTTTTATTTCCTGGGCTAATTTATTAGCCATCTCTAAAAAATTATGTGCACTGGTATTAAATTTGAAATCATTATTAACTAATACCTCTATAACAATATCTTCCTGATCATTTACCCGATATGTTACTACCCGGTCTACGGCTTCGTGTCTAATTAATTCGAGAACATCCATCCATTCTAAACTATTTTTTTTGCCATCTTTGTCTGCAATATACAATTTTCTTTCACCTAATACACGAAGTGCAACATATGGTTCACCCCATTCTCCCTTATTTGCCATTATCTCCACCTTCCTTTGATAATACTTTCATTATTTCGACAGCTATTGCCTCTATAACATTAACAGTAACAGAATTACCAAACTGCTTATACATATGTGTATCTGCCAAATTCCATTTAAAATCATCAGGAAATCCCTGCAATCTTGCCCATTCCCTTGGTGTCATTTTCCTTATATCATCTTTATTAATTTCACCTTTAATATGTGTAGTTGGCTTCATGCTATGTTCACGATGATCAACGATTAAATTTCTTTCTCTTCCCATTCCACCACATACAATCGTACCAGCAATACCATCAAGTGGACGTATCTCATATCCAAATCCATTCCCCTTTGATTCATGTCTTGCTCTATGTTTAATTAAAGTATCCATATATGTTGTTGATAAATAATACTTTGAAGGAATAGGAGCATTATCAAGAATATCTGCTATTGTTTTAGACTTATCAGTGCCCTCTGGAAAATCAAAACTTTTTACACCTAAGTCTTTTCTAAAGCATACAATATATATTCTTTCACGATTTTGAGGAACACCAAAATCTTTGCTATTTAAGATATCACTATAAACATCATATCCTAAATCTTCAAAAGTCTTTTTAATTATTTTAAATGTTCTCCCCTTATCATGAATTGTAAGTCCTTTTACATTTTCACAAAATATAACTTTAGGCTTATGAAATTCACATATTCTTGCAACATCTAAAAACAACGTCCCTCTACAAGTTCCATGATAATCATCTTGAAACCCGCCATGTTTTCCAGCCATAGAAAATGCCTGACATGGAAATCCAGCCAAACAAATATCAAATTCTGGAATACTTTTTTCATCAATTTGGGTAATATCTCCTGCAATATCTGAATCAGGATAATTCAACTTATATGTCTTCTGTGCTGGCTCATCCCACTCTGAAACAAATACTGTCTCTATTTGAGAACCAAATGCATTATCGAACCCTCTTCTTATTCCGCCTATTCCTGCAAATAAATCTATAGATTTATACATTTTGTGTATTCTCCTTGTTACTGTTATTCATTTTCGATATCCGCACTCTTACCGCTTTTTATCCATTCATCTAGCTCAGATTTTTTAAACTTCCAAAATTTTCCCACTTTATGAGCCGGAAGACCATTATTTTTCTTAATCCAGGAGCGTAATGTCACTGGCTTAATTGATAAATATGTTGCTGCTTCTTCAAGATTTATCCAATTATCATTCATTTATATACCTCATAAATTATTACATAGTATGTCATATTTATTATAAATCCTGAAAATTGTATTCACAATAGTATTCTGCTATTTATTGTTATTTGCTGATAATTATTTATATTTTCTTATTATCATTCTTAAACTATTATCAATGAGCTTAGTTTTCTACTTAGTATTATGCATATCATGTGTCCCATTATATGGACATTTATAAAAAATCCGCCTAAGAATATCAAATAATAGCCTTTTAAGACCGGCTTTCTTGACATTCTCAGGCGGATTTGTAACCCATTTGTTTTATGCAACATATTCTTTTATGGCATCCTCAATAACCTGATATCTTGGCGAATCAAGCACATTGATTAATGCCTCGTAAGGATCCTTCTTGGTTTTATCAGCTGCAACTTTCATCGCATTCTGGGAAAAACCAGACAAAAGGCATAAGCCCTCCTCATTATCAACCTTAGGAATTGTATTGGTTCTGCCACATACATTCCAGAATATGAGTCGCGGCATTTTGTAACCACTCTTTTCATATTTCTTTTCGATTGTTTCAAACAAGGCTTCGTCGGCCTTTTTCCATTTATCTTTTTCCCCATAGTCTTTTCTGGTTGCCATGTCAAATTCCATGTCGGAGATTACAAGCACCTGCTTTGGCAATTCTTCTTTAGGAACCTCCTTGCTTTTTGCCATATTAAGGATTAAGTCAAAGACGGCCTCGATATTGGTATTTGCCACTTCGTTATGTGCAAACATAATCTCGAGTTTATCTTTGAGGCTGGTGTTTTCCTTGAGGTCGATAAACTGTGGATGTCCGCTAAATGTTATTGCTTTGTTATGAAATACTCCTTTTAACTGTTCTGCAAAATAGATTGCCAAGGAATTGCAGATTTCTATTGCCAAAACGGAAGTACTTCCAAAAGCAGGTGTAAACATACTTCCCGAGCCATCTGCAACAACGATTGCATCTTCAAAGCCCCAGTCATTTTTGAAGCCTTCCGATACAATTTTCTTCCACATCAGCTCTGTTAGCAGATTACTTTTTAATGGTCCACCATAGAAATCTGAACCAGTAATTCTATGTACTATTTCATATGGCATAAGTCCTTTTGTATTAAGTTTTCCTTCTCCAAGAAATACCTTTTGAAGATATTCCGATCTTCTCTCTAAGTCATGTTTCGCAAACGCCTTATCATATCTCATGTTGGCTTTGGCCGGAACTGTCTCGTAGTCAATTTCTGACCAGTTTGAGGCTGACATTTTTGTTTCCACTACATTTCCATACTTTCTGAGTTTTGAAAGTGTCTGTCTATATTCTTTAGGTGACATCGTAAAATGCTTGCAAAGCTTTCCTGCATATTTCTTCGTTTTCTCAGATGATGTGTTGATGCTTGGAAGCCATTTTGCTAATAAGGATACTGGTTTGTTATGGTGCATGGCATCCATGTCTTTTTCCAACTGATTTCTGTACATTGTTGCGACTGCTTCGGCTAGTGGTGTATCTAACAATACCAGCGCATCATCAAATCTGCCGTATTCTGGAATGTATGGAATTATTGCCTTTGCCAGCTTTGGCTTGGATACCGCCAGATATGTTAGGCAGACTCTGAAGGTTCTTCTTTCACCCATTCCTTCGAGAACATCTCTTAGGAAAAATAACCACTTGATGGCGTACTTTGGGGATTCGTGATAGGCTTTGATGAATTCGTTTACTATGTATTCTTCATCTCGTGCTCTTAGGGAAGAAACCTTGAAGTTTAAATCAAGCAGGGCTTTTGTTGTTGTTCTGTATCCTGTTGCGCCATTTTCAGTATATGATGTTTTGTTATAGTTTTTGGCAAATTGAACTGCACTTGATTTTTTCATGGTCTCCTCCTTGTATACTAAAACACTATTCTAAAACAATATTGCATCGGTTTATTTATAACACAATGCACTAGACACAATTTTATGGATTTACATACTGTACATTTTTAATTCATATCAAATAATTTATATGCTGGTTGTGTCTATTCGTTTTTCTTCCAGACGCTGTCTTTTATGGAATAAATTCCATTACCTTTAAAATTACCATTTCTTCTGTTGTAAAAAATCTGCTGTACGCGTCTGTATTCAGTTGATGAATTTATGATACTTTATCATTCTCATTTAGTCGAGCAACCTATGGTTCACTATGCCGCATTTAATTTCCCCCATAAACGACTTGAAGAGGACACAAGGTCCTCTTCAACTAAAAGCTCCATCGGGCTTACATTATACAAAATTGCTAAGGCTACTAAGTTGTCGGCCTGTGGATAGCATTTTCCTGCTTCCCATTTATACACGGCCTGGGTTGACTCAAAACCCATGTACTCCATGACCTGCTTTACAGAGATTTTTCTCTGTTTGCGAATTTCTTTCATTCGCGCTCCACTGGCCACGATGTCGAAATGTGGTCTTTCCATATTGTGCCTCCTTTTGCGTTTTGAAAATCATCTTTATGTTCTACAAAAATACCGCATGGAAATATAATAGCATAAATTAGGTCAAATGTGTTGTTAACTGGTGGTTAAATTTTTCTAGATTATTATACCATTACAATGGTACACTTACTCATCATCCGAGCCAGGAAAACCATTATACATCATTTCATTCCATCTGGCATTAGTCGCTTCCAAATCTTTCTTTGCCATAATTCGATTTCTGTCGGATAAAATCGCAAGCATCTCATCAACGATTTCTTCCATCGGAAGCTTTTTGTAATGAGACAGGTAACCTAGCATGCGATTCGCTGTCCAGTCTGTGTTTAAGTTCTTTGTTATCTGATCACAAAACTCTTCTGGGTATCCACGGTCTAGCAGCACGTGGTAGAGCTTCATGCTTACTTCTGTTCTTGGTTTCATACAAGTACCTACTTCTTTTAGCAAAAATAAACTTATCATATGGAAAAGTCAAATCAGTATATTCATAATTTCAAAGTATTTCTAAATGCGTCTTCCAACTCATTCCAGTCAGGATTTCTATCATCATCCATTTTTTCAACCAAGGCCTTATAATATGTCAGCTTTTCCTCAATATACTGATTAATCACATCTACCTTAGGTGCCTTATCAGCTTCTGACATCTTCACTTTCTTATCAAGTAAATCCCTCACCGCCGCTTTCATATTATCCTCAAGGACCGTGTTAAACAGTTCATCAAATAATACTGGTGGCGGACACTTCTTTTCTTCAATCCATTTGCACGCAAGAATAGGTCTTAGTACATAAAAATACTTTTTGTACTTTACCATATCCTCACAAAGGTATTCATGGTAATTTTTATTGGCAGTTCCATAATAATGATAAATCGCTGGCTTACAGGCGAAATATTTGCTTGCCACATTCTCATAAATCTGCTTCCACTCATCAGTTGTGTAATATACTACTGGTGAATTACTCCACTCAAATAATGTGGCATTTGACTTATGAAAATGCTGAAGAGCCTTCTTTAAATCCCAACCATTAATATCCAGCACCTCATTTAACTCCCAGTCAATAAAATCTTTATTTTCATAAGGATCAGTTCTTCTACCGGTCCCTCAAAATTTTCATATTTCATCTCGAACCACTCTTTCATTGATTGTCATTACCAGTTCCTGAACCTTTTTCATATCGGGCTCCTCTGGCAAATCCGTATTTTCAGAAGCATAATGCAGACGTTTTTCAAAATCGGCAAGGATATCGTAAAAACTATCTTTGTATGTTCCATCTTCATTCTGATATTTTCCGAAACGGATATCCATCAGCAACTCATGTTCATCAGCTCTGTATGTGTTGATTTCACCCTTCTCCAAAATATCGAGAGCCATCATAAACAGTCTTATAAGATGCATAGCATGTTTATTAAGATGAAGGTCATCTTTCTTCTTGTTTCTCTTACCAATCTTCTCATAATCCTTGACAACATTAGCCATTGTATTCCACATGCTTGCATAATCTCGGAGCGGATAATGTTTCATATTTACGTTTACAAAAATCTCGGTTTCAAGTTCTGGATTAACTGCTTTATCTATAAAAATTTCAAGGCTTCCGTTTTCAAAATTCTTATAGCTTGAATTAAATCCATGCATAGCATTTTTCACAGAATTAAAGATATGCTGCTCCTTCTCACTTTGTGGGTATCTATCTCTTGCCAGGGCATTCTGCAATCTTCTTAGCTGTGCATCCGCATACCCTCCAAATGATTGAATTGCCCTTCTTGATAAAAACAATTTTTTATTATCAAGCAGCAGCTGACCAATATCATTCAGATACAAATAATGCTCTGAATTAAGTCCAAGAAGTTCTATTGTATTAGGATTACAACTTAAAAGCAGATTAATAATCTTATTGAATGCATATATAACTGTATCTGTATTGTTGTCCACATACTGTTCGAACTGTGTCAAACCAATTATATCCGATTTCTGATTAAGTGTAATTCCACGAATATCAATATCACTACCTTCTACATTGGTCCCGTAAGAATAACTACCCGCAAGTCCTAGAAGAATTACATGCTTTCCAAGATGCTCATTAGTTTTAATAAAGTCATATTCTGTTCCGTTTAGTATTTCTTTATAATTATTCAAAAATTCACCTCTTACATAAAAGACGCATCATTCTTCGCAAGTAAGTA
>JAXJTU010000092.1:0-7945 GCA_036309425.1 Agathobacter sp.
CTGGAAGTTTCCGCCTAAATAAGCAGGCATTGCCATGAAACGTCTGTCCTCACCATTTGTAGGCATTCCTTCAAACTCCGGATTATCTGGAAAAGTAACCATGCAGCCGTGTGAATTGTGATTCTCGCCGCCCATTACATAGTCACCTTTTTTCAGGGTAATCATCATGTCTTCCATGACCTCTACACATTTTCCCATGTCCTTTACGCCGGCTTTAATCATGTCGGCTTCACTTAGATATAAAAAATCAATTTTTGCACTCATCTTTATTCCTCCGTTTCCATGTTTTAATGTAAATGCTGTTGCATACATGACGGAAGGAAATCACCTTCGAGTTTTTCTAATTTATAATAGAAAAGGCGCCAACAGATAATCTGTTGACGCCTTTGTCATGTATGTATATTAACATATTGAACTTTTGTAGTCTATATGCCATGCATTATTGAACATATATAGTTGTTATTGATTTCATAAACTCATTTTATGGTATTTATGTCTCTTTGTATTGTAAAAAACAATACAGTTCATATCACCGTTCAATCCCATATGCACTGCTATAATAATCAGCCATTCTATCCAATACTATCTCTATATCGCCTTTATGGTTTTCAAGAAATTCTTTATCTTTTTTGGTTAGTTTATCATATTTAATGTCTCCTTCTGAATCAATAGTCCCCTCAACCTCTGAGTCTAAAGCATACTCCACATAAAAATAGTACTTACCATCAATATCTTCATAGGAAAGCCAATAATTGTATTCCATATTCTCATCTAAACCTTTTGCCTGAATATTCATAGCATAGAAATGGAATTTAAGGAATGGCAATTCTTCCTTCCCCAAAGTATATTCAACATCTTCTTTTTCCAGATAGTATAGTCTGTCCTTTAATTCAAAACCTTCTTTCTCTACTCTTGCTGCATAAGCATTTTTTTCTCTATGAGCAACAACGCTCCATATTCCCACATAAATCAAACAAAATATCGCTATAGGAAGGAAAACAGAAATTATAACTTTAACTATTCTACTGATTTTCTGTGAATAATTGATTTTTCTAGTATAATTTCTATCTTCATTTAATAGTGCATCCAATGAAATATTATATGTATTACATATTGTAATAAGGAGCTGTAAATCCGGAATGCTTTTACCATTTTCCCAACTGGATACGGTCTGCCTTGTCACACCAAATTTTGCACCATATTCTTCCTGCGTCAAATTATCATCTAATCTTGTTTTTTTGATTATTTCTGCTACGGTCAAAATACTATTTCCTCCAAAAGATTAATTACCCAAATACTTCGCGATATCTATTATTTTTTTCAATCATTTGCAAATGATTGTCTTTATACACAAAACCATCATCCAAATATATTACACTATCTTGATTTCTTAAAATTTTACCATTATGTGTAATAAACAAACATGTTCTATCCTTCAGTTTTTCTCTAATATAATTAATTATCGCTATCTCACTTTCAGCATCCAAATGGCAAGTAGCTTCATCAAAAATATAGATAGATGCTTTTTGCATTAACGCCCTAGCAATCATGATTCTTTGTTTTTCTCCTCCTGACAAATTTGTTCCATTTTCATGGATATTGCTTTCAATCGTTATCCCCTTATGCACCAACATTTCTGAAATTCCTATTTCATACAATACTTCTTTAAACAATTCCATATCAGTATCATCTTGCCATAACAGTATATTATCCTTCACAGTTCCACAAAATATTTCAGGCTCCTGAGATACATAAAGTACTTGACCAAATAAACTATCAACCCCAACTATGTATGAATTATCTATACAAATAGTCCCATGTTGATATTTTATAATATTGGCAACTGTTTTCGCTAATGCAGTTTTACCACTTCCACTTTCCCCAACAAAGAAAACATCCTCTCCTGCAGATATATTAAAATTAATATTTTTTAATATGGGACTATTATAACCGTATGTCACTTCCAAATCAGAAACTTCTATATTTCCTTTTAAATCAATACACTTTTGAGAAAGTTTTTCTTCCGCATGTACAAATATCTCTTCCACTCTTTTGAATGTTAATAATGTTTCCTGCATTGTAGGTAACAAATTTAACACATTTTTTATAGGTGATAAAAAGAATCCAGAAAAACTCTCAAAAGCTAAAAGAGTCGCAATTGACATCTTTTCTTGCATTATCATTGTAATTCCATAAACTAAAATCGACAGCATCAAGATGGACTCTATCATCTCAAGTATCCCTTCAATATTAACTGATAATGATTTCAAAGTAAACTCTTCTTTTTTTACCTTAGCTACCTCACTGTGTAATTTTGCTCTAAAATTTTTAATATTTATATTTTTTAACGAAATCAAATTTCTCGAAATTTCATTAACATTTGTAATTATTTTGGCTTCTTTATCCATTAAGGATTTATTTAAATAATATATTTTTTTATGTGAAAACACGTAAGATAATAAATAGGCAAATACTATACATACGAGTAATCCAAACATAACCTTATTTATGTTGAAAAGTATATATATTCCCACCAACATAGATACCATTTCCATAATAACTGATGAAAAAAGTGATGACATTGTTGTTGTAACAACTGGTAATCTCTGATATCTATCAATAATTCCTCCACTTGCATAGTCCTCATTTTTTTGTGGTGAAATACATAGAAGCGAATCTATAAACCTACTGTGTAATGAAAAATCAATTTTATTACTAAGTTTTAATAAAAATCTTGATTTTATTATAAACAAAAATGACAATAATACATAACACAAAAAAAGTATACAGAATAATATTTTTAAATAGGAAATTTCTATTTTAATCCCGAATTCTATTTGTTCTATAATTACCTTATAAGTAAATGTACTGCATACACCAACTATCATTAATAAAATTGACATAAGCAATACTGAAATCATAGCACTTTTTTCTTTTTTGAACATCTCCTTACAGAATAGTTTTGTCTTTTCTGTTTTTATGTCGTTTGAGTATACATTATCAATGATTATTGCATAACCTGTCCATATCTCATTAATTTCTATATCTGTTAGTATCCTATTTCCCTTATCTGGATCCCAAATATAAATCTTATTTTTCCTTCTTTTAAGTATAACAATATAATGAGAACTATTATTCTCATTAATCATAATTACAATAGGATAACTGTTTCTTTCTAAAACTTGGTACAATTCATCTATTTTCCCACTCACGGCATATGCGTCTATTGAAAAACCTTTTAGAATTTCAACCATACCATATAGACTGAGTCCTTCATTTCCTAGAATAGTTTCTTTCCGTAATCTATATTGATCAACATTTACTTTCATGCATTTACAAACTGTACATATACATGCTAATCCGCAATCATTTTCATCATGTTGAAAATATCCTCTCATATACAAACCCTCATACTCTTTAATTAAAATAAGTGAGACCGTTTCCAATCTCACTTATTTATTGTGAAGTTATATTTTAATACTTACACGAACCTTTCTCACAATAAAACACACTTGTCTGTGTAGCATGTGAATGATATCTACCTATATGCTTTTCCATTGCCTCTCCAGCGGCAGCTGCTGTCTTATACGCCTTACTAATAAAGTTTTTTCCATTAGTACATATCCAATGAAAATGCCCCTTTCCTGCTTTAATCTCCATTGTCTCTTCTCTTGTCAACTTTTGCATAACTATTAATTCCTTCCAAAAATATATATTTCAAACGCGCATTTGATGTTGCTATCGTATATTAATTTCAAATAATCAACAAGCAAATCATGGTTTACACCATGTTAATCTAACTTTACATGCGCTATTCTTCACATATTTTATCGCAAGAATACACCAATACTTTTTTCTTATGGCTTTTATATTTTTTTGAATGTTTATCCGCTTGTACTGCAACTTTTGTGACAGAATAATATGGTTTACTTACATATATCTTTTTGTCAAAACATAACCAATGATAATGTGTTCCTCCTGCTTTGATTTGCCTAGCTAAATCGTCAGATATTTTTTTCATAATCCTTTACCTCGTTTCTATTTTTTGTTAATTCAATTTTAGACAATATATCTTTGTGTTCAAAGCAAAAAAAATAACACTTTATGTAAAATTCCTTTTACATTTTATATTTGGCAATTGTATATCTATATTTGCTTTACTCTTACGGTGTTTAGAAAGATACTAATCAAAAGGAGGTATGCATTTATGTTTAAGCTACTAATTGCAGAAATAAAAAGATACTTACAATCAATCTGTTTTATTTCCGAAGTCATTTTGCTGTTTCTAATTCATATGATACAGCTAAAAGGGTTTCTGCCATTTATTTCATGGGGAACTAACCTACTGGAAAATACTAGTCAAATATGTATAATCACCAGTATTTTGACTTCTATATATATAGGAAATGAATTTTCATATAAAACAATACAATCAAAAATTTTACTAGGATATAATCGGCAAGATATTTATCTATCCTATATTTTTTCACTTGCTTTAGGAAATATTTGTTTAGTAATTATTGACACTATATTTTATACGATTGGTTCGATAATATGGAAAATCCCCTTTAATCAATCTTCTACCTTTATAATAGTAAATACTTTAGTATTTGCATCTGCAATAGGATGTATATCCATTATTGCTTGCTCTCTTAGTTTACTTTTGAAAAGTAAAAATTTATTACCAATAATCTTATTTGTTATTTCAATTTATTTTCTATCTCAAGGAAAAAGAAATCTAAATGTACTTACTGATTCAAAAGCTACCTTTGTTGAAGCACACATGGAAAACAGCGAAGATGCCAAAGAATTAATACATGACTCAAAAGGAAAAATAACTGATAGTTCCAGAACCAACCTTAACTTTCGAATATCCATTTCTCCTTATGGTCAATGTAGTTATGCCACGTATATTTCTGTAGAACAAAAAGACGAAAAAAAAGATTTATCATTTTTATTTAAAAATAATCCATATCATTTGGACTTTTTACTTTTTAATACAGGTTGGACGCTCAGTACAATTTTTATTGGAATATACATTTTTAAAAAACAAAATATATAGAGGAGGATTCTTATGAATTACTTAGTTACCACAAATGAACTTTCAAAGAAGTACAAAGACACAGAAGCGCTCAAAGATGTTTCAATCCATATTCCTAAAGGTTCAATATACGGACTTGTAGGAAATAATGGAGCGGGAAAAACAACTCTTATGCGGTTGGTTTTAGGATTACAAAAACCAACATCTGGGACTATTCACATGAATAAATCTGTTAAAACAGGAGCTATTCTTGAAAGTCCTTCATACTATCCTTATTGGTCTGCAAAGCGAAATCTAAATTATCAATTATCTTTAATTGATAGTCCAAAATACACTGCAGACGAATTATTGAAAATAGTTGGCCTTAAAGATACCATAAAGCCAATATTAAAATATTCCCTCGGAATGCGTCAACGACTAGGAATTGCCTTGGCTCTAGCTAATCATCCAGACTTATTATTTCTTGATGAACCATTAAATGGACTTGATCCTATTGGAATTAGAGAAATAAGAAATTTAATTCAAAAACTATGTTATGAAGATGGAATTACCATAATCATATCCAGCCACATTCTTGATGAATTGCAAAAAGTCGCTACTCATATTGGTTTTCTTCGAAACGGAATACTAATTAAGGAATGTACATTAAATGAAATCAATTGTGATTCTTTAGAGGATTTTTATTTTAACGAATACAATTAAAGGAGACTACAACATGAATCAATTATTGAAAGCAGAATTAAAGAGACGATTATCATCATTTATATTTTTTTGCGAAATTGCTCTTATTATAGGAATTAATTTTATACAAATAATATGGTCAGAATTTGGATTCCAAGTTGATACAGGTTATTTTGTTTTCCAAAATTTTAAAATAATATGCATTTTAATTGCAATAAACAGTTGCCTGCAAATAGGTCAAGAATTCGAAAATCATACAATAAATAACAAACTTTATGTAGGATTTAGCAAATCGGAATTCTACAAGTATGAAATGGTTGTAGGAATAATTGAAACGGTAATCTTGTTCCTTTTTGATACATTATCTGTCATAATTATGTCTTCGATACAAAAATTTACACCTATAACTTTAAGTTCAAAAATTATATTAAACTCTCTTGCTGTCATTATTGCACTAACTGTTGTATCATGCCTTTCAACAACACTTGCAGTCATTATTAAATACAGAATTGTATCTGTTTTCATCATAATAGGATTGAGCATTCTACTGTTAAATGTTGGGTATTCATCTGCCAGAAGCCTTATGCAACCCCCAAAAACAACCCTATTTTCATTAGACGGAAAACTCTGTGAAAATCCTTTGTATGTAACTGGAAGTACGAGAACTTTACATAATTTGCATATAAATATTTCCCCTTATGGACAGGCAACTTATGCTTGTTATTTATCTACTGAAACACAAAAAGAAAAGTATAATAATTCTCTTTTTTTCAAAAAAAATAGTTGGCATATCGAATTTGTGCTGATAGATATACTTGAACTAATTATAATTTATGCAGTAGGACTATATATTCTGAAACGGCGAGATTTAAACTAATAATTGATATATTACATATGAGACGTTTAGTTAATCGACTCCAACACTATTTTCAAGGGATTAAACAATTAAATTACCGTCTATACAATAAATATTGACATCAGACGGTAAAAATTTGAATCTTTATCCTGCAAATTACAACTCTTAACCAAATAATTACCGCCTGTACAATAATTGGTTATATGCAGGTGGTAATATATCTAGAAATAGCATATCTGAAAGATAATTATCAAGCCAAATTACCGCCTCAAGTTAGAAAAATGTTCTTGAGGCAGTAAACTTAAACCAGATGTCATTTGAGTTGTCTTCAACAAGTCAAAAGAACCGTCCCCGACGAACATTAGCGGCAAGGCTTGAATCTGTCATATCGAAGTGCACTTATATCCACAACTGTCTCCTGCCCCTGTACCATCTGGCTTAGCATAAGTCCGACTGCTGGTGCGGTTCCAAAGCCATGACCTGTAAATCCACAGGCAAGTATTAAGCCTGGGGCCTCATCAACCGGGCTTAAGAATGGAACTCCATCGAAAGAATTATCGAGCCAGCCACACCAGCTTCTTACAATCTTGGCATCCTTTAAAGCTGGTATGTATCCCTGAATTGCTCTACAGCTTGCTGAAAGTGTCACGGAATTTGTGATGAGCTTTGAAGGGTCCATGCTGTTTGTAGTTGGATCAACCATCTCGTCTACTAACTCCCATCCTGAATCCGAGCCGAATACAAACGAACCATGCTTTGTCTGATGTCCGTAGAAATCAGCTGATGCACATCCAAACATTACATCCATCATATGTGGCTGCATCTCTGTTACGAGGCATTCATCGATAAGTCTTGTCATTGGGACATCTACACCGATTGTTCTTGCGATTTCCCTGCTCTCGTAGCCTGCTACAAGAATTACTGTTTCTCCTTCAAATACAGTTCCGTCGTTAAGGATTACTTTTCTTACTTTGCCTTTTACTTTCTGAAGACTTTTTACTGGTGCATCTGTATAGAATTTTACTCCCATCTCAAGTGCTCTCTTGTAATAGCCTAAGGTTGTTGTAAGAGGGTTTGCGTGTCCGTCTGTTGGACACCAGCTTGCTCCAATTACATCATCAGATAGATATGGACAAATCTCTTTTACTTCTTTCTGGTCTATCATTCTTACATCAAGTCCTACGGAATTTGCTGTCTTTGTAAGTCCCTCAAGCTTCTTGATATGCTCTGGTGTTTTTCCCATACGGATGTTTCCTTTCTGGGTATACTCTGTGTCCACACCAAGCTCTTCTGATAATGTAGGCCACATATGCTTTATTCCGTACATTGCATATGGAAGCTCTCTAATATCTCTTCCGGACTGACGC
>JAXJTU010000093.1:0-1589 GCA_036309425.1 Agathobacter sp.
CTTCTGAAATCAACAAGATAATCATTTACCTTATTACCAAGCTCAGCAGCACTGTTTAATACAACTAATTTTAACGGCGCGACAGGCATGGCATTTTCAAGATCTTGTAAAGTTGACATTATCAAAGAATCCTTTCATATGTATTGCAGATTAATTGTGACTGCAAAAAATTTAGTTTTAAACACAATCATAGTTAATTTATATCATTATTAAAACTAACTAGTGTGCTGACATATTGATATTTAGTCCAATATTTCTGGCTATTATTGCCGTTTTATGGTACAATAAAAGAAACGGCGGTGATATCCTATGGCAAGACCTAAAAAGTACAAAATCGAACTTACGGATGATGAGTTAAAAAGCTTAAAATCTGTCATCCGAAAAAATAAAACATCCAAAACAATTCGATGCAGATGCCAGATTATTATTGACCTGGATGAGTCCCACGGAAAAGTATTGACCCATGAGCAGTCTGCAAAATCAAATGGTGTATGTCTGGCAACAGTAACCAATACCGTGAAAAAATATTTTGAGGGTGGTATTGATGCAGTAACTGAGTTTAAGCGTAATGTTAATTCTGATAATGCAAGGCGTGTACTTGATGGACGTGCTGAAGCACGTATCATTGAACTCGCCTGTGGTCCGGTGCCGGAAGGACATTCAAGGTGGACCATCCGGTTGCTGGAAGAGAAATCAAGAATTGTTCTTGATACTCCGGTCAGCCGTGAGGCAATCCGAAGAGCCTTAAAAAAAACAAACTTAGACCTCACAAAAACGACTACTGGTGCATCCCCTCAAAAGATGATGCCGAATTTATAGCATGTATGGAAGATGTCCTTGATGTATATGAACTCCCGTACAATCCTGAAAGACCAGTTGTATGCATGGACGAAAAGCCTTACCAGTTACTGGCCGATGCAAGGGAACCACTGCCCATGCGTCCGGGTGACAATCAGAAAATAGATTCGGAATATGTCAGAAATGGCACCTGCAGCATATTTGCTTTTGTTGAACCGCTTGGAGGCACTCATCATGTCAGCGTACGAGAACATCGTACTGCCTTTGACTGGGCAGAAGAGATAAAATATCTCGTTGATGTCATGTATCCTGATGTAGAAAAAATAATTCTTGTTATGGATAATCTTAACACCCATAAACCGGCGTCCTTGTATAAAAGGTATCCAGCAGATGAGGCTAGACGGATTATCAAGCGTTTGGAAATTCACTATACACCCAAGCATGGAAGCTGGCTTGACATCGCAGAAATAGAACTGAATGTAATGACCAGACAGTGTTTGTCACGAAGGATTGAAAACATTGCAAATCTTCGTGAAGAGTTAGCTGCGTGGGAAGTAGAGCGTAATACAGTCGCAGCAAAAGTTAATTGGCAGTTTCGAACTGCCGATGCCAGAGTGAAGTTGAGTTCATTGTATCCTAAGTTTACAACAGCTTCCGAATAGGAAGTTGTTGTAATACTAAATATCAATATGTCATTACACTAGTGTTTTTGACGATTGTGGCAACGAGAAAGGATTTGTGAACACCGACACCACAACAGGTTTGATAAGTAACTTTCATAATCAAACTCC
>JAXJTU010000094.1:0-2734 GCA_036309425.1 Agathobacter sp.
CATACCTTGTGAAGCTCCTTGAAGGACACAATGTAAATATGCAGAAACTAACATCGAGGGCATATAAGACAGAATATTTCATGGATTATCGAGCAGATGCAGAAGACCCACTTGCCATGCTTTATCAAAGTGGATATCTTACAATAAAAGGCTATGATATGCGTCGTAGAATGTACAATCTGGATTATCCAAATGATGAAGTAAAACGAGGTTTTGTGAGCCTTATGGCTAATAGTTATTTCCACACAAAGGAAGTAGACAACGAGAATTGGATAATACAGATAGATGATATGCTTCGAGATTGCGACCTCGATGGAGTGCGTGATGCATTTACAGCATTTCTGGCATCTATACCATATGAAGCAAACAAAGACGAAAGAGCCAAGGATTTTGAGACACATTTTTCATACACCTTCTATATCATCAACCGTCTACTAGGCTGCTACACAACCCTTATCGAAAAGCAAAACAGCAAGGGAAGAGCAGATATAATAATAGAGACAGACAACGATGTATTTATCTTTGAATTTAAGTTAGATAAAAGTGCCGCAGAAGCACTAGAACAGATAGAAGAAATGCAATATGCACTTCCATATCAAGGTGATAAAAGGCAGGTTCATAAAATTGGGGTAAACATCTCAAGTACGAGTAGAACAGTTGATGAGTGGGTGGTTGTTGATATGTAGAGATAATGAGGGTCTGGAGTAATTCCAGACCCTATAAATTTGCCGGGAAGACTAACAAGCCTTTTGTACACAAACAAGAAGAGTTTATCCTACCACTCTAAATCCCATCCCCTTATAAACCCTAACCGGATTCCCTCTCACAATCCGACTATGCTCCCGCCATGCATCATTAGTCTGCTTTGCCTTATTAGCTGCCTCCTTCTCAGCAAGGATTAGATTAAGCTTATCAAGCGCATTCTTCCGATTCTGAATCTGACTTCTCTGCGCAGTAGATGTCACAGTGATGCCAGTGGGAACATGAATTAGTCTTACTCCAGTCTCAACTTTATTTACATTCTGACCGCCATTCCCACCGCAGTGAAATCGCTCAAACCTGATATCATTATCCTTGCAGATTGATGGCACTTCCGGGATGATGCTCACATCAACATACCAGTTTTTCCTTTTGTGGTGAGGGCGAAATGGACTTTCGCATACCCACTGAATTGTACCCTCTAAATCAGACAAATCATCCTCTGTTGAAAACATAATAGAAGAACAGCATCCAGGTGTTTTGGATTCATGCTGCTGTATTAGTTCAATATCAGAGTGTTCTCTTTTTAAAGTCTCATAGAGCTTTACTACTGCAAGCTCACATTCTGTCGGTCCCTGACCGGAACTTAATTGTATAATCATAAAATTCTCCTTCAATTTCATATAATAAATTTTTCATTTCACATTAAACATTTGCTTTGGCCAAATGTCTTGCAACAGGTTTCCACAAAAATTCTGGAACAACATCCATTACTTGGCAATAATTCATAAGCAATATGCTTAACGTATCATCAGTAACTGTATATATTTGGCTGTTATCATCGGCAAAGATTTTTCCGAAATCTTTACCTTCTCCTATGAAAGTTACGACAGGCTCATTGATAAACTTGTCATACATGATGCCACAAATTATTTCATCAAATGAATCCTTCACTATCAAATCTGTAGTTGCATATGGGTTAATATAAATCTTTGTATTTTCCATTTACTTATCCTTCTAAAATTCCAAGATTTGTCTTACAACCTGATACTACAATTTTGCAATGACACATTATGTCATGCAGGAGTTAGTACTCCGAAAAAAAGTGATATTTTACGCTAAGCCTTAAAGTTGTAAATAGGTTTTATGACCTTGTCTATCATGACTGTCGGGCTTATGACCTCAGCAATTTCATCAATACCGCGATAAGCAAAAGGTGCTTCGTCGAGAGTATCTTTGTTGATGCAGGAAGTGTAAATGCCTTTCATTTCACTTTTAAAATTGGAAACAGTGTAGCTGTTTTTAACATCTTCTCTTTTTAAGATTCGCCCAGCCCCATGTGGAGCAGACTGATTCCATTCATCATTTCCAAGGCCCCTTCCAAGTATAATTCCATCACGCATGTTGATAGGAATGATTACTTTTTCACCATTTCTGGCAGATATTGCTCCCTTTCTTAGAACAGGTTTATCAAAACTAAAATCAACATAGTTGTGGATACAAGAGTAGGAATCCAATATCTTCCATTTCATTTCCTTGCAAATTACAGAAATCATAATTTCTCTGTTAAGGGTTGCAAAATCCTGCACTATAGCCAGGTCGTGTAAGTATTGTTCCATAAGTGTTCCAGTAAGATAAGTAAGTTCATAAGGGACATCAATTCCTTTATTTTTTAGTTTCTTCTGTCCTTCGCGAAGGTAATGTTCGGTTACTTCAAATCCCAGGTGGCGGCTTCCAGAATGAATAACAAGATAATAGTTTTTTTCATCATCGAGGTCTACTTCGATAAAATGATTTCCGGAACCCAATGTTCCCAGGCTAAGTAATGATTTTTCTTCCTGAATATGTCTGTAACAGTAGAGTGATGATAAATCAAAATCCAAAGCCTTATGATGTGGCTTTGTTCTGATAGTAAAACCAGAAGGAACATTCTCTCGAATAACAGTATCAAGTCTCTGGAATTCCTTAACCTTACCTTTTATTTTTGCAAGTGTCATGCCACATCCTATATCAATGACTATGACATTAGGAATCA
>JAXJTU010000095.1:0-10155 GCA_036309425.1 Agathobacter sp.
GAAGAATACTGTTCCAAGGATATACAAATCCAGATACGCTACTGCAAATTTATATGTAACATGACTTGCTCCAAGCAGATATAAAAGCGGTGTTTTGATAAAGAATACTATTAAAATTACCGCGATGCTTATTATGAGTTCTAGAGTAAATGCCGTCGTGAGAATGTCCTGTGCTTTTTTTGTCTCTTTTTTTCCTCGTGACATTGAACATAATGGTGATGCACCTAATGATATCCAGTTTACAAAAGCTGCGATAAATGTGATTATCGGAAAACACAGACCTACTCCTGATAATGCATTTCCTGCATCTGCCGAATTCATATGCCCTATATATATTCTGTCTATTATGTTGTATAAAAGCTGTACCAGCTGTGCCAGCGTAAGCGGTATTGCCTGTGCTAAAATTAATCTACTTACTTTGCCTTTTCCAAAATCACCTTTCATTGCTTCACTTCCTTCCATTGGGGACGGAGTTTTCCGACTTTTTTACTGTCCCTATTGGCTTCTAAATAATCCAATTTCCAAACTTTACTGCTTGTGGATTATCCTTATGTTGGCCAATAATTTTCTCCATCCAAATCATGTCGTACCATGTATCATATTTGTATCCGCTTTTATGAAATGTTCCTACCATGCTAAAGCCCATCATCTCGTGGAAACACTTACTTGCGTTGGTAAGATGCGGGTCATTTTCTTTTGCAACGGCTATGCAGGCGTTCATGTTTAGAATTCCCATTTCTTTTAAGGACTTTTCTAATATCTCGTATAACATTCGCCCAATTCCATTTCCTCTTACATCTTGTTTAATGTAAATAGTTGTCTCAACCGCCCAGTCGTAGGCACGTCTGCCCTTAAAGGATGTTGCATATGCGTAGCCTAATATTTCGCCGTCGGCTGTGGCTTTTATGTATGGATATTTTGATATTATTGCCTTAATTCTGCCTGCAAATTCTTCTACTGCTGGCACCTCATATTCGAATGAAATCGCAGTGTTTTCTACATATGGAGCATATATCTTTAAGAGTTCTTTTGCATCTTCTATTGTTACTTTTTCTACTTTTATGTTCATATTTTTTCCTACCATTGGGGACGGAGTTTTCTGGCTTTTTTTACTGTCCCCGCTGACCTTGCATAAACTGTGTTTTGACTAATTGTTTGCTCTTTTGTATATTTCCTCAATGTGAATCAATGTTGTATTTAAATTATCGTAACGACCACTTTTAAGAATAAAAACCGTTCCAAAAACAAGTACTCGTTTGTATCCGTTTTTCTTAATCTCATTTATTGTTGCATCTACAACACTTACGACTGGAAGTGTAAAACGCTGGCAGACCATATCCCAGATAATATGCTCTGTATTGGCTGTAATTGCTGCGATTTCTGCTCCGGCAGCTCTTAGATTTTCAATACTTTCTATCAGATAATCTGCTAACCGGTCATAGTCTTTTTCAACCAATGCCCTGTCATGAAGCTTCATATTAACACTGTCGATTACAATTTCAGGATAAACTGTTTGTCCTTGTTCGCGCTGGGTTTTGTCAATTAATACTGGCACTATCCTTCGCCCTCTTACTATTTGCTAATTATATCACAATATAAAACCACGGTGGACATCAACTGTTATTGCCGGCGCTTTAATGTCTTTAACTATTGAAGTACTTAAATTATTTGTATTCCGCGCAACAGATATCAATGATTTGATTATGAACACACTTGGTGCTCTTGTTGGATATCTTGCAGCAAAAGTTATCATTAGAAAATCCTGGGATAATGGTAAGGACAATAGAGATATTCTTAAATTAATGGTTATGATTATTATAAATATTTTAGTTGTTATTTTCGTTAACAATCCACTCATGACAATTATACTTCGCACACTCGGAATGATGTAATATTAATGGGCAGGCTGTCTTTTTTGACAACCTGCCCTTTTTCATCCTAAATGGCTTAAAGCTTTATGTTTATCGTACTGATTGCAACACCAACAATACCAATGGTCGCTACTGTTATATCAATACAATATGGTATTCCTATCCAAACAGATACAATGCTATATATCAAAAAAGCAAGTGCAAAGTACCCGAATCTTTTCATATGCTCAAGCGCAAATATCTTTCTTCTTTCTGCACCCGCTTTCTTTGCTTCTTCATAACTCGTGCCATTATACCAGTACACATATTGCGTCTTATATATGATAAAAGTCAGAATAAAACAGCCAATTATCATAATATTATCAATAACTGCTATAAGAATCTGAGTAGACGTCTTTGGCAAAAATACACATGCAAAACAGGCCCTTCTTTTTCTAATATAATTCTGCTAATGGCTGCAGCTTATCCCCCATTATATTTTTAAGAATGTCATAGGCCTGCTCACCCGTACAATGCCCTGTGTACAATGTGGTATCCATCTTTTTTAACTCTTCTGCCACACTTTTAATCTCATTAATATCAGCCTCACGATATTCCCTTCGAATCATGTGAAATCCACTGATTACAAGTTTGGGATTGCAATGATAAATGCTTCTGAATTTTTCCAGAATGTTAAGGATTCCATTATGGGCACACCCTGAAATCAGAACATATTTACTGTCATCATCTTTTATTACCAGATACTGTTCATGGGAAAAATCATCCTGCATGAACTCGTCATTTTCTTTCTTTAAAAGAATTTTATTTCCGGCAGGCCAGAGATGTCTACCTGTAACTCCGGTAAAGACACTTAATTCAGAATCTATTTCCATATCTTTGTCTATCAATGTGAGATTAGGAAGTTCCTCAATCCGCTTATCGATGCCGATGTAATGAATTTGGCCCTTGGCGCTAAAATAATCGCCTCCCGCGTTTGCTCTCATATATATTTTTGCACTCGGATTAATCTGGGCAAAACTCATTAGTCCACCGGAATGATCATAATGTCCATGACTTAATACAACCGTATCGATTTCCTCAAGATTAATTCCTTTTGTCTTCGCATTGTCCCAGGTTCTGTCAGACTGACCTGTGTCAACTAAAAGCTTGTGTTTTTCTGTTTCAACATATATGCAAAGTCCATGCTCGGCGCACAGATTTTCACCTGATATGTTGTCTTCCATCAATGTTCGTATTATCATTGTATTTCTCCCATGTTATTTGCTATTTCAGAAAAATGAGCCAGAAAACTCCGTCCCCAATGGCCTAAATTCGCTCAAATACAAATTCGTTTTCAGAAGATATATCTTCCCTGAAAAAATAGCCCATTCTATTATACCTGGTGATTTCTATCGGATTCTCAATATTATTCTCTGCCATGAATCTAACCATATCACCGCGCGCCATCTTGGCATAGGTGCCTTTTGTCACAAGCTTATCTCCTGCTTTTTCACAAAATGTAATGGTTATAAATCTATCCTTGGCAGAAAGATATTTCTCAATGCATTTTGAATATTCCTTTGAGGCAAGATTTATGATTATTCCGCTGTCATCTCTTACAGAATTATATAAATCCATTCCCCAAAAATCATACAAATTCTTGGCACCATTAATACTGGCTTTTGCCTGCATCTCTAATCTATATGGTGATACTCCGTCCATAGCTTTCAGGACACCATAAAATGCAGATAAAATACATAAATGTTCCTGCACATATTCAAAATGTCCATCCTCAAATACTGCCGGTGACATGTACTTAAATGCAATTCCTTCATAGGCAAGTACTGCGGGCGTAAGCTTATTATATAAATCCATTTTCTCTAGTCTGTCAAAATTCTGCTGGGCAATTTTGTCATTGCATTTCCACAGCTTTTTTAGTTCATCATTTGACTGACTGCGTAGCCAGGATAATATTTCCTCGGTTTTACTTATATATAATGGTTTTGAGATTTCTAACCTGTTATCATTTTCAAAAACAGACTGTCCAAAAATACCACAGGACTCATCATTATTCATCTTCTTAGCTGGTGATAAAATTATCTTCATTATGAAAGCTCCAAAAGCATATTCTCCGGGTCGTCTGCTGCTTTAACTTTGTCATTACTCTTAATGATAATTCCCTGCTCATCAATTAAGTATGTTGTACGTACTACACCCATTGAAACTTTGCCATAGTTTTTCTTCTCTTTCCATACATCATAAGCTTCTATAACTGTGCGCTCTGTATCTGAAAGTAGCGTAAATGCTAATCCGTATTTTTCTTCAAATTTCTTATGTGAAGCTACCGAATCCTTGCTCACTCCAAGGATTACTGCACCTTTTTCCATAAACTGTGGATATCTCTCTGAAAAACCGCATGCCTGCTTTGTGCATCCTGGTGTGTTATCTCTTGGGTAGAAATACAGTATAACTTTCTTTCCTGCATAGTCACTTAATTTATGCATTTCTCCATTCTGATCTGGCAATTCAAAATCTGGTGCCTTTGTTCCTACTTCTAACATTTTGTAACCCTCCTGATTTTTATTCAAGAACGGCTAAGCGCTCTTGTTGTAAAATTTGAATCGTTTTTGACTTTTTCATCTGCGTATTCTAACGCAGTACTCTTATAGTATTATACCACTTTTGACAGTTTTGTTCAGCGACTTATATATGGTAAACCATTATGTACTCTTCATCATTTTCGTCTACAACTTCAAAGCCTATTTTCTTATACATTTCTGCTGCATAGTTAAGCTTCTGAACAGACAGGGAGGCCTGTTTATAACCACGTTTTTTTAGTTCAGAAAGCATTTTTTCCATCAGCTTTGTACCAATACCACAATGCCTGTATTCTTTCAGCATTGATATGGCAAAAGAAGGCGTTTCATCATCCACATGACCATAATCATTCATAATGCGGACCCACACCGCACCGACAATCTGACTTTGCACTTCGGCGACAAAGCATATATCATCTTTTTTCGTGCCGAAATCAGAAATGTATATCTGCAATTCCGGATTTTTGATGATGTCCTTCTCTGGTGGTGTTTCTCCTTCCGGAACATAAATCGCCTCATACAAAAATGTATCTAATACGTCAGCCTCTGCTTGTTTTAATTCTCTGATTTTATATTCCATAAAAGTATTCTCTGGTAATTTCATTCTTTATCAGTTCAAGAACCTTCTGTTCTCTTTTACTATTCCCCATCAGTTCTTTCCTTCAACTCAAGAATCTTCTTCTCTATCTGCTTTATTATTTTTATGAATTCCTCATCACTTTTACCAGTTGGATCTTCTAGTCCCCAATTGTCATCGAATGCTCTTCCGATAAATGGACATCCAACATTACAGCCCATCGAAATGGCGATGTCCGGATTCGGAATATCACTAATCAGCTTTGAATACTGTGTCGCTTCCATGTCTATTCCGTACAAATCTTTCATGATTCGAACTGCATCCTGATTTATTTGAGGTTTTGTTTCTGTTCCTGCTGAAAAACTGTCAAATGAATCAGACGCCAAATGCTTTCCTAGTGCTTCAGCAATCTGACTTCGGCAGGAATTATGCACACATATAAATGCTATTTTTTTCTTATTCATAGAGTAGTTAAATTCCCTTCTATATATTCAATATATGGTTTGATATTAACCTGATTTGCATTATCCTTGTACCAGTCAAAAGCATCACGCAAGCCATCCTTTAAATCAATCGTTGCAGACATTATCTCATATTGCTTATTAACATCCAGATAATATTCATAATCGTAGAAACTAAAATAATTGCGCTGTTCAATCTCATCATAAACATTTATATAAATTGGCTTTTTCCCAACAACTTCATAGCATAAATCTACCCATTCTTTTATGCTGACAGCATCTCGATTTCCTACATTAAAAATATGATTTTCTGGCTCTTTTTCCCAAATGCATTCTATAAATCTGCATAAATCTTCTACGTGAAAAAATTGCATTTTCATGCCGCCACCCTTTGGCAGCTATTTTGTCAGTTCCGTAAAATCCCCAGAATTTGTTCTCCGCCAGCTCAGCATCCTCTTTAAATGGCTGTATTCCTGTATCAGGATAAACAGCACTTGAACTAATCATAATGTATGTATCAAAGGAGTCTAGCGCTGATACTAAATCGGTGATATCAGCCTCATTATATGCGGTCACATCCAACACTAAATCAAAATGTATATCTTTTAATTTATCACCTATGGCATGTCTGTCAGCTTCAATTAGTTTCACATTTTCAACTTGTGGCTTTGTATTCCTGTTTAGGACATAAACTTCATACCCTTTATCCACAAAATACTGTGCGGCAAATTTACTTACGAACACAGTCCCTCCAGTTACTAACACTTTTTTCATAGTATGCTCCTTCATCATTTAATTATCTAATTTTTTATATGCCAGAAAACTCCGTCCCCAATGGCCTACTTCAGTGGGAAACATATATCAATTTCCATATACCCATCGTCTCCTACATTACGATAAATATCAAGTATTGGACGCTCATCTAATTGGTTCTTGGTTTTTGATAACCAGCGACAAAAAATTTCCTGATATACCATAAACAGAAACTGTGGATATCCTTTGAAGTGATATACTGCATATTTGCCGCCCTCGAAGTAATGAGTCAGAATATCAGGATTGGCCTTCAGTTCCAGGTGGTCTGGTTCAATTGTCTGGCATAGTTCGTACATGCAGTTGTCTTCATCAGTTATTGAAGGATCATCGATTGTACACTCTATGTAGGTTGTATCTTTTGTTGCCAGATGCTCATATTTTTCTATGAATCTGCACCACTCCTCAGGAAGCTTGTGGTAGTTTCCTTTTTTCCGCTCATATATTACGAGAAAGCTTTCTAAGTTCTCTATAGTAATATTCTTTTCTGATTTTTCGATTTCGTCTATTGATATTCCGTTTGAAAATGAACTTTCTTCTACCAGCTCTTCGCTTTGTTTTCTAAAATCAGCTGGTGAAACATTAAGGTGCTTCTTGAAGGCAGTAGCAAAATTAGAGGAAGAATATCCGTATTCTTCCCCTATCTCTGTTATACTTTTTTCTTTTTCGACCTTGAGGCGCCATGCGCTTCGCTCTAATCGTACTCGCTTGATGAACTGATATAGTGCCTCATCGGTATCTTCCTTGAACATGCGGGTGAGGTGATATTTGGAGTACGAGCAGTGGCGCGCAACATCATCTACCGTTATGTCTTCGTCTAAATGATCAAAAATGTAGCTTATTGCTTTATTGATAACAGGTTGCATTACAATCTCCTCTGTTAATTTGCTTTGACTGCTTTGTGATAAGTGCCACTGACACAATTGCTGTTAGAGCTTCCGTGCATGGTGTTGCAAGCCAGACTCCTGTCATTCCAAGGATGGCTGGCAGAATGAGTGTGAAAGCCAGAAGTAAAATGATTCCTCTAAGTGATGAAATTACCGCTGATGATTTTGCATCTCCACAGCTTGTGAAATACATTGAGTTAATTACATCATAGCCCATTATGATAAAAGTAATTGCAAACACCTTAAACCCGAAGGCTACCATATCTACTACCATGCTGCCACATCCAAACATTCCCGCATAATTCTTTCCCAATAAAAAGAATAGCATTGCAAAAACAGTTCCAGTTACAAATAATATCCTGTTTGTTATGATTCTTATTTCTGCTGCTGTCTGCTTTTCTTTTGCGCCCCAGCATATACTTACAAGCGGTGTAATTCCCTGACCAAAACCTATGCAGATCATGCTATAACCATACACCGCAAAGCCAAGTATTGTAAATGCTGCAAGGCCTTCCGTTCCAACATATTTCATCAGTACATAGTTGAAGGCAAACATTGATATTGCACTGGCCATTTCCCCTATAAATTCTGATGAACCGTTAAAAATTATTTCTTTGTTTATAGCCTTGTCAAATCTGAACCTGCACAGGCGTATTCCTGATGTTGCTTTTAGGAAATATGAAAACTGAACTATTGCTACCACAAGCTGGACGATAAGCGAACCAATCGCACTTCCCTGCACGCCCATGCCAAGTTTGCCTACAAAAATATAATCGAGTATTACATTAAGTATACAACTTATTATACTAATAAGCATACAAATTTGTGGCTTTCCGTCTACTCTGATAAACATTCCAAAAATTGTTCCCATTACCATAAGCGGGTAGGTAAAAAGCATTATCTTGTAGTATTCCTTAAAGTAAACAGCAAGTGTTCCATCAGCTCTTAATACATTAAGTATAGGGGTAAATAGCAGCATGACAACAATTGATGTTATTACACATATTGCAACTGATGTAATTGTAGTCTGCGAGAAAACTTCTGATGCTTTTTTCTTTTCCTTTGCGCCCAGAAGTCTTCCACAGATTACGCTTCCGCCGACACCTATGCATAAACCTACACCAAGGTAAAAATACAGGATTGGCAAGCCTAGATTGATAGCTGCCAAGGCGTTTTCGCCTACATAGTTTCCAGTAAAATATCCATCAGTTATTGTAATTATTGTCTGAAGAAGCATTGCAATAATACTTGGAATTGAAAACTGAAGAATTGTTTTTAATTTGTTCTCTTTGATTTTTTTTACATTCATAATTACATCTCCTTTTCTGATACCAATTATAGAGATGTATATTTTAATAAACTTCTTAATTCGTGCTATAAAATTCAAATCTTCTGTTGTTTTGGACACTCTGACTGCCCCAATAATTTGGGAACATCTCGTGATTTTAATACCTATTTAGCTGCCATTAGCATTATCAACACACTAAAAACAAACATACATACAATAAAACCAAGCATGTAACTAATAATAATTAATTATGCTTGATGCTCCAGTATCCACTTAAGCATATCTTCATATTCCAAACTTCCATCTGCTACTGCGAGAACCATTTCATACAATTCTTTTTGCGTATATCGTAATTCGATTCCATTTAAGGCAAAGAACACAAGCATCACATGTGTTCCTATTCGCTTGTTTCCATCCAACATACAATGATTCTTTATTAAACCATAGCCCAGACGTGTACCTTTTGCTTGAATCGTTGGATATAGCTCTTCTTCGCCAAATACCTGAAACGGAGTCTCTATAGCAGACTCCAACAAATTGAAGTCTCTTACACCAACAGTTCCGCCAGTCTGTTCAATAAGCTGCGAATGAAGCATCAAAATCTGCTCTTTGCTCAATCTTTTCATTTAGCAAGCACCTCATAAGCCTCTTTATTCTGTGCAAGTAATCTTTTTGAAATTTCAAGCACATCTTCATCCTTAGCTACAGCACTGTCATCTGCTTTGCTAAAATCTATTACCAAGTATCTTGGTGCATTATTCTTAAGTATAACAACTGAGCCAAGCTCATCTACTAATCTTGCAACTTTTGAAAAGTTCTGATTTGCTTCTGTAATTGAAACCATTGTGTTTGTATCTACTGTCATATGAACACCTCCATTATTTTATATAGATAGTATATCACTTTATCTAGGATAAATTCAACCTATTTTATCAAATTATTTCAACGTCACTTGCAACTCCTACGAAATGAATTTTCTATGCGACAGTTTCACATTATTTTGATTAACCATAGCATATCTAAGTGTTGTATCTATCTGTTCATGTCCCAATATCTTCTGCACCTGTTCAATTGGCATGCCCTTCTCAATCGCTCTGGTTGCCATAGTCCTTCTGAACTTATGTGGGTGTACCTTTTCTACGCCCAACTTCTTACCCATTTCTCGTAACCTTAATTCAACACCACTTTCAGTTAATCTGCTATGAGGTTTATTTAACGA
This sequence comes from Agathobacter sp., assembly GCA_036309425.1. Taxonomy (GTDB): domain Bacteria; phylum Bacillota; class Clostridia; order Lachnospirales; family Lachnospiraceae; genus Roseburia. The sequence continues at coordinate 9,690 of JAXJTU010000095.1, forward strand.
CACAAATAATGCACTATTATCATCTGTCCTTGATTCAATATAATTCAATAAATGAATTTTTGTCTTAGCATCAAAATATGCTTTTCTCTCTTTGTCGCCCTTTCCATAAACTACACATTCTCGCTCCGAAAAATCTATATCATCAATATTCAGTCTAACTAATTCGCCCACACGAATACCAGTTGAAAGCAAAAAATCAATCATTGCCCTATCACGAAGATTATTACAATTATCTCTGAGAATTTCAACTTTCTCATCCGGAATGGTATCTTTCACAATAACCGCAGTCTTCACCTTATGAATTCTTTTCATCGGACTTTTTATAATATAATCTTCTTCCTCTAAACACGAAAAGAAAGTGAAAAGGCTTCTACGAATATTATCAACTGAAAGTTTCAAGCAATTTATTAAAATGATTAAAGCGTCAAAAGGTATAAACAAAATCGAAAGGCACAATATATAGTAA
>JAXJTU010000096.1:0-4221 GCA_036309425.1 Agathobacter sp.
ACCTGAATCCGTGAAGTTCATTTTTCAACGTCCTCTGAAACGCTCATAAATACTACATTTCCTTAAATTTCAACGATTATTTTATATTCACCTTTTGGGTGAATGAAATTTCTGCTAAAATAGACCTATAAATCAGGCAATTTAGGAGCGTTTTACCATGAGCAATAATCGTAGAGTGACATTAAAAGGAAATCAAAATATAATTGTTGAATTTACCAATGAAAGAATTATTCCGGCAGGTGGTTTATCTGTTGTCGGTGCCTTGTTGGGTAAGAGCGATTTTGTCAAAAAACTTAACAGAATGGATGTTACAAAAAACCGCTCCCAGCATCAGATTAAAAATGGTGACATTCTCCTTACCTACCTTGGTATGCTATGCATGGGAAAGCCTTATTTTGAGGCTGTACATGAGATGGATGACGATAAGGAGTTTTACAAAGCAGCATTAGGTATTACCAGAAACATTCCCTCCGAAGAAACACTTAGACAGCGAATGGATGACATTGGAGACAGCCTTCGTCAGACCATTCTTGAAGAAAATATTGCGTTGCTTCTTGCAAATGACATTAAACCAACTGCTCTTGAAAATGGATATGTACCGGTTGACATTGATGTTACGCCAATGGATAATTCAAAATCCAAGAAAGAAGGAGTATCAAGAACTTATAAAGGTTTTGATGGATATGCGCCTATGATGGCTTATATCGGAACAGAAGGATATGCAATTAATTTTGAACTTCGCGAAGGAAAACAGCATTGTCAAAAGGGTACTGTTGAATTTTTACAGGAAACGATTGAATTATGTAAAAAGCTGACGGATCAACCATTGCTCATTCGTCTGGATTCTGGCAATGATTCCATTGACAATGTAGCGGTACTAATGGACAGCGGATGCTATTTTATAATCAAGAGAAATCTTCGTCGCGAGAGTAAAGAGGATTGGTTTGATATGGCAAAGCAATTTTGCAAGAATATCGAAAATCCTCGTGATGGTAAAACAGTTTATAAGGGAAGCGACTGGAAAACAGTAACCAGCAAGCAGTTTGATAAGGAATTTACGCTTCGTGCCGGTTATGAGATAACAGAACGAACCATAGATAAAAATGGTCAGTTTTATCTGATACCAGACATCGAAGTTGAAACATGGTGGACAAATCTAGGTGTAGATGACCAGGAAATCATTAATCTGTATCATGCACATGGAGAATGCGAACAATTCCACAGTGAAATAAAAACAGATATGGATTTAGAACGTTTGCCGTCTGGTAAATACAACACGAATGCACTTATTTTGGAACTGGCGATCATGGCATATAATATCCTTCGCATGATTGGTCAGGGGACAATTGGAGGTCGTGCTCCAAGGCAGAAACGAGATGTAAAACGTCGCCGCCTGCATACAGTAATCAGCAATCTTATTATGATGGCATGTCATATAACATCCCACGCCAGACAACTCATTATGGGACTTGGGAAGAGTAATGTATGGCGGCATATATTTGCAGATTTCTGTGAGTTGTGCAGTCAATAAGTCATTATAAACTGGTTATTGAAATTCAAGGGGGGGTGTGCCCTTTTGACCTATATGATTGATTGTAATCAGTGTGCAGCCTATAAAATATAGCTACATTTATAGGCTGATTTTTATAAAAATGGAACTTCACGGATTCAGGTAAATACCTATCGTTATGAATCAACACTTTACAGTGAAGTAGTTGCACTGAAAATTTGAATCAAAAACTGTTATCATTGTTATATTAGAACTCAGAAAAGTGCGACAAATCGCACTTTTCCTAACATCTACTTTATTCAGCCCAATTTTCAAGTTTTAATCCTTTAACTCTTTCAAACTCTTTTGTATTATTTGTGACCACTGTATAACCTAATGCCTTAGCATGACCTGCAATCATCATATCTAACGGGCCAATTGGTGTACCCGCTTTTTCCAAATCTGCTCGAATTTTTCCATAACTCTCAGCTGCCAACGAATCAAAATTCATAATCTCAATATTTGCCAATAGCAAAGCTAACGCAAGTCTGTTCTTTTCTATTGCTTTGCTTTTCTCTACACCATGTACAAGTTCCGCATAAGTTACAGAAGAAATACATATATCTATCGGATCATGTTCTTGCAAACGTATAAACACTTGCTCAGGTTTATGCTTAATTGCATAAATACATATATTGGTATCTAACATATATCTCATAATGTGTCTCGCTCCTGCTCTAGACTACCATCTCGACCATCTTTCATAAAATCATCTGAAAACATATCTATTGCTTGCATAAACGAATTCCATTTATTTGTTTTTGGCATCAATAAAACAATATCTCCGATTCGATTAACTGCTACTTCATCTGTATTAAATCTACATTCTTTGGGAAGTCTTACCGCTTGACTCCTACCATTTTCAAAAACTTTTGCAGTCATCATAATAATCATCTCCTTCCTTATATTATTAGTATATACCAAAGTATATATCTCAGTCAATAAAATAAGAATTTACCAAAACAACAAACTGGAATTTATTTTTTTATTCTTACTGGAATCCATAGCTCACAAAATAGACCATCTCTTCCTTTTTCAAAATATATCTCATCTACATCAAAATTCAATGTTTCTTCATCAATTATGACACCAATTCCATAATCAAATGTATTCTCTTCTTCTTTCGTTGGAGAACATAGCCCAAATAAATCTCGCTTTCCTTCTGGTCGCAGATTGCGAATCAGTTCTAAAAGATTTTTATCATGACATTCTCCCCAAAAATCAGGAATATCATGATTTTCCTCATCATTAATGATTTCATTTCGAAAACTATTTACTGTTAAATACAGAAAACGAGGCTTAACACCACAAAAAGGTGCTGATACGCGTCGTGTCAACACCTTTTAGACATTATTTTAATGACATTGCAAGTCTTATCGTTTCTTCTGAAAATCCTTCGCTCAGTAATTCTTCTATTGTTTTTCCTTCCCGAAGCTTTATTATTGTATAAGCAAGATTTTTCTCTCCTGCCGATTCACCTTCATTATATGCAATCCTCTGAAGCATCTCTTCATGTTCATGTAACTTCATATACTCAATTGACACCTCCCGATCATTTTTGATTTCCTCAACCATATTCTGAATTGTCTCCAAATCTTCATTTACTGCATTATCTCTTTGTGTTTGCTCCATAAATTTAAGCAACTGCTGAACTCCTTCTGATACCCCTTCAGTATTCTCTCCATGAGTATATAAAAATAATGTTCTCGCACCATCTTCATATTCCATTTCCGGTTCTTCTATACAGGAATTTTTGATTGTATAAATCATTCTATTTCTATTGAATGGATCAAATGGCATTATCATTATTACATAGACACATTTCAATTCATTATATGCTTCTCCAGAATCTAAACATCCTTGGTCTATTTTTGAATGATAAAATCTTACTCTCTTTGGTATACTCGTTTTTGATTCATTATCAGATTTGAGTTCTGGTTCTATGTCAATAACCGTATTTTCAGCATTAACTTCTGTAACACTATTTTTCTCAATATAAACATCCAGTCTAGCTCCATGAAGAAATGTATCCGCACCATAATATACCTTTTGAGGAACCACTTTTAGATTGGTATAGTCTTTTCCCAGAATTATCTTCACCAAAATTCTACTAAATTGTTTTCCAATTTTAGGGTGACACATCATTTTTCCAAATAAGAAATTATCCAGTAAATTAAGTTGTTCAATTGTTTTTTTTGCCATAGGCTTTCTCCTTTTCTTCTAACCGAAAGCTTATGGATAAATATATATAATTATAGCACTACAAAACTTTATTGACTATATAATAATATCCCATAGCTTTCCTTCTTTAGTTATATATACACATGAGAAATGGTCGATTCGACCTTTGAATTAGATGATGATTATCATCCGAAATGTGCATTTATAAATTAACATACATATCAAAATTTAACAAGAACAATTTAAACTAATGAAAAGTGCGAACAAGAGCATCCCGCACTCAAAGAACTCGGTCAATCCTGATTTATCAAATAATCTTAATAAAAAACTATTTGACAATGTATTTTATCGGGAGTATTATCAAAAAAATTCAAGAAAGCTTCCTGTATACTTTAAATAGGTCAAGAGATTGACACAAAATAATACCTCAAGTAAATTTAGATTATTACTGACCTGCCAGTTGGTAAAATCTAAAGAATACAAGAGGTATC
>JAXJTU010000097.1:0-65000 GCA_036309425.1 Agathobacter sp.
AGCAAGTATCATGAAGACGCAGATAGAACAATTGAAACACAAATCAATATTTTTAAATTATTTATTAAAAGTAAAACTAATTGGACTATTACAGATGTGTTTGTAGATGAAGATGAAAAGCAAAATGATGATAGCCAAGTGGAATTGATGAAATTAATTGATAATAGTGAAAATTATGATTTGATAGTAGTTAAGCAATTGAGTTGTTTTCACTGGAGAACTGCAAAATTTTGTAAAAGAAGAAATCAATTAAAATTACCAATTTATAGTTTGAAGGAGGGTTATTTAAGTTATGGAATTATATAAATGTATTGGTTATCAGCGTGTTTCCACACTTAATGAAGAACAAGCTGAAAGTTGTGAACATCAAAAAATGCTTATTGATGATTATATTGATAAGCATAGTGAAATGGTATTGGTTGAAAATTATTGTGATAATGGTATTTCTGGTAAAACAGATTGTAGAGAAGATTATTCAAAAATGATTCAAAGGGTTATGCAAGGAGATATTGATTATATCCTTGTAAAAGATTCTTATAGACTATGTAGAAGTAGTGAAGTAAATGCTGCTTTAAATAGAATTCTTATTCAAACAAATACAAAGATTATTTATATGGCGGATAAGAGTACATATGACCCTAATAATCGTCAAGAAAGATTGTTCAATGGTATCAAAGCCTTGCTTGGAGAAGATTATGTATATCAACAAAGTGAAGCTGGTAAGATTTATCACATGCAAAAATGTATGAATAAAATCATCAATGCTAATAATGTTACATTTGGTTACTATTGGGATTATAACGAAAAGAAAATGAAAATTAATCCTGAAGAAGCAAAGGTAGTAGAACAAATTTTTGAATGGTATGTGTATGAAGATTTGGGTGTAAGTGAAATTGCTAGAAGATTAGGTGAAAAAGGCATAAGAGGTAAAAAGAGTAAGAATTTATTAACACCTAGAACACTCAATCAATGGCTAACCAATAGTGCATACAAAGGTATTCTTTGTTTTAATAAAAGACATTCTATTTTGGGTGTAGGAAGTAATGCAAAAACTATTAGAGTAGATAATCCTGAATCTGAGTGGGTAAGAGTTCCTTGTCCAGCAATTATAAGTGAAGAACTATTTGATTTGGCACAAAAAATAAGAGAAGAAAGAAATCATACTTACAATAATAAACCAAAAGAAGTTACACGAAGTTATTTTAATGGTTTTCATACATTTGCAAGTAAATTGTTTTGTGGTGATTGTGGAACTCAATTTCAATTTGGGTATACGGATAGAAATAAACAATATCCTTTGTATTATGATGCTTTTTCTAAGCGTTCCAAAATGAGGGCTGATGAAAGTTGTCCTAATATGAAATTCAATAAGATATATGAAAGAACATTGGAAGTAATAACGAGAAAGAGTTTCAATTTACTATTAGAAAATAAGGAAAATATCTTTTCTCAATTACTATCATTAATAAAAGAAACAATGAGTGAGGAAACAGAAGAAAGTTCAAAGGTTCGCATTTGGAATACAAAAATTATGGAATTGGAAGAAAGAAAAAATAAGTTATTGGAGAGTTGGTTTCAAGCACCAGATATTGATACAAAGGAATTTTGTTTAAGAGAAAAAGATAAGTGTGTTGATGAAATCAAGCATTATATGAAATTGATAGAAGATAGTAAAGTTCCAAGATACGATACTCAAACCATAGAATCACAAATACTATCCATTAGTGAATATTTGAATAGATTAACAAATGTTGAGGATATTGATAGAGAATTTGTAGATACCTTTTTGAATCGGATAGAGATATTTAGTGATGGAAAAATCTATATAAGTTTTAAGTTTAGTGATAAAAAGGCTACAACAACACTTCCAAATTATAAAGAAGAAAAATTGGCAATCCAGAAAGGGTTGCCAAGCATACATATATTTGAGAGTTTGAAAGAACTTTTATTTTTTGGTCATAGTGTAAGGAAGATAGGGGGTAGAGGCATGATGGTTCTCTTTCTACAGGACATGCAAATTCGTGTAGAGATATTCTTTCTCGACTGGAAACTATGGTATTAATGGGGCAGGAACTGCCACTTCAGGCAATAAGAACACAGATTGCATCAGGAATAGATATAATAATTCAGTTAGGAAGAATCAAAGATAAGAGCCGAAAGGTATTAGAAATTACAGAGCTAAAGGGAATTGTGAATGGGGAAATAGAGCTGAATCCATTGTATAAATATGTTAATAAAAAGGGTAAAAATGGTGAGCTTGAAAAGGTAGGGCAGCTGATTTCCACAGAAAAAATGATTTCAGCCGGGATATGGGATGTTTAGGTATGGAATATAACGACTACAAATTATCAATAAAAGAAAAATTAATTGTGATAGCCAAAACAATTGCAGTGGCAGTTACAATATCATATTTATTTTTTGATAGCTTTATTGCATTAGTATTCATTCCATTAATATTTGCAATTCTATACAAAAAGAAAAAACTTACAGAGCTACAGAATAGAAAACAGGAGCTTACGCAGCAGTTTATGGAGGCATTAAAAAATGTATCAACAGCACTTCTCGCAGGATATTCTGTTGAAAATTCATGGAAAGAAGCTCAAAAAGAAATTTGTCTATTATATGGAAAAGATTCATATATGAATAAGGAACTTGATGAAATGAACAGACTTATTGCTATGAATATTCCGGTGGAAAATATCCTCGAGAAATTTGCAGAGCGTTCAGGTGTGGAAGAAATAAGTACATTTGCTGAAATCTTTTCATTTGCAAAACGAAGTAGAGGAAATTTTGGACAAATTATCGAAACAACTACATACAGGATGTGGGAAAAATTTGAGACATTAAGAGAGATACAGGTTACAGTTGCTTCAAAAAAAATGGAACAAAGAGTTATGAATATAATTCCAATTGGCATGCTGGCCTACCTCAAATTCGCATCTGGTGAATATATGAGTGTAATGTATGGAAATGCCTTTGGCATAATTTTTATGCTCATATGTTTGGCAATGTATGTCTTTGTAATTTATCTGGCAGAAAAAATGCTGGATATAAATATTTAGGAGTGTAATGGAAAAGAAAAAAATAAAGCAAATGGTACTACTTGGAATACTACTTGTTGTACTTGCATTTTATATGGAAAAAACAGATAAGGTTTTGGATGATGGATACAAATTAAATCGAAAGCTGCCAGGAGAAGGTGACCAGGATGTTTCGCTTATTTTAAGTCCGGATGATATGGATGATATTGATTATACAGTAACAGTAAAGGAAGAAATATTAAGCCAGGAAAAAACGATAGAGCTTATAGAAAAAGCAAAAAAAGAAATAGATAAGTCCTTTTGCAGCAATGGCGAGGAGCTTAATCATGTTACTGAAAAAGTAAATCCAAAGGGAAGTTATGCCGGAGGATTAGTAGATGCTGAATGGGTATTTAGTGACTATGAAATCATGGATTCTAAAGGAAATTTAATCAAGGATAAACTTTCTGATGAAGGCAAAATTGTAAGTGCAGAGGTGGAATTAAGCTGTAATGAGACTAAAGAATTGTATGAATTTAGCTTCGTTGTATATGCCAAAAGTAAAAATCGTACTGAAAAACTAATTTCAAAAGTCAATGAAGAGATAGAAAAACAGCTTAGTAGGAGTGGAACAAATGTGCTTTCCCTTCCTAAAGAAATTGAAGGAACAAAATTGAGCTGGAAACAACCCAAACAGCATTTGCCACTAAAAATATTTGCACTTGAAGTCATTATGGCAGTTTTATATGTGTTTTCAAAGAAGGAAAATGAGAAAAAGGAAAGACTAAGAATCCAGGCGCAGATGGAACTAGATTATTCTGACGTAGTCAGCAAAATGGCTATTTTAATGGGTTCTGGCATGTCTGTTAAGCAGGCATGGAACCGTATTTCCGCTCGTTATCTCGATGAGAGGGCAAAAAATTGCAAGGCACAGCGAGCAATTTATGAGCAGATGGTTATTACCATGAGAGAAATAAATGATGGTGAAAATGAGATAAAAGCATATCAAAAGTTTGGAGAAATAACAGGATTAAGCTGTTATCACAGGTTTTCAAGGATACTGGTTTCGAGTTTACAGAAGGGAAATAAGGAAATATGCCAGACACTTGAGCAGGAAGCTCAGGAGGCCTTTGAAAATAGAAGAATGTTAGCACGGAAACTAGGTGAGGAAGCCGGAACAAAAATGCTTTTGCCATTGATGCTAATGATGGTAATTGTTATAGCAATTGTAATTGCACCCGCAATAGTTAGTTTTGGAACATAGAGAGGAGAAATTATGTTAGGATTTAAGAACTTTTTAATGGACGAAGAAGGGGCTGGAGTAGTAGAAATGATATTAATTATCGTTGTACTTATCAGTCTGGTACTCATTTTTAAGAGTAAGTTAACTTCATTAGTTAATACAATTTTCAGTAAGATTAATACAGAAGCAGGTAAGGTGTGATAAGAAGGGCAAAAGGAAGCCTTACACTTTTTGCGACAATATCATTTATGTTGATAGCTCAGTTACTGTTTACATTTCTTGAAGCTGCAAGATTTGCAGAATTAAAAAAGATAGCAACAGTAACTGCAGACTCAACGGTAGAATCCTTGTTTGCAGAATATTGCCAGCCACTTTGGGATAACTACAGACTGCTGGCAATTAATGCAGGCAATTCTGAGGGCATTGTAGATTTTAAATATGAAGAGGATTTAATCAGGAAACTTACACAGGAATGTTTTGTGGTTCCTGATTCAAACATTATTTTTAGCCAGACAAATTTACTAAGGCTTGGAATCGATGAAATAAAACCAAATAGTTATACATTGGTAACAGATTCAAATGGTGATGTATATAAGAAGCTTATCTCATCATATATGCAGCAGAATATCGGATATGAGACAGCTAAGTTAATATATGATGACTATCAGACTATTAGCACAGTAAGCAAAGAAAATTCTGTTGACCAGAATGGGGTTAATGATGCGCAAAAAGAATTACAAAAAATAAAGAATAAAGAAAAAGGGGCCAATCCTTCAAACAATAGAGCAAAAAATAATAAAACAACAACTAGTACAAATAGTTCGGATGAACAAGTAGAAAACCCGTTGAATTCAGTGCAGGATACGCAAAAAAAGGGAATACTCTCTGTAGTATTAAAAGACAAAGAATTATCTGGAAAATCAATTGATACAAGTGATTGTGTATCAAAAAGATCAAGGCAGGAGGGGCTAAATATCCCGGAAATAAGTAGTAACTGGTATGATGATGCCTTATTTGAAGAATACCTGCTTAATAATATGTCATTCTATGGAAATTCACACAATGACACAGCTTTGTCTTATGAAATTGAGTATATTATTGCAGGAAAATCCTCAGATAAAGATAATCTGAAATCAGTAATTAACAGATTACTTCTTTTAAGGGAGGCTGCAAATATGGCCTATCTTATGAGTAGTCCTTCAAAAAAAGCTGAAGTATCATCACTTGCAGTTTTACTTGGTGGAGTATCTTTAAATCCAGGAGTAATCAAGGCTATTGAATATGGATTAATGGCTGGATGGGCATATTGCGAGAGTATTTTGGATTTGAGGGCACTTTTATCAGGAGATAAAATTCCAATCATGAAAAATGATACTAATTGGACATCGAATTTGTCAGAAATACCAGCACTTTTATCAGGAAATGGGAAGGCAAAAAGTTCCCAGATAGGAATGAATTACCGAGGATATCTTGGGATGCTGCTATTACTTAGCACAGATACAAATAAATGTTACAGGGCAATGGATCTTCAGGAAAAAACAATTCGTCAGATAGAAGGATACGAAGCATTTAAGATGGATAATTTAATCTGTCAGGCAAGTGTCGAAATAAACTATTCATATTACACGGTCTTTACAAGTTTTGTTAATATTGGTGACATTACAAACAACCACTTTTACATATCTCGGAATGCTGACTACTCATATATAAAATAGATAAAGAAAGAAGGTGTATGATTATATTCCCTTGTAGTAAAGATAATCAAAAAAATTCAAATCAAATCTCTCCCAAAGAGTGCAATTCAATAAAAAGAATGACAACACATTTCTATAAATGCAAGGGAATATTATCATGCACCTTCAAAAAAGGCTCATATACGCTAGAAGCAGCCGTGATATTTCCACTTGTGACAGCATTTTTTGTGAGTATTCTATTTTTCTTCAGAGTTCTGCAGATAGGGACAAGTGTTCAATGCGCATTAACTTATGCCGGAAGAATGACCGCTGTGGAGGCAAGCTCTGTTAATGAATCTGCAATGCTTCTTTTATCTGCAGAAGGTTTTTTCCGGAGTAAGATATCATCTGATGAAAATATAAAGGATTATGTCAGCGGTGGAACCTATGGAGTGTCGCTTTTGTCTTCTGATGTATCAGGAGATGATATAAAACTTACAGCTAAATACTGGGTCAAGCTCCCGGTAGATTTTTTTAATGTAAAAGGAATAAGCATAATTCAGACAAGTTGCAGTAGAAAATGGACTGGGAAGTCAAGTACTCCATCAAATCCCGACATCTATGTTTACTATACAGAAAGTGGAAGCGTTTATCATATGACGACATCATGCAGTTATATCGATTTATCCATTAGAGGTATCCAAACAGCGCAAATTAAGGGGTCTAGAAACAAAAATGGAGGTAAATACAGCGCGTGCACTCATTGTGCGGCAAAAAAAACGACAAATAATATCTACTTTATTACAGACTATGGAACAAAATATCATACGACCTGTGCATGTTCAAGCTTAAAAAGAACAGTACATATGGTTAAACTTTCAGAAGTAGGAGGAAGAAAAGCATGCTCGAAATGTGGGAAGCAATAAAAATAGGCAGTTTAATCATTTATTTAGCACTACTAAGCCTCTTTGATATTAAAGACAAAAGGCTGCCTCTTAGTATTTCAGCTATAGCAGCAGTAATTGGAACGCTATTAGTAGTGGTAAGTCATTCATCATGGCAAACAGTAGTAATAGCTTTAGTTCCAGGAGCACTTATTTTATTAATTGGAAAGGTAAGTAATCAGGCGATAGGGTATGGAGACGGACTGGCAATACTGGTAATGGGATTATTTGTACCATGCCAAAGTATCCTGATATCACTTTTGGCAGCGACAACAATGTCAGGTGTGGTTGCCTTAATATTACTTATTGTTTTTCGCAAGGGAAAGAACACCGAATTAGCGTTTATTCCTTTTTTATTTGTCGGTTTAATAATTGAGAAAGGATTAATATGAGATTAAAGGGCAGTTATACGGTGGAAGCAGCAATAATTATACCAATATATATTTTTATAATGACCATAGCAATGAGGGCAGGTATAAAATTATATCAGGAAATAACTTCTCAAACAGAGTACGAAATCGTAGAAGACATGTGGCTGGTTGATGATTTTTACAGATATAAGTTGATACAAGAGGTAATAAAAAATGAATAAAATGGAAATAAGTTATGAAAGAAACATGACAGGAAGTTACATGAAAATTCCTGTAAAAAATATCAAATTATTTGACGAAAAAATATTATTAAAGAGAAAAATACCAGGACTTCTTACATTAGAAAAGACTTTTATAAACAATCAGGGACAATATTGGTATTGCATATCAGGTAAACAGTCATTAGAAAATATTTGTTCATTTAAATCAATCGGACTCGGGTTAATCGAACAAATTATTTTAAGTATATGCAGTGAAATAGAAATCATGGAAAATAATATGATTGATAGCCAATGCTTAATGTTAAGTCCTGAGCTTATATATATCACAAATCAAAATGGAGAAATCATTTTTACAGCATATCCTGGGGAAAACAGGGATATATCTGCACAGTTTCAAAGTCTGATGGAGTTTTTGCTGACGAAAATTGACCATAGCGACCCACAGGCAGTTCATTCGGCATATTCAATATACGAGAAAACCCTAGATTCTTCATACAGCATAATGGACATACGAAATATAATAACTCAAGCAAGGGAAAAAGCTGCAAAAGAGCAGTATACAAGAGAGCCGGTAGTGGATGAAGTTACACTGATTGATATTGAAAAAGACCAGGAATCTGCAAGAATTAATGATAACAATGATAAAAGTGAAAAGAGAAAAAGAAAATCATTTAAAAACAGAATAAAAATCATGATAGATGAAGTAATAGATGATTTTAATTTGTCAGGAATCCTGGGTAAGATGAAAAAGAAAGAAGTTGACATGGAAGAAATGATTGTATCACCAGAAGATACAATTTATGAGCCGGAACCTGTAATAAATCCAACTATTTGTCTAACAGATTATAATGCCCATCCACAGGGAATGCTTTTGTATGAAGGTGGAGAAGCATTTGAAAATATCACCGTGGTCAACTCCGGAATAAAAATTGGAAAAGGAGCAGGTGTAGATGTTGCAATAAATAAAGATACCGTAAGTCATTTTCACGCAAGAATAAGTAAGGAAAGTTCAGAGTATTATATAGAAGACTTAAATTCTACAAACGGAACATTTGTAAACGACAATCCACTTCCCTACAGACAAAGACAGCTTTTGAAAATAAATGACACAATAAGATTTGCAGATGTAAAATACCGGTTTGTGTAATATAATAATCTTATGAAAAAAGAAAACAAACCATTTATAACAGGCACAATCATAATAATAAATATAGTAGTATTTGTAATATGTGAAATACTAGGAAGTACATTAGACACGCAATTTATGTTAGAACATGGCGCCATGTATCCGGAAAATATTAATAAGGGAGAAATATACAGGTTATTAACCTCATCATTTTTACATTTTGGATTCATGCACATTCTCAATAATATGTTCGTACTAGGCGCTTCAGGTACTATTTTGGAAGAAGCAATAGGGCATGTAAAATTTTTTATTTTGTATATTATTTCAGGTATTGGTGGAAGTTTATTATCATATGTAATGATGATAAAAAGCGGACAATACGCAGTTTCAGCGGGAGCATCCGGAGCAATTTTTGGAATCGTAGCAGGATTATTGTGGGTAGTAATTAAGAATAATGGAAGATATAAGACCTTAACAAAAAAAGGTGTATTATTTATGATAATCCTTATAGTATATCTCGGTATAACTACAGAAGGTACAGATAACTGGGGACATATCGGAGGTCTTATTAGCGGATTTATTATTTGTATACTCATATACAGAAAGCCTAAAAATATTGATTTTACAGATAAAAATCAATATACTGATATTAACGATTAACTATAGGAGAACCGAATATGAAGATTAATATTTACTATGGTGGACGCGGGCTTCTTGATGATCCAACATTATATGTAATTGGGAAAATGGAAGAAGTTCTAAAAGAGCTTAGGGTAAAAGTAGAGCGTTTCAATATTTTTGAATATAAGAATGAAATTGCTACACTACCACAGACGATAAAAGATGCAGATGGAATAATTCTTGCAACTACAGTTGAGTGGCTGGGCATAGGTGGATACATGCAGCAGTTTCTTGACTCCTGCTGGCTTTATGGAGATAAAGAGAAAATTAGCAACACATACATGCAGCCAATAGTAATGTCAACTACATATGGAGAACGCGAAGGTGAACTTACACTAGCAAATGCCTGGGAAATTCTCGGAGGACTTCCATGCGCAGGACTTTGCGGTTATGTTGAAGACCTTGTAACATTCCAGATGAACAGTGAGTACAATTTAATAATTGAAAAGAAGGCAGAGAATTTATATAGAACAATTTCTCAGAAAATGAAGAGCTTACCTACAAGTAATCAGGCAGTTAAGCAGAGTGTATTAAGAACCCAGCAGCTTGACCTGACTCCACAAGAAAGCGAGCAGCTGTCAAAATATGTTTCAGATGACTCATATGTGAAGAAGCAGAAAGAAGACATCGAAGAACTTGCCACAATGTTCAGGGATATGTTAGGTGAGCAGAAAGAAAACGAAGATAAGCCTTTTATCAAAGAACTTGAGGCTCATTTTGTACCGCAGTATGATTTTAAAGCAAATTATGCAATTGTAATAGATGGAATAAAGAAACCACTTTTGATTAAAGTAGACCAGGATGAACTAGTAATCGAATATGGAGAGGAAGAAAATATTGATGTATATGCGAAGCTTTCGGTAGAAATAATGCAGTCAATTGTAGACGGAAGATTAACATTCCAGAGAGCTTTCATGACAGGTGAGATGACAGCAAAAGGTAACTTTAAGACATTAAGAACTTTAGACCAGATATTCCCATTTATAAATTAGGAGGATTAAAAAATGCGTAAAGACGATTGTATTTTCTGTAAACTTGCTAATGGAGACATTCCAACAAACTCAATCTATGAGGACGATGACTTTAATGTAATTTTAGATGCAAGCCCAGCAACAAAAGGACATGCATTAATTTTACCAAAAGAGCATTACTCAAATATCTATGAAATAGATGAGGAAGTTCTTGCCAAGACAATTAAGCTTGCCAAGAAGATAATTGTAAAAGAGACAGAAACATTAAAGTGTGATGGTTACAATATCATTCAAAATAATGGAGAAGTTGCCGGTCAGACAGTATTCCATTTCCATATGCATCTTATTCCAAGATATAAAGATGATGATAACGCAAACGTAATTGAGTGGGGTCATAAAGAATTCAGTAATGATGAATTTGAGCAGATTTGCAATGAAATGAAAATGCCACAATAAAATTAAAAAAAATAACAGGAAAAAATATAAGCTCAGAAGAAAGAACTCAAATAAATTAAAATAACTTCTAATTCTGAGCTTATTTGCATAAATAGGTGAAATTATCTTTCCCAAATTCCAATTTCGTTATGGCCACTCCGCAAACCACTGATAATCTTTGTCCTTAGAAAAATGATAAACCATGAAAAATGCCCCCAAAATTATCCAGTTGCACAATAATAGTACTAGTGCTATAGTCACATTATAACAATACAAAATACTAAATAATAATGAAAAAGGGTGGAAAAAATGAAGGAGAAGACAACAAAATTATATTTTAATAATGGAACAGTAATAGAATGTCCAAAAGCAGGAGAGGAAATAAAATGGAATAACGAACATTGGCCACAGGAAGCAAACATAATAAAAGAAAGTACAGTAACTATAGAAGAAAAAGAAAATCATAGCCAGGTAAGAGTAAATTTTTCAACAAAGTGGATGCCATTTCATCAATGGATAACACTCCAGGAAATTGATCCAATTGAAGTAGTAATAGATATAGAAGAAACTCCAAAAAATATTCTCTCTTTTTACTATTTTAATGACTGGTGGACAAGGCCAGGCTTCATATCCGACATGACACAGGTAAGAGATAACACCTGTATCTTATTATATGAAGGAAAAGATGGATATTCCTGTCTTCTTGCCATGCCAGGAGAAAACTTTTCAACAAGATTTGCAGCATCAGAAAAAGCAAATGAAGTAAAACTGATATTAACTGCAGATGCAGCAGGCTACACAAATGTCTTTGAACTTTCAATGATAAAGGTCACAGAGAAAGACCCATACCGCTGCATAAAAAAGTGTATGGAAGAAGCCTGCAGGCTACAAAATATTCCAACAAAAGCAGAAAGAAAATACCCAGAAATATTTGAAAAAATAGGATGGTGCAGTTGGGACGCCTTCTATCAGGATGTATCAGAAGAGGGACTAATAGCAAAATCAAAGGAAATAAAAGAAAAATCAATTCCATTTGGCTGGATGCTTATAGACGATGGATGGCTTGACACCATAAATCAATGCTTAAGAGGATACGACGCCGACAAAACAAAATTCCCGAATGGCTTAAAGGAATGTGTAAGGAAAATGAAAGAAATCAGCAATGCAGATGACATTGGAGTATGGCATGCATTTAGTGGTTACTGGGGCGGAGTAGACGCAGATTCATCATTATATGAAGAAAACAAGAATAATGTGATAAAGACAGTCCAGGGAAGAATATTGCCAAAACCAAAAGAAGACGCAGCACATGGAATTTATTCAAAATGGCATAAATACCTGAAAAATCAGGATATAAGCTTTATAAAAGTAGATTCCCAAAGTTCACTAAGAAACCAGTACCGGGCAAATAGTCCAATAGGAAAAAGTGCCAGAGAACTACACAAAGCCTTAGATAAATCAGCAATGGAAAACATGGATGGCAATCTGATAAACTGCATGGGAATGGCAATGGAAAATGTCTTGGCACGTCCACAATCAGCAATTTCAAGAAACAGTGACGATTTTGTACCACTTAGGGAGAATGGCTTTGAAGAGCATATGCTTCAAAATGTATATAACAGTCTATACCATAATGCAATATATTATGGTGACTGGGATATGTTCTGGAGCAACCACGAAGATGCACAAAAACATGCATTACTTAGAGCATTAAGTGGAGGACCGGTATATGTAAGTGATAAGGTTGGAGAAAGTGATGCAGATGTAATAAAACCGCTGTGCTACAAGGATGGAACAATATTACGGGCAAATCAGGCAGCAGTACCAACAGAAGATTGCATATTTGCAGACCCATTAAAACAAGGATACATAAAAATAAAAAACACCTGCAATAATGTAAACTATCTTGCCATCTATGCATTCGGTGATGAAGAAACCCAGGTAGAATTTAGCGTAGAGGACAGTTTTATGCAAAACCAGGACGGGCAGGATAACAAAGACATAGAAGATAAAGCAACGCAAGATACAAAAAATGAAAGATACGCAGTATATTGTCCAAAAACACAGGAGATATTTGTAACAGATGCCCAGACAAAACACAAAATAAACTTAGACAAAAAAGGATATATATGGTATCAAATCGCAAAAATTGAAAATGGTGTCGCAATTTTTGGAACAAAAGAACACTATTTATCGTCACATAATATAAAAAACTTCAAAGTAAGTGATGATAAAATCCAGGTGGAATTAAAAGAAAAGGGTACCTTAGTTCTATACGATGAAGACAAAAACAGACCTCTTTATGTTAATGGTGAGATGATATTGAGTTAAGGTCGTTAAAATGACGAATTTGAAAAAGAGTAAATTTTCGAAAACTTTAGTAGTATATGAAGAAAATGTGAACAAAAAGTGAATATTGTTTTTGTAAAATTGCAACAAAATGTCATTTTGGCATATAAAAGTCATATGATAACGATTGACATATGGTCAATTTAACGATAACATAGTCTCATCAAATAAAGATGTACATAGGGAGGTACAATATGAAAAAGAAACTTATTTCAAGTATTCTTGTTGCTGCTATGGTAGCAGGAACAGTAGTTGGATGTGGCGGATCAGGAGATTCAACACAGAAAGGTGGAAAGGGATCTGATGATTACGATTTCTACATCTTCAACACAAAGGGTGAGAACGCAGACGCTATGCAGGCTTGTGTAGATGCATACGAAGAGGAGACAGGACTTACAGTTAAGTTATTCTCTTTAGGATCTGGTACAGATTCATCAGAAATGTTAAGAACAGAGCTTGCATCTAAGAATGCACCAACAATCTTCTGCTGTATGAACCCAGTAGCATTAGTTGAGTTCACAGAGGGTGGATATGCAATGGATCTTGCAGATGCTGAGAACGCTAACTTCAAGAAGTTAGTAGAAGAAATCCCAGAGAACCTTAAGCTTTCAGATGCTAACGGATCTTACGGAATCCCATTCAACATCGAGGGATACGGATATATCGTAGATAAGGAAATGCTTGCAGCAATCTACGGTGCAGACAATGTAGATGCTTGGATTGAAGCATACAAGACAGCTACATACGATGAGTTCGAGGCTATGGTAGAAGCTACAACAGCTTACATCAAGGACGGCACAACAGCTAGTGTAACACTTAGTGGACAGAGCTTTGAGATGGTTGCTAAGGACGGATTAGCAAATGGTCTTGAGGGAGTATTCTCAATGGCTGGATCTCAGCCATGGACATACGGAGATCACTTAATCAACGTATTTATCGATGCAGCATTCAAGGATGCAGCAGCAGTTTCAGAAGCTACAGCTGATCAGCTTGATGCAGCAGAGAAGATTTTCGAGGCATATGCACAGGTTATCGATCTTAAGTCTTCTAACGCAGTAATCCCAAGAGGAGCAGATGCAATTGGAGATACAACAGGTGGATATGATGCATCAGTACAGAACTTCTCAGATGGTAAGGCTCTCTTCTTAAAGCAGGGTAACTGGGCATACACAAACATCAAAGACTTACATACAGCAGGAACAGGAAATGATAATATCGCAGATACAATCACATTCCTTCCAATTAAGACACCACTTAAGGATTCTGATATCCAGTCAGGACTTACAGCTGATTACATGAACCAGTCAATCTCAGTATTCGTACCTAACTACTATGTATTAAACAAGAAGTGTGACAAATATCAGTTAGATAAGGCTGAGGAATTCTTATACTGGCTCAACACATCTGAGACAGGACAGAAGTTCGTAATCGAAGACATGGCATTCGTACCATACAATGCTGATCCAGCAACAACATCTGCAGGATATAGCCTTGGCGATTCTCTTATCGAGTACGTAGCAGCTGGAAACACAATTACAAACGCATACGCTGGATGCCCACAGCAGTGGACAGGTGATGTAGTTGGTAAGTACATCCTTGAGAACTACCTCAACAAAGAGGAGTGGGATGCAAACGCTTACGAAGATATCGCTAAGTATGTAATTTCTTCATGGAAAGAGAAGAAGGGACTTTAAGATTTAGTCATATTTGACATGAAATAATGATTGAATATAGTGCCACATTTAAAATGTGGCACTATTTCATCTAAACAATATAAGGAGGCTACCGTGGATAAGTATTATAAAAAACGCTTTTGGCCACTCGTTGCGCCTGCAGTATTATTATTCATATTTGTAATTTTTGTACCATTTTTATTGGGTGTTACATATTCATTTACTGCATGGAGAGGCACATATTTTGCCGGTGCAGATCATTTTTGGCAGGCATTTGTAGGATTTGATAACTATGTGGCTGCATTTAAAACTAAAAACTTCATCAACGCTTTTATCTATACAGTTAAATTTACAGTAGTAGCTGTAATTGTAATTAATGTTGTGTCACTTGCTATGGCACTTTTAGCAAACGCTATCCCACGTGGAAGTGGAATTTTCAGAACAGTTTATTTCTTACCAAATCTTCTTGGTGGACTTGCACTTGGATATATTTGGGCATTTATTTTCGAAATCATTTTTTCTAAGATTCTCTTCGGAGAAACTGGATTTTTATCAATTCCTGCGTTATGTAACATGACACAGGATAATACAAAGGCACTTTTCGCCTTAACAATGTTAGTAACATGGCAGATGGCTGGATACATGATGATTATCTATACATCTGGTCTTAACAATATTCCAACAGAGCTTATGGAAGCAGCTTCAATCGATGGAGCAACAAAGATTCAGAAGTTCTTCCGCATTACAGTACCAATGTTAATGCCATCATTTACAGTAGTATTCTTTATGACACTTGCTAACTGCTTCAAGTTACAGGATCAGAATATCGCCTTAACAGATGGTAAGTTTGATACAAGAATGCTTGCTCTTCAGATTTTAAGAACAGTAAAAGAGACAGTACCACCAGATTACGGTTTAGCACAGGCTGAAGCAGTTATCTTCTTCATCCTTATCGCTTGCGTAACTCTTGTACAGGTTAGCATCACAAAGAAGAAGGAGGTGGAGATGTAATGTCAATGCATGCAAGACACAAACTCGGAGAGGTTATAGTATGGATCGTGCTTATTCTCCTTGCAATTTACACAATAGCTCCACTGTTATTCTTACTTGTTAACTCATTTAAGTCTAACTCAGAAATAGTAGGAAACCCAGTTGCTTTACCAAGTAAGTGGACATTAGAGTATATTTTAAACGCAGTAAAAGAAATTAACTTTGGAACATCAATTGTTATCACATTCTTAATTACATTTATCTCAGTTGCACTTATTGTAGTAACATCTTCACTTTGTGCATGGGCAATGATTCGTGTTAAGAGTAAAGCATCAACATTAATATTTTATGCTTTCACAGCATCAATGTTAATTCCTTTCCAGTCAGTTATGTATCCTCTTATTTCAGAGTTCGATACATTTAACTTAAAGAATATTCCTGGACTTATCCTCATGTATGGAGGATTCGGACTTAGTATGTCAATCTTCTTATATCATGGATTTATGAAGAGTGTACCAAAGTCATTGGAAGAAGCTGCCGTACTTGATGGAGCAAGAACATTCCAGATGTTCTTCCAGGTAGTATTCCCACTTGTAAAGGGAACAACAGTAACAGTTATCGTACTTAACGCAATGTGGATTTGGAACGATTACCTCCTTCCATTCCTTGTAATTGGAAATAGTGATGGAGTTAAGACATTAACACTTGAGCTTTATTTTGCAAAGCTTACATCTGGTCAGTACGGAAATCCATGGCAGTTAATATTCCCTGCTGTATTTGTTACAATCATTCCAATCATCATCCTTTACATCTTCTTACAGAAGTATATTATCAAGGGTGTTGCTGACGGAGCTGTTAAATAATAAGGTAAAAAAATATTTTTATATCAATATGCGAAGGGTATTTATCCTTCGCATATTTTATCTCTAGTTGGAGAATTTTTGAAATGGAGGGTTAAAAATGAGCAAATATTGGTGGCAATCAACAAATATCTACCAGATTTATCCGAGGAGTTTTCAGGACGGTAATGGAGATGGAATGGGTGATTTAAAGGGAATAATCACCAGGTTAGATTATCTAAAGGATTTGGGTGTTGAGGTTATATGGTTAAGTCCAATCAATAAATCCCCAATGTGTGATAATGGATACGATATATCAGATTATTACACGATTGATCCAATTTTTGGAACAAATGAAGATATGGATGAGCTTTTAGCAGAGGCAAAAAAGCGAGATATAAAGATAATCATGGATTTGGTTGTTAATCATTGCTCGATAGAACATGAATGGTTTCAAAAAGCAAAGGCTGATCCAGAAGGTGAGTATGGACAATATTTCTATATTAGAAAGGGTGTAGATGGAAAGGCACCAAATAACTGGAGATCAATTTTCAGAGGCCCGGCATGGGATAAAATTGAAGGAACAGATTATTATTATTTACACCTGTTTGATCCGGGACAGCCTGATTTGAATTGGGAAAATCCTAAGCTTAGAGCCGAAATCTACGATATGATTAATTATTGGTTAGATAAAGGTGTAGCCGGATTCAGACTAGATGCAATTACTTATATAAAGAAGGAAGAGGGACTTCCATCATATCCAGCAGATTCCGAAGATGGAATGGTATCAGTATCTCACGGAAGTCTTTGCAGACCAGGAATTGACGACTTCCTTCACGAGATGAAAGAAAAAACATACGGAAATGAATGCCTTACAGCAGGAGAGACAGCAGGTGTACCTGATGAGAGATTATTTGATTTCATAGGGATTGAAGATGGACATTTTTCAATGATATTTGACTTTGATCCACTAATTCTTGATACACATTATGAGGGTTCAAATGGATTCTTCTGTCAGGCAAGAAAATGGGAGGTAGAAGAATTAAAGGAGAAGCTTTTCCATACACAGATGCAGATTCAACCAGAGGGATGGATTGTAAATGTATTAGAAAATCATGATTCTCCAAGAATAATTGATCATCTCCTTCCAGAAGATGGACAAAATTTCTACGGAGCATCAATGCTTGCAGTGATGAGCATGTGCAGAAGAGGAACTCCAGTTATATATCAGGGACAGGAATTTGGAATGAGAAACTTCCCATTCGAGTCAATTGATATGTACGATGATGTATCAAGTAAGGGAGAGTATGATATTGCTTTAGAGCACGGCTTTAGCAAGGAAGAGGCACTAAAATGTGTTCAGAGAAGAAGCAGGGATAATGCTCGTTATCCGGTATCATGGGATGCATCAGAAAACGCAGGATTTACTACAGGAAAACCTTGGCTTCCAGTAGCACCGGAGCATACAACAGTAAATGCAGCGGCTGCACTTGCCGATCCTGATTCATTATATTATGTATACAAGAAGCTCTTAGCCATGAGAAAAGATGATGAGATAGGCCAAGTGATGGTATTTGGAAAATTCAATCCATACAAGCCAGAGCAGAAGAACTTAGTTGCATACACAAGATTTATGGATGAAGAGTTTGAAGCTGGAAGTCTTCTTATATTATGTAACTATCAGGGCCAGGCACAGACAGTTGAAATTCCTGCATCAAATTATGATGT
The DNA here is from genome assembly GCA_036309425.1 of Agathobacter sp. Classification (GTDB taxonomy): domain Bacteria; phylum Bacillota; class Clostridia; order Lachnospirales; family Lachnospiraceae; genus Roseburia. The sequence goes on from JAXJTU010000097.1 coordinate 18,265, forward strand.
AGTATATGGTAACTATAAAGATAAGGCTATAAATGGAAAGTCAGTAGAATTAAATCCTTATGAGGCAGTTATCCTTAAAATAAAGTAAAAAAATAAATAAGAAAAGAGTGGACATAAAAATCCGCTCTTTTCCTAGTAATCATTTAGATATTTTTTTACAATGTCAAATGGTGCAGGACCAATTCGCAATATCTTTTCATGGAAAAGCTTTAAGTCAAAATTCTCTTTCTGCAAATCAATAGCTTCTTTTTTCAGTTCATCAAATTCAAGATATCCAACATAGTATTTAAGATAGTTCCCCGGGTCAGCGACAACTAGCGTCATAATGTCCTTAAGAGCTTGCTCATCTGTCACCCCATACTGACTCCAGAAATTCTTAAGCTCAGCCATATCCCAACCATAATAATTAACACCAATATCAGACGAAGCATACAAACTGAGTGTAGCAATCTGGTTATTCATAAGAAGCTTGGAAACATCATCATCGAGACCCGCATAGTTATAAGACAACAGTTCAACATAAGTTGCCCAGCCTTCAACATATCCACCAAAATCAAGGGTGCATCTGTATGGTTTTATCCCATAATCATACGATTTGGCAGTTTGATAAAGATGACCGGGAATGCTTTCGTGAGCAAGCGTTGTAAAAAAATGAATGCTGTCATAATTACTTGCACTGTTTATATAAACAGTATTGTCCTTATAATCATCAATCGGAGCAGTAATGTAAAAAGCTGGTGCCATACTTTCCGACAAATATGGGTCAACATTATCAATTGAACATGTAATATCCGGAATGGCAGGAAAGTCTTTTTCTATACAATTCTTTAAGGCCTCAAGCATTTCAGATTTATTATCACCATATGGCAGTTCAACTTTATCCGCTTTTTTCATAAGCTCATTGTCATTTAGGAGCAGCTTTCGGCAATTAGAAAGAGCACTAATTCTGCTATCGCTAATGCGTTTGTCAATATTATCAATAGAATCTGAGCAGCCGGTAGAGGCATAAACCAGGAGTTCATAGTATTTGCTGCCCTTTGGAAGGTGGCACAAACCAAAAGAAGCCTGTGTTGAATCCGAAGAGGAAGAATCCTTGTATATAGAATTAGAAATTTCTGAAAGAGAATCAGCAAGTTTTGAATAAGCAGGAATAACATGCTCAGAAATAATTGCACGATTTTCCTTAATATATGTTTTCATCTGTTCCTTATCAAGTTCCAGACTGCCATTTGCTATACCTTCAATAAGCTTGTTGTCAAAAGAATCAATAAGCAGTATGGTAAGTCCATCAGAGGCATAATCCCTGCATTGTCCAACAACTTTTTCACAAACAAAATTCGGCATAAAAAGCCCATTGTCCGCCTTATCAGATTCAAATTCAATCAAACCGTCAAAATAAGCTTCCATTTGTGTCAGTAAAGAAAGGTATTCCTCTACATCAGAAGTCTTACGAAATTTATATTCACAAAAAAGCATAGGAAGCTCTGACTGAAGCCCATTAGACGGCGAAAGCGGTTCATAGTAAAGATCAAAATCACAAAGCGCAATGCGGGTGTCTAACCAGTTATCAAGAATATCATAATCAAGCTGGTCAGCTTTAGAAAGCCTGGAATAGTCAAAGGAATGAAGCTGTTTTTGTCTGTTTTTCAAAAGAGTTTTGGATTGAGACCTTGCATTACGGGACAAGTCACCAAGGCAGGGAATGTCCACAGAAATTCCATATGCATCAGGATTTGTAACCATGTAATGACAATCGAGCCCATTTTGCGACATATCTTCCACAAAGATATCATTGAGAAATTTATTAAAATTATTGCTATCCTGTGTATTCTCGCAGGAAAGATTGCTACCGCATCCCGTAATCAGCACCAGTGTAATTACAAAAGCGATAATTTTAAAACGTCTAAAAACCTTCATAATGACCTCACGTAGGAAATATAGTAATAGGGTATGAAGTTACTGTAAAATTTAGAACAAATATGCTAAACTTATTAAAAAAGCTTGTGAATTGTTAAAGGAGGAAGGTAAAGAGATGGGTGCGGTAGAGACATTTTTAGAATGGGTAAAAGAATCAGATAACATAGTATTTTTCGGTGGAGCCGGCGTGTCGACTGAAAGTGGTATACCGGATTTTAGAAGCGTGGATGGATTGTATAATCAGAAATACGATTATCCTCCGGAGACAATATTAAGTCATAGCTTTTACCGGAGAAAACCGGAAGAGTTTTACCGTTTTTACAGGGATAAAATGCTTTGCTTAGACGCAGAGCCAAATATAACCCATATAAAGCTTGCTGAGTTAGAGGCAGCAGGAAAGTTAAAGGGTGTTGTAACACAAAATATCGACGGTCTTCACCAGAAGGCAGGAAGCAAAAATGTAATGGAATTACATGGAAGTGTGCTTAGAAATTATTGTGAGAGATGCCTTGGATTTATGAGTGCGGAAGATATTCTTCATAGCCAGGGCGTTCCAAAATGTCCTGATTGTGGAGGCCCTGTAAAGCCTGATGTGGTTTTGTATGAAGAGGGGCTTAATCAGCAGACCATAGAAGATGCGATAAGATGTATAAGTAAGGCAGAAGTGCTTATTATTGGAGGAACTTCTCTTGCGGTATATCCGGCAGCAGGGCTTATCGATTATTATAGAGGTAATAAGCTTGTGCTGATAAATAAGTCGACTACGCCAATGGATTCGCGCGCTGATTTGTTAATCCAGGACGGCCTTGGCAATGTTTTTTCAAGAATTGAAATTTAAGGCTTATCTCTAGTTGGAGTAGATTCTCATTTCTATAAGTAATGAGTATAGATGAAATTTGTCTCAGTGAGGAGTTTCAATCTCAAACGGAGATAAAAGCCTTTGGCGGATTATAAAAAATAATATTAAAAGATATAAATTAAGGCAGAGGATAGATATGGACAAGTTTGAAGTTGGAGATGTAATTAAATTAAAAAAACCACATCCATGTGGAAGCTACGAATGGGAAATTCTAAGGGTAGGCGCAGATTTTCGATTAAAATGCATGGGCTGTGGACACCTGATTATGGTACCACGAAAATTAGTTGAGAAAAATTGCAAAAGCACTTGCAAATAGGCTAAAAACATGATAAAATTTACACTCGTGGTAAATAAATTCCTTGTTCATGGCACAGTCCATGGACCAGAGACCAAAAGGAGGTAAATAAGCATGAACAAATATGAATTAGCATTCGTTGTTAGTGCAAAGATCGAAGATGATGTTAGAACAGCTACTGTAGAGAAGGCAAAGGAGTACATCACACGTGCCGGCGGTACTGTAACAGAAGTTGAGGATCAGGGCAAGAAGAAGCTTGCATATGAGATTCAGCATATGACTGAAGGATTCTACTACTTCATCCAGTTCGAAGCAGCTGCTAATGTTCCAGCATTAGTTGAGCAGGACGTTCGTATCATGGATAATGTTCTTCGTTTCTTATGCGTTAGAAAAGACGAGGCATAGTTAGATAACAGGAGATCGTATATATGAATAAGGTAATTTTAATGGGTAGATTGACTCGCGATGCAGAGGTTAGATATTCTCAGGGCGAGAATTCAATGCCAATCGCAAGATTTACACTTGCTGTAGATCGTAGAGCACGTAAGGACCAGGCTGATGGACAGCAGACAGCTGATTTCATCAATTGTGTAGCATTTAGAAATCAGGCAGACTTCCTTGAGCGTTTTGGACGCAAGGGAACAAAGTTCCTTATCGAAGGAAGAATTCAGACAGGAAGCTACGAGCGCGAGGGACAGAGAGTTTATACAACAGATGTTGTAGTTGAGAATATTGAGTTTGCTGAGAGCAAGAATGCAAGCGCAGGCAATGTAGGTGGATTCGTTCCATCTGACAGACCATCACCTAGCCAGGCTGCTGGAGATGGTTTCATGAATATTCCAGACGGAATCGACGAAGAATTACCATTTAACTAAAGTGCCAGATAGTGGCAAATTCTTAAGGAGGTAACAACATGGCTTTCAATAAATCAGCTGAAGGTTCTTCAATGAAGAGAAGACCAATGCGTAGAAGAAAAAAGGTTTGTGTATTCTGCGGTAAGGACAATGTTATCGATTACAAGGATACAAACAAGTTAAAGAGATATATCTCTGAGAGAGGAAAGATTCTTCCTCGTCGTATCACAGGAAACTGTGCAAAGCACCAGAGAGCTCTTACTGTAGCAATCAAGAGAGCACGTCACGTAGCTCTTATGCCATACGTACAGGATTAATATCCGGTATAATCAAGGCACTTTCTAGAAAATCTAGAGAGTGTCTTTTTTATTGAGACAATTATGATGGTTGCATATTGATGTGAAAATGTGATAGACTCATTTTGAGAAGATTTGTAAATACAGGGGTTAATCATGGAAGAATTTGAACAGTTAAAGAGAGTATATTACGACTATACAACAGAGCTTGAAGTTTGCCAGAATATAACCAATAATATACGCAATGAAGTTATTGACCGACATGAACTTACCGTGAAGCTAGCTCTTAGTTGTATGATTGAGTATTTTAATAAAAATAAAATCGAGTGCCGATATACGAATTCTTTTCGCTATGTAATCAGAAAAGCAATTAAGCATGAGTTAATCACAAATAAGTCTGCATGGAAACAAATAGGTTTAGATTATGAGGCTGATTACACAGACGAATTTGACCGATTGTGCTATTACAAAAAAGTGCGTGAACAGTACATTCCAATCATAGGCGAATTTATCGAAAAAATGTCGGAGTTAAATTAGCACTTCCCAGAAGTATTTCTAGGAAGTGTTTTTTTGTTGGTTTCTCCATTCTCTGGGAGATACTCCATATATAGTTTTGAAAGCGCGGGAAAAATGAAGCTGATTTTCATATCCTACAGCACATCCTATTTCACCAATGGATAAGGAAGTCAGCTTCAATAATTCGGTAGCTTTTATCATGCGGTAATTCATCAGAAATTCCTGAGGGGATTTGCCGATGGAATTACGAAAAATTTTTCCTAAGTAGCTGCGGTTAATTCCACATACAGCTGCGATTTCTTCAATGGAAATATTGTTCTGAAAATTCTGTTCTATATAGTTTAAGGCTTCTTTTATATAGTAATCACTCATCTTACTGCTTTTAACCAGCTTTGTTGACTGTGTCGACTGTGTAAGGTAATCAAAAAATAGATAAAGATGACCTATAAGATGGAATGATGATTCTGATGAATGATGTGCTATATAAAGCATTTCATCCTGTAATTTTTCTCTTAAATCCTTAGAGTGTGGGTGATAAACAGGTGAATCGACGGAAAGCTCAGTAAAATCAAGTGCCTGCTTAACACGAAGACCATCAAATTCAATCCACACATATTCCCAAGGCAGCTGTGAATCAGAGTAATATGTCGTTATCTGTCCCGGGAAAATTAAAAAGCCCTGACCACTTTTGATAGAATAATTGACAGCCTCGCCTTTAGCGTTATCTGCAATCAAGGTGCCTGTTCCCGAAATTATGTAGTGAAAGAGGTAATGGTTTCTGGCAAGCGGACCAAAAGAATGGCCTGGTTCACATTTCTCATACCCATACTGATACATTCCTAAATCGATAAAATTTTCATTTGGAAATATGTTAAACAAGTGGTTGTACATATGAAACTCCTTTTAATTCAAGAACGCTCTGGCATTTTTGACATGGTCAAATATACCTTAATGCGACATTATAATATAGTATATCATAAAAAATAGCATTTGGGTATAAATGAGGAAAAAAGCGGCTATTTTTGTAGACATATTGGTATGTTATAATCAAATTATCAAAATGAAATTTGGAATAGGAAGATTACAAAAAACGGGGTCAATACAAGAAAAGGAGAAGAAACATGCCAATAATTTATAATGAAGACAAAAAGATATTTAGTTTGCATGCAAAGAACACTACATATCAGATGATGGTAGACAAATATGGATATTTGTTGCATTTATATTATGGTTCGCTCAATAAGGGTGATATGGATTATTCTTTAATTGGGGCAGACAGAGGATTTTCTGGAAATCCTTATGTGGCTGGAAAAGAAAGAACATATTCATTAGATACATTGCCACAGGAATATCCAACACTTGGAACTGGTGATTACAGAAATTATGCACTTGATATCAAGAACAGTGATGGAACACACTGTGTTAATTTGAAGTTTGTAAGCTATGAAATTGAAAAAGGAAAATATAGCTTAAAGGGGCTTCCAGCAGTATGGGCAGCGGAGAATGAGGCTGATACATTAAAGATTGTTATGGAAGACAGTATCAGCAATATTGAAGTTTGCTTATTATATGGTGTTCTTGCGGATGAAGATATTGTCACAAGAAGTGTAATTATTAAGAATAAAGGCGAGAATACAGTTCATATTGAGAAGGCTGCAGCTGCATGTCTTGATTTTGTAGCAGGCGATTTTGATTATATTAAATTCTACGGAAAGCATGCTATGGAGAGAAATGTTGAGCGTGCAAAGGTAAGCCATGGAACTGCATGTTTTGGAAGTAGAAGAGGAACATCAAGCCATCATTATAATCCGGCACTTGTTTTGGCAGATAAGAATACAACAGAGGATGCCGGAAGATGCTATGGAATGCTTTTTGCATATAGCGGTAACTTCCTTTGCGAGGTGGAAAAAGACCAGATAAATCAGACAAGAGCTCTTATGGGATTGGGTACAGACTGGTTTTCATATCCACTTGACGCAGGAGAAGAGTTTACAGTACCGGAAGTAATTATGACTTATTCTGCAAAAGGACTTGCAGAGCTTTCGCACAATTATCATTCATGTATCAGAAATCATGTATGCAAAGGAAAATATGTAAATGCGACAAGACCGGTTCTCATTAATAGCTGGGAGGCTGCATATTTTGATTTTAACGGAGATACAATTGTAAATCTTGCTAAGGAAGCGGCTGATCTTGGAATTGATATGGTTGTTATGGATGATGGCTGGTTTGGAAAGAGAAATGACGATTATTCATCACTTGGAGACTGGTATGTAAATGAAGAGAAGCTTGGATGTACATTATCAGAGTTAATTGAAAAAATAAACGCCTTAGGCGTTAAGTTTGGTATCTGGATTGAGCCTGAGATGGTAAATGAGGATAGTGATTTGTACAGAGCACATCCGGATTGGGCAATCAAAATTGAGAATAGAGATCCAATCAGATCTCGTTATCAGTTACTTCTCGATTTTTCAAGAAAAGAAGTAAGAGATCATATTTTTGACCAGATTTGCGCAATGCTAGACCAGGGAAATATTGAGTATGTTAAGTGGGATATGAACCGTAGCATGGCAGATGTATCGGCTGGAAACATTACTTATGATTATGTTATTGGAGTATATGATTTCCTTGAGAGACTTACATCAAAATATCCGGATATCTTAATTGAGGGATGCAGCGGCGGCGGCGGAAGATTTGACGCTGGAATGATGTATTACACACCACAGATTTGGTGCAGTGATAATACAGATGCTATAAACAGAACAAGAATTCAGTATGGTACTTCGTTCTTCTATCCTATTTCTGTGGTAGGTTCACATGTTTCGGCTGTTCCAAATCATCAGACTGGAAGAATTACAAGTCTTAACACAAGAGGTGTAACTGCTATGGCAGGGACATTTGGATATGAGATGAATCCGGCTCTTTTGGATGAGGAAGAGAGAGCAATTATTAGAGAGCAGATTAAGACATACAAGAAGTATGAGATGCTGATTTGCCAGGGGGATTATTACAGACTTTCAGACCCATTTAGTGACGACTGCTCAGCATGGTTGTTTGTATCTAAGGATAAAAAGCAGGCGCTTTTCAATGCTGTAAGACTTGAGATTGAGGGTAATATTGCGGTTACTTATGTAAGACTTAAGGGACTTAAGAGTGACGCGGTTTATGTTGATGAGGCGACTGGAAATAAGTATTCGGGTGCTGGTTTGATGGAAGTTGGATTGCCACTTCCTACACCTAAGATTGAATATGAGGCATACCAGATTGCTCTCAGAGAGGTGTAAACTTTATTAAAAAAGTTCCCGAGAGTGGATTGATAGTCCGTTCTCGGGAACTTTTTGAAAATGCTATTAGTCCTTTAATAGTCCTTTAAATGCAAACTGTGATAAAGGTTTATTGTAGAGCTTTGCTCCGATAATATATTCAAGTACAGCACCGATAAAAATTACCAAATAGCCTGTAACAGCAAATACTCCAAAGGGAATACTTAAGACTGTTGATGCAAAAGGTGTATTAAATAAAAACGAAGAAATAATTATTACGGCAAAATCTAAAACAATGAATAATAAAAATCCCAAAAGAAAATATTTATAGCAGATACTAGAGAATGCAAAAACTATAAGCATAAATAGCTCAAGCTGAACAAGTGACATAATAAGCATTTTCTGATTTTCCGGATACATATTTATCAAAATACATTTCTCAATTATGATGAAAGTAAAAATAAACAGGTACAAAGCGGTACTGGTAATAACCGGAATAGTAAGCTGGAGTTTTCTTTTCATAGCAGAGGTCTGAATGTATTCAGAGACATCAACGGACATAATCAGCTGATAAGCAAACATACCGACAAGCATGAAATAGAGCCCGCCAATGATGCTTGTTCCTTTTGATTGAATTTCAACAAAAAGCCCGATTGCAGTAAAAATCACAAGCATAAAAATATTTTCTTTAAGTTTATATCCATATTTTACAAGTTTAAATCCCAGGATAATATCTTTTAACATAATAATCCTCCTAATTGTCTTTATAAGAAGCTTTGAGCTTTAAAATCATATGAAAATAAGTTACCATAAATGAAGCAAGTAGCAGTCCGCATAACAAGCCTAATGTTCTCCATTTTCCCAAATTCAAAATATATAGAACAAGTGCGCTTGCAATAAATAGTGCTTCAAAAATCATTGCAATAAACTGTATTAGTATAAATGAATCAAAATATCTTGTTATATTTAATGACAGAATATAGATAATATTTATGAGTAAAAAACTTATTACAATAATTGATATATTGCTGTATCTATCAATCATATAAATCAGGCTTGCTAAAAAGAATAATAGATTTCTTACTATTCCAAAGCACATATCAAGTAAAAAGGTATGTTTTATAACATTTTTTCCCCTGAATGAAGTCTTGACATATTCCATGCCGAATGAGTCCTTTTTGCAAATGCATCCGATTCCAAAATAATCAGCGTCTACAGTTAAAATTAACATCAAAAAGAAAAATAAGTAAAACATTTCTGATTGCGTAATGAAAGTAATCACTGATGAAATAATACCGAGTGCAATTGGAATAATCAGGTTAAAAATTATTCGGTAAGTTTTATTTACCATGCAGTTGTAATCTTTATAAATTGTCATGTGACACCTCGCTATCTCATCTTAATTAATGTGTTGTTTCTCATAACGGCAACACTAATCTGGTATAATGATGGAATTTCCTTTGAAACATTCATTCCTGCAAGTTTATCAAGATCTTCGGCAAGGCAGATTCCTTCGAATCCATATGGATTTTTTGTCATGGAATAAAGAACTTTTCCTGCAGCTTCTGCATCATTTGCGTCACCTTTTATGAGGATATATTTTTCTTTCAGGTCTTCGACAAAGCCTTCCTCTACGATAGTTCCATGCTCCATGATGATAGCGTAATCTGTGATACTTTCCATATCAGAGATGTTGTGGGTAGAGAAGAAAACGCTCTTTTCTCCTGCTCCTTCGTGGATGTACTCGCCAATCATCTGATTGAGTTTGTCGCGCATAAGTGGGTCGAGTGGTGATGCTGGCTCATCAAGGATGAGGACATCAGTTTCTCTGGCGAAAACACCGGCGAGCATTAGTTTCATTTTCATACCATCAGATAAAGAGCTTACCTTTTTCTTTTTATCTGTAATGCCGCCTGAGAAAATAGCAAGGTCTTCACAGAGTTGGTCGAATTTATTTCTGTCGAAGGTGTCAAAAAGTAATTGGCTGACTTCCTCTACTTCCTTGATTGACCACTGTGGAAGATAGTATTTTCCAGGACCTGTGTAGCCGATTCGATTTTTTACTTCTGATTTCTTCTCTCTGTCGTTCTGGTCAAATTCGTTGAAGAATAAGAGGTCTCCTTTGGCGTCAAGTCTTATGCCGGAGAGGATGTTTAAAAGTGTTGTTTTTCCTGCACCGTTTTCACCAATTAGGGCAGTAGCGAAGCCCTTTGGGATATTTAATTGTGGGATGTTTAATTCGAAATTTCTGAGTCGTTTCTGGATATTTCTTCCTTCAATTATATTTTCTGTTTTCATAAATTCATTCTCCATTTTTATTGCTTTATTTTATTGCTATAAGTTTTCATTCATTTCTAGCAGGGTATTAAATATGTTTTTTAATTCGTTGGCGCTAAGTCCTGCAATTTTGGAAAACTCAATTGCATCGTTTAGTGCATCTTCAACTTTTCTAAGATGCTGTTCTTTAATCATCTCGCTGTCCTGGGCATTTACATAGTAGCCTTTGCCCTGTGCAGCAGTTACAAGACCTTCTGATGCAAGTAGTTCATATGCTTTCATTGTTGTTATAACACTTATTTTTAAATCCTTTGCCAGACCGCGGATAGATGGAAGATATTCGCCCTGTTGGTATTTTCCAGACAGAATATCTGTCTTGAAGTTATCTGCGATTTGCTGATAAATTGGTATACCAGAATTTTGCGTTAACTGCATTTGTGCTCCTCCTGTTAAACTGTTTATGTGTTATATATACACCTATAACACATGGATGTCAATACCTTTTTTTAATGGCTTAAATGGGCTATTACAACATTTATATTGGGAAATGTTATAAACTATATGAAAAAAGCCTATCTGTCTTTTGCTGGCAGATAGGCTCTTTTAATTCATTTATTTTAAGATAAGTTTTAAAGTCTCTTTTGCATTTTCAATTGCTTCAAAGGTATAGCCATTTTTGATTAGATCTTCGTCCGTAGCCCCATTTTTAAGCTGCAAAATTAAATCATTACCTTTTTCCATACCTTTCTCCATACTCTCATCAAGTTCATCTTTCATTAATATTCTCAAAGCTTCACACATAAGCGGTTTCCTCCGTTTCAATTCTTCATATAAATCAATATTGGCCATTACGCTAATCTGATAAATTGCATCAACATTATTATGTTCTCCCTGCGTGGTAAGGTCCTTACTTGCATATGCAAAATTAATAATATCTTCCTCTTTTGCATTAGCAGAAAGAACGCGAAGCCACTGATGCTCCTTATCAAGACGGCTAGTTACGATAATCTGTGTTGCAAACATAAGATTTCCAGTTACATAATAAATTCCAGAGCAATATTCAGTTATAGAATATCCGTTATTTATTAAAGCATATATAAGCTTTCTTGGATATCGTTCTCTGACAAGAGAAACTGTTATTTCATTCAAAGGAATCTCATCTGTTTTTTCTGCAAGGCTTTTATAAAGACAAGCGTACCCGATTGTTTTGCTGAAATCATCAATAGTAAGTCCATCATTTGGACTTTTGTATTCAATTACATTGTGCTTTTTGAAAAGATGACCAATTGGATTTTTAGTGGAAAACTCTTTTATTTTTTTAACAATGAGCATATCCATCCGAATTGCTTCTTTACTAAGGTAATGTTCCGTGTCGAATAAAAGATTATCTTTGTCATCACGAAACTCAAGTTGAGCGGCACCATAAAAACACTGGTGCCATTGTTTGTTTACTTCATTTTGATGCATTCGTATTTTCCTTTCTATTCATTTGTAGTGCAGGAATTTACGAATTATATCAAGTTCTGTTCAAAAACGCTCCAGCGTTCATAACTGCTATCCACTTAATTCCTGCTATTTCATGTGAATTTAAAAAGCAAGAATTTTCGAGATAGGATATTCGATAATGCAAAAATAATACGTGTCATGCATTAGTAGAATTTAGAAAACATAAAAACAAATGTTTTATGCTAATTAAGAAAATATATTGCTTTTTAAAAATTATAGCATGCAAAAATTAGTGAAGCAAGATTAATGCAATTACAAAAAGAAATTTTGTTGACACATAATAGGAAAATGTCATTAAATTAATTGGTAGCTATAAAAAATGAAGATAGTATATGTTTTTTAAGAAAAGTATTGACTGTAAACCTTGTTTATAGCTTAAAGTTGCTTCAGAAACACATAAGGAGGACATGAAAATGACAATTAAAGACATCGAGCAGGTACTAAATGTTCCTAGAGCAACAATAAGATTTTATGAAAAAGAAGGACTTATCAATCCGGAAAGAGCAGAAAATGGATATCGTGATTATTCGGATCAAGATGTTGAGAGTTTAAAGAAAATAATTATTTTGAGAAAAATAGGTCTGTCTGTAAATGATATTGAAGATCTTTTAGACGGAGCAAAATCGATGGACACTGTTCTTGATGTTAATATGCACAATTTGCAGAAACAAATGGAAGAGCTGACCGGAGCCATGAATCTTTGCCAGAAAATGAAGAATGATACAGCAGATATTAATTCTTTTAATACAGAAGTGTATTGGAATTATGTTGATGAGGAAGAAAAGAAAGGTAATTCCTTCATGGATATTGCTAAGGATATTGCACATGAGGAAAGGAAAATATTTGCAAAATATCTGGGCTGGAATACCGATTCTGAGGGTAATTCATATGATATTGTAAAAGATATAAAAAACACCATAATTCTCATTGCACTGATGGGAGTAATGCATTGTGTATTGAACAAGGATTTATCGGCAAAAAGTTTATTATGGGGATTAAAATGGATACTTATCATGATTGTTTTTGAGAGCATTATTGCAGTTCCATTGTATTTTCTGGGCAAGAAATTTGAATGGATTACCAGGAATCGAGCAAGAATATTGTATGCAATTCCATTTGTACTTTGCCTTATACTTGTAATTATTGTAGCAGTAATGAATATGTGAAATAAAAAATGAAGCAAGATTAAACAAGTGTTTATGAACTAGGGCTCGGCAAATAAGCCTATTGGAGGCGGGGCAATTGTGAAAATAAAGAAGCATAATATCAATATTAAAACAGTCCAATAAAGAATAGATGAAAATTTTTGGAAGCGACAAGTCTGTGCGGATTTATATATAGAAATAAAGCTCACAACTACTGCAAAAATAAACGTAGTGATATCCCCCAAAAATTCATTCATTCCCAAAATTCCAGAGTATGTATAGAAAACAACCGGGATAAGAAACGTTCCAATTAATATACCAGACAATAAGGCGGAAAGAATACAAGGATATTCCTCTTTCAATTTAAAATAAGAAAAAATAGAAAATATCAACATGGGAAAGAAAACTAATTTCATATGCTCCCATGTTGATTCATTTACTGGCGCAAAAAGTCCAATTAGTATATTGTTTCCCGACCAATCATAGAAAAAGTGTGCAAGACTTCCCAATACTATTACAAAGAGCGCTCCCAAAAAACAAAATTTTTTTAACATACCATCACCTCTGATATAGTATATGAATACGGTATCAAAATATTAGTACTTTCATATACAAAATTATTTATCATCCCTATAATTTGGATTGTAGCATGTGTGATTATACAGTTTCTGTTTATGAAAAATAAAAGAAATAGACGACTGGTATTTGGAACACTTTTATTTGCTTTAGGATTTCAGACACTATTTGATATAGTTACACAATCAGATTATTTGTCAAAATTCCCTATTGAAGTAATAATTCCCGCACTGGCAATAGTAGGATTTATCATAGCAATAGCAGTAAAGGAACCTGGTAAAATCACTCGTATTATTATTATGCTAGGCTATGCAGCAATGGCAGCATTCAAATTATATTGCGTAGCTGCAACAGTGTTGAATCTTTTTAATCCAAAAGTTATTTATGGAATGCCTGTATGGCTGGTTATTCTTTATAATATTATTCGCCCAACAATTTATTGTTTAGGCATGCTTTTATTTACACTCTGGATTATAAAACCAGAAGACAAAAACCAGGCGCAATAGATTGTTGCAAAAGGTAAATTAAGTATGGCTGCTAAATTATGTTGACACATAAATTTTTCTATAGTAATGTATCTATGAAAAAAAGGTATAAAAAGAATGGAGCAAATAAATGTCATCAATAATTCATTATTTAGTAGTATTTTTAATATCAATGGTACCACTTGTTGAGATTCGTTTTGCAATACCATATGCGGTAGGAATTATCAAAAGTGGAATAGAATTAAATCCGGTAATATGCTGTATAGCTGCAATTGCAGGAAACATGCTTCCAGTACCATTTATCTTCTTTTTTGCAAGAAAAGTCCTTGAGTGGGGCGCAAATAAGCCTGTTATAGGAAAATTTTTCACATTCTGCCTTGAAAAAGGAAAAAAGGGTGGAGATAAATTGAAGGAAACAGCAGGTAGAGGATTACCATTTGCATTGTTTTTATTTGTTGGAATACCACTTCCTGGAACAGGAGCATGGACAGGAACTTTAGCAGCATCAATTCTTGATATGGAATTTAAATCAAGTGTAATAGCTGTTATATGTGGAGTTCTTCTAGCAGGAACAATAACAGGATTAATAAGTTTTGGCGCATTTTCAGCCATATTTTAAATAAAACTCCGGCATTGTAGAAGTGCTGGAGTTTTTTTTGTGCCACAAATATCCATTAATGATGGAGCTGATAGAATGGTATCACAAGTTAATATAGTTCTAAAATCCAGTAAGCTGTGTTATACTAGGAAAAATAGATATCCTTGTAGATTTTGCAATAAGGAAAGGCAGTAGAGTAAATGTTATATCCAATAAGCGTACAGACATTTGAAAAAATAAGAGAAAGAGACTATATTTATGTAGATAAAACAGACTTAGTATATGAACTTGCGCAGGAAAATGTGTGCTTTTTATCAAGACCACGAAGATTTGGAAAGTCTCTATTGATTAGCACATTAGAAGCATACTTTTTAGGCAGGAAAGATTTATTTCAGGGACTAAAAATGGAGTCTCTTGAAAATGATTGGCAAGAGTATCCTGTGTTTCGAATTGATTTTGCAGGTGGTGATTATACGAATCCAGACGAACTGCAGAATAAGCTTGAGGTGTATATAGGTAATTGGGAAAAGAAATACGGAAAAGATGAGTTAAGAAATACATTAAGTGATCGTTTTCAGTATGTTCTAGAAGAGGCGACAAAGCTGACCGGACACAAAGCAGTAGTCCTTATAGATGAATACGATAAACCAATGTTAGATGTTATTGGTACAGATTTAGAAGAAAAAAATCGTAATACTTTAAAAGGATTTTACGGAACATTTAAAGCAGCAGATGCATTCCTTAGATTTGTCCTCTTAACAGGAGTTACAAAATTCAGCCAGATATCAGTATTTTCAGGATTTAACCAGCCAAAAGATATCAGTATGGACAGTAAGTTTGATGCAATCTGTGGTATCACAGAAGAAGAGCTCTATCAGTATTTTGCAGAACCGATAAAAGAAATGGCAGATAAATATGGTTGTGCTGTAGATGAAATGAAAGGTGAATTGAAAAAGCAATATGACGGATATCATTTCAGTGAGAACATGCTAGATATTTATAATCCATTCAGTATTATTAATGCATTTGATTTAAAAAGAATTGATGACTACTGGTACAGAAGCGGAACACCGACATACCTGGTAAAGCTTCTTGAAGGACATAATGTAAATATGCAAAAGTTACTTGATGAGGAGTATAGACCAGAGTATTTCATGGACTATCGTGCGGATGTGGAAAATCCTCTTGCCATGTTTTATCAAAGTGGATATCTCACAATAAAAGGATATGATATAAGAGACCGACTTTACACCTTGGATTTTCCAAATGATGAGGTAAGAAGAGGATTTGCGGTACTTCTTGCAAACAGCTATTTTAGAAAAAATGATGCTGATGTAGATAATGCCATTATAAGGATAAGCCGCATGCTTCGACGTTGCGACCTCGACGGAGTACGTGATGCATTTACCGCATTTCTTGCATCCATACCATATGAAGCCAACAAGGATGAAAGAGCCAGGGATTTTGAAACACACTTTTCATACACCTTCTATATAATAAACCGTCTTCTAGGCTGCTACACAACCCTAATAGAAAAACAAAACAGCAAAGGAAGAGCCGACATAATAATAGAAACAGACAATGACGTATTTATCTTCGAATTTAAGTTAGACAAAAGTGCCGAAGAAGCACTAGAACAGATAGAAGAAATGCAATATGCAATACCATATCTGGATGATAATCGAAGCATTCACAAAATCGGCGTAAACATCTCAAGTGAAAGCAGAACAGTTGACGAGTGGATTGTTGTTGACCTGGAAAAAGCCTGAATTTATGGGAATGCACCATAGTGGTGACATAATATTATGAAGGTGGTGCTTGATGTTGTTCTGGTAATCAACGATACTTAAATCACATCTGCAGATGAAAAATTACAAACGGAAGGAGCAGATTTGATATGGTCGAATTTGGCGAACAACTAAGAAGAGCGAGAGAAGAAAAGGGGATGACTCAACAATCTCTTGCAGAGCAACTTTATGTAACCAGGCAGTCAGTTTCAAGGTGGGAATGCGGAGACCGGTATCCCGATTTACTTACAACAAAGAAAATATCGCAGATTCTGGAAGTGAGTCTTGATGACCTATTATCTGGAAAAGAAATGACAAAAGTAGTAGAACGAAACCCTGTGATTGAGAAAAAAAGTGTAAACAACATAATGATTGCCCTATATGCATTTGTGGTAATATCATTTTTCATTACAATAGTTGATATAATTATTCGCTTCCCACTTCAGTCGGAAGCGATTGATTATAGTGATATTCAGATTATAGTTATAAATGTATTGGGATTAATTATTCAGATAGTATTTTTCACTTATGGACTATTTCAAGTTATACGGGGCACATTATCACCTAAAAGAATGGGAGCAGTCAATCTCTCATATTTTGGAGCAATGTGTATTTCCGATTCAGAAATCATAATAAGGCATGAGCATATGCAACTTATTATAATCGGAGTGGTATTACTTATTCCATACATATGTGGTGCAGTAGCATCATTTTTCTATTTCATACGAGCAAATAATAATAAAATATATTCAGGATTAATATATCTGACATCAATTTGGGGAATGCTATACACCTTCTATTACACATATAGTTTAATTGTAGGAGCAAGCCAGTATTTTTCTATGAATAATACAATAAGTCTTGTTCTTAAAATCGCCATATATGCACTAATAGTATACCAAACCCACACATTAAAAATAAAACGAAAAAATGCCTTAGAAGTCAGTAAAGAATAAACAAAATAAAAAATAAAATCATACCAAAACGTAAACCTGAGTGGAAAATATAGGAAGTGCCGATAAGGCGCCGCCCCCAACCCAGGCATACAAGAGAGTGCGCCAGGAGGCTGCATACAGTTTGCGCCAGGGATTTTATGGCGGAATGTGAGAACTTCTTAATTTCATGTAGAAAGTCAGAGGGAATTTGCCCGGACGGCAAATTCAGGTGGCAAGGTGCACGGATGCACCTTTGACACCGACTCGTCAAGAGCCAAGACACTAATTCATGAAATTCTAGAAGTTCCACATCCCGCCATTTTCCCCGGCGCAAACTGTATGCAGCCTCCTGGCGCACTCTCTTGTATGCGTGGGTTGGGGGCGGCGCCTTATCGGCACTTCCTATATTTTCCACCCAGCCAAGAACTTAATTATGCCCCCCTCTCTTTTTGTTGAGGTTTACAACCAGATAAACACTGAAAATAGCCACAGCAAACAACATCTGAACCCCAATATTAGTCCAATAACTATCCATAGAAACCGCCTCCCCGGTAAATCCGGAAATCATATTGTTACTCTTAATATACCAGTAAGCAGGCAGGAACTTAGAAAAAGCCAATACCTTATCAGAAAGCATCCAAAGAGGAACAAACACACCACAAAGGAAACTAGTTCCAAGGCCTAAAACATTAGAAACCAGACTAAGCGAATCAGAACCTAAATTAAAGGAACCAACAAGCAAAGTAATCGCAATAATAACGATTGTATAAACAAAGCTGTTAAGTACACACAACAGACCATTTGTTGAAAAAACCATAGAAGGTCCATAAACAAAAACTGCACAAATCATAAGTATAAGCCACATAGCAACCGAATATGTGATACATCCTAAACCGATTTCAGCTGACTGCTTAACTCTTGAATAAGAAGAACAAGCCACACGTGAAGCCAAATCATCCTTGTGGAAAGAAATCAAAATAGGAGAGATACCAACAATCAGGATGGAAATTGAAATATATGCAAAGTACTGGAAATAGTAGAAAATACCCTGGTCCTTATTCTTACTTGTCTTCTCAAACTCAATAGTCTCAACATCAGATTTTGTATTTTCGATAGTCTTTGCAGTCTCTTCTAAAGCCTCCTCCATGCTGTATCCAGCTGCAATATTCAGGCGAAGGTTATTGATATAAGAGCTGATATCCTGATTGAAAAAATATCCAGCAGCAGAATCAGTTCTCATGGAATGAGACAAAAGATTATCAAAATCACCATTCTCTAAATTCTTCTCATACCCCTTAGGAATATTTAGAATATATTTAACCTGCTCATAATACAGATTATCCTGAAGAGTCTCATTATCGTAGGAATCCATCTCAACCAGCACATGCTTATCAGAAAGATAATCAATAAGAGCCTTGCTGGCATCTGACTTATCCTCATCAATTACAGTAAAATTAACGCTGGAAGCTGAAAACTTGTTATCTGAATCGGAAGAGCTAAGAAGGCTCATACATACCATAATAATTAAGAAAACCGAAAGATAAATAAGACAGCCGCCTGTATAATTCTTCGCTATTTTGAAAAATGTCTTATAAACTTGCATATTTTTTTCTCCTTGTCATCAAAAATCCTGCCATGATGAAAAGTATGACAAAAATTAAAAGTGAACAAATATCAAAAATAAATCTGTCATATGATTCATAAATTGCTAAACTGTAGAAACTGTCAGTAATAATTGTTGCAGGGTTGAGTTTATTAATAATAGGGCAGTTATTCTGGATGATAATTTTGATATTACCAATCATAAGACCACTTAAAAAGCAAAGTGGCATAGTAACAGCAAACACAAGTCCCTGTTTGAAGTTCTGGCTTTTCTGACCAATACTGCCAATAAAAAATCCAAGCGAAATACCAGTAAGACAACCAACAAATGTAGTTAAAATTGCAAGAGGAAGTCTTGATGCAATATCAACCTTAAGAACAAAAGCAACATACATAAATCCAATAAAATTAAGTGCAAATTCATAAGTTGCAGTTGCAAAAAGCTCACATACAATTGACTTTAACTTATGAGTAGGTGATAAGCATTTTCTCATACCAAGCTGGGAAAGATTTGCCTGATTTTCTGTAGCAACTAAAACACCACCCATTGAAGTATACAAACATGCCATGGCTAAAAGGTTATAAAAATACTGGGCAAATGGATCTGCATCAGGCTTTCTGCTGATAGAAACCTCATCATTAAAATCAGATATTGATTCAAAATTACCAAGTACCTCCTGAATTTTCTCAGGATGGTCAACAACGATTCTGGTAATTGAATCCTGATACATGTTATATTCATTTACGAATGCCTGAAGAATACTCTGGTTAAGAGATTCAGTTGACATATTTGCTGAAATTGATAATTTTGCATTTTCACCCGAATAAATGATTCCTGTAACCTCTTTAGATTCAAGTAAATCCATAGCTTTTTTCTCATTGCAGAAGCTTGCTTTAAGCATTGCACCGTCACCTTCTGAAAGTGTCTCAACAGACTGCTTAAGTGCATCCCCGTAGGTGTCATCCTCGCAAACGACTGCAACGCTGATTGCTTTCATATCTTCTGAAGCAGACAAATTTGAAAAAGCAACATTAAAAAGTGTACCTAAAACAACTGGGAAGCAAAGAATCCAGAATGTATTACCTTTGTTTCTAAGAAGTCTCTTCCAGGTAGTTAAAATAATATTTATCATGGTTACCTCCTAATCTCTTAATTCCTTACCAGTGATTTCGAGGAATACGTCATTTAAAGTTGGAAGCTCAGAGTGAACATGGCCAAATGAGTATTCCTTCTGCTGAAGGAAATCAAGAACACGGATAAGATTGTGTTTTCCACCATCACAGAGAATAGTAAGCTGATGATTGGCAAATTCAACCTCGTAAACATGTGGAAGCTTATTAATTTCTGCTATATCTGAGCTTGAGATATCAAGAATATCGATTGTGATGATTTCACGCTTTTTAATCAGTTTCTTAAGCTCATCCTTAGTACCAAGTGCTAAGTTTTTACCCTTATCCACGATGGCAATTCTTGAACAAATCTGTTCAACCTCTTCCATGTAATGGGAAGTATAAATTATTGTAGCGCCGGCCTTGTTAAGCTCGAGAATACCTTCAAGGATTTTATTTCTACTCTGAGGGTCAACCGCAACAGTTGGCTCATCAAGAATAATAAGCTTAGGCTTATGTGCAATACCGCATGCGATATTTAATCGTCTAAGTAAACCACCGGATAATTTCTTAGGATAGAATTTCTTGAAATCATTAAGTCCTGTAAACTCAATGGCTTCCTCGACATACTGCTTTCTCAGATTCTTATCAGAAATGTATAATCCGCAGAAATAATTAATGTTTTCATAAACTGTAAGCTCATCAAAAACAGCAACATTCTGCATAACGACACCGATTTGAGACTTAATCTTATAATTATCAGGAGTCATTTTTTCTCCGAAAATCTCAATATCACCTTTGTCAAAAGCTAAAAGGGAAAGAATACAGTTAATTGTAGTAGTCTTACCGGAACCGTTTGGACCAAGTAAACCAAAAACTTCTCCTTCCCTGATATCCAGATTAAGGTGGTCAACTGCTAATAATTCTTTATACCTTTTGACCAAATTCGTAACTTTTACTGCTGAATCACTCATATTAATACCTCTTTTTTCATTTTTACTTATTGGCTCCCGGTAAGGCGTCCATATATTTAGTGTTCAGACACGCTCTCGCTTGCTCACAACGTAGCGGTACTAAATTCGCCAAGCGCCGGTGGCACTTTGCTCATTAAGTGCCGACGTTGCTCGGACAGTCTTCACACTTAATATATGGACGCCTTACCGGGAGATTTACGATTACTGTAATTATAATATAAAATATGAATGTCATTTGTTAGTGTCGGGTGTCAGGAGTTGGGGTGACATTTGTCATATTGCTATAAGTGTGGTAAATTTTAGGTATGTTAGGAATTATTGAAAAAAACGCAATTTTGCTGGCGTCACTTATGGCGCTTTTAATTTCATATAGTAAAAGTGAGGCGGGGTTAGAAGCGGTTATGCTTTTTCTGGTATCGCTTATTCTTACGGAGGCGGCTATTTATCTGGAAAAGCCTAAAGAAAAGTGCATTGTATTTGCTTTGTTTACCGTGCTGTGTTTAGTTCAGTGGCACTTTATTTTCTTTTTGCCGGTAGTTATTTTCTTTCTGGTGGAAGAACGCTTTTATCATGGATTATTTATCATAGGTTTCTATCTGATATTATATGTAAAAAGCGGTTCTGTTTTTGCAGTTGCAACAGAGTTTATGATTAGTGTCTTAGCAGGACTGCTTGCATATGAAAGCTCGCAGGCTTTAAGCTATAAGCAAAAATACAGACAGACAAGGGATTCTTCAGTGGAACTGGAGAATAAGTTAAAGCACAAAAACAGGGAATTACTTGAAAGCCAGGATGCAAGTGTTTCGGTTGCTACCCTAAAGGAGCGAAACAGAATCGCTCGTGAGATTCATGATAACGTAGGTCATATGCTTTCAAGAACAATTTTGCAAATGGGTGCTTTAATGACTATCTATAAAGAGGAGCCACTTCATGAGCAGATTCAAAGCATCAACAGTTCGCTTAATGAGGCCATGAATAATATACGTGAGAGTGTGCACGACCTTCACGATGAGTCGGTGGATTTGAAGCTTTCAATTATTGAGGTGCTTAAGCCCCTGCAGGAAAAGTATGTTATAGATTTTGATTATGATATGTCGGATAAAGTATCAAGAAACATAAAATACTGTTTCGTTTCCATCGTAAAAGAAGCCACAGCCAACATAGTAAAGCACAGCAGCGCGAACAGGATATACATACTTATGCGCGAGCACCCGGGCTTTTATCAATTGGCAATAGAGGATAACGGAAAAGAAAAAATTGATACAAAGCATGCCGGAATTGGTCTTACCAACATGAGGGACAGAGTTGAAAGCCTTGCGGGTAATTTCACAGTATCAGATGAGAATGGTTTTAAAATAATGGTTTCAATACCAAAATCGTAGGAGATTTAATCAGAGGAGAGTAAATAATGAGGATAGTAGTTGTCGATGATGACCAGATTGTTGCAATTTCACTTAAAACAATTTTAGAGTCGGATGAGGAAATCGAAGTTGCAGCCTGCGGTAATGACGGAGCAGATGCAATAGAATTATATGAAAAAGAAAAGCCTGATATTTTACTGATGGACATCCAGATGAAGAAGGTATCAGGACTTAGCGCAGCAGAGGAGATAATGAAGAAAGACCCTGAGGCTAAGATATTACTACTTACTACTTTTTCAGATGACGAATACATAATAAAGGCATTAGACATAGGTGTAAAAGGCTATATTCTAAAACAGGATTTTGACGGAATTGTTCCAGCGGTAAAGGCAGTCTACCGTGGGCAGAGCGTATTCGGAGGCGAGATTGTAAGTAAGATTCCGGTGCTTTCTTCCAGCAAAAGTGAGTTTGATTTTGCCGCATACGACATCGGACCAAAGGAGCAGGAAGTAATGGCACAGGTAGCACTTGGAAAAAGTAACAGGGAGATTGCAGAAACCTTGTTTTTGTCAGAAGGGACTGTAAGAAATTATATAAGCTCAGTACTAGAAAAACTGTCATTGCGTGACAGAACCCAGCTTGCAGTATTTTATCTCAACAAAGTTGTTAAATAGAATAAAAAAAGGACAATAAAAAACCAGCTCCCCCTGAGCTGGTATATCCCCATGTCTCCTAAAAGACTTAATATCTACTGACAAGATGAATTATATCAGAATAATGAACATAATACTACCCAAAAGTACTATATGTTTTTTGTGCAAATTATACAAAGCGGTAGCCGGTTATAGAGTAAATATTATTTTTATGATTAAGGTTTTATTAAGGTTAACCCATTTTTATAATAAGTTTCCAAGTGTACCATATAAGCATAGAATACAAACAGGGAGGAACTATTATGTGGAGCATTTCAGAATTAAAACAAAAAGGTAAAATATCATTCAAAAGAAATTATTGGAAAACAGTTTTAGTCTCAATACTATTTGTCCTGGTTACAGGAGGTATTTCAGGCGGTTCGTATGGAGGCGGAGACTCTCAGACACAGATAGAAACAGACTATAACGACTTTAAAGATGACATAAGTGATTCTGACAACTTCAAAATAGACGAAAGCATATTAGATGAAATAACAGCTGGACAGATTGCAGTGATTGTATTAGTATCTCTGCTAATATTCTTCATAGTATTTTCAATTTGCCTGGCAATTGGTTTAGCAATAAATGCATTTATTATTAATCCAATAGAGCTTGGAACAAAACGATTTTTCATAAAGAATTTAAATGATGTTGCACAGGTAAAAGAAATCGGATTTGGATTTGACAATTGTTATAAAAATCATGTAAACATTTTGTTTTTCAGAGATTTATACACAGTACTCTGGAGCTTGCTTTTTATCATACCGGGAATTGTAAAATCATACGAATACAGAATGATTCCATACTTACTTGCAGAGCATCCTGATATGCCAAAAGAAGTAGCATTTGCAGAAAGCAAAAGACTTATGTCTGGAAACAAATGGCATGCATTTTTATTAGACCTTTCATTTATCGGATGGGCATTATTATCATTAATAACAGCAGGAATAGTTGGAGTATTTTATGTGTTCCCATACAAAAATATGACAAATGCCGCATTATACGAGAAATTATGTTATACTAAAAATAACGCATTCTATGACACACCAGAGCAGACAATATACAACCAGTAAAAAGGGTTAGGGAATAATATGACATATACAATTTTAGTAGCAGATGACGATAGCAATATCCGTGATCTGCTACGTCTTTACTTAGAAAATGAAAAATATAACGTAATCGAGGCCGAAGACGGCATGCAGGCATTAGAATATATCAGAAGGGAACATATAGACATGTGCATTCTTGATATTATGATGCCAAAACTTGACGGATATCATGTACTAAAAGGAATCAGACAAAGCAGTAACATGCCAGTAATGATTCTGTCAGCAAAAGACGCAGATACGGAGAAAATATTAGGCTTAAACTTAGGCGCAGACGATTATATGGCAAAACCATTTAATCCTTTAGAAGCAGTGGCCCGTGTTAATTCAAACATCAGAAGGTTTTACAGTCTGGGCGCGACAGGACAGACCACATCCGACACAATAAAGGTAGGCGATTTAGAGTTAGACCGCGAATCATGTGTGCTTAGAAAAAATGGCCAGCAGATAGATTTGACATCAGTAGAATACAAGATAATGGAGCTTTTCATGGAGCATCCGGGAAAAGTATTTACAAAGCAGCAAATCTATGAATATGGATGGGGAGAGGAATATATAATTGCCGACAATAATATAATGGTATGTATAAGCAAGCTTCGAACCAAGCTAGGTGATGGCAATTATATAAGAACAATAAGAGGATTAGGATATCGACTAGACAATGGAAAACAGCCTTAAGAAATTTATAATCAAAAAATTCGTACTAGTACTTTTATGCGTAGGAATAATAGAAAGTATAATAAGTTTTTTAAATTCATTAGTAATATTTCCCCTGATGAATGCAATTTTTAATCTTAACGTATCAAGAAAAAACTTAAGCCTGTCAGGAAAAGAGTTTATAATTCTATGCATTTTTATTATATTGATGTTTCTTTTGGGACTGCTTTCACAAGCAGTTCCAGGAATTTTAGACAAAACAATAGACTGGGCAATGTCGGGCCTGCAATCAGCTTTGGGTAAAGCAATTCCCCAGCTTCAAGGTGAAAAAATCCTAAATGAGGTATCTGGTAATCATTCAATATTTTTAGCATTTTTTATAATAGCAATAATCACAGTAATCTTGCTCCCATACATTATCGGAGCAATATATTTTGCAAAGGTTACAGTAAAAGAAGTCTCCAAACTCCAACAAATAAGAGATGAAGAAAAAAAAGAATACGACAGACGAAGAAACCTCATGCTATCAGATATAGCTCATGACTTAAGAACACCAATGACTACCGTCACAGGATACGCAAAGGCCTTATCTGATGGAATGATAACAGACGAAACAAAGAAACAGGAATATCTTGCAATTATCCAGAATAAAGCTGCAAGAATGGATGATTTAATTAACTTGTTATTTGATTATGTAAAGTTAGACAGCGATGGCTTTTCACTCGATAAGCAAAAGCTGGATTTGTGTGAGCTGCTACGAGAAAACGCAGCATTGCTTTATTCAGATTTAGAAGATAATGGCTATATTTTTGATATAGATATCCCGGAAGAAAAATATTTTGTAGAAGCAGACCGGGTACAGCTTTCAAGAGTAATCACAAATCTGCTGGTAAATGTAATGCGCCACAATGAAGCAGGAACAAAAGTATTACTTCGCATGATAATAACTGAAAGAACCGCCAAAATTCAGGTGGCAGACTCAGGAGTAGATATCCCAAAAGAACAGGAGCAGAATATTTTTGAACCATTTGCCAAGATGGATAAGTCACGAACAAATTCCTCAGGAAGTGGATTAGGATTGTCGATTGTAAAGAAGATTGTGGATAAACATGGCTATTCAATCCAATTGACCCATGATGTAAAGCTTTATACAAAGGCATTTGAGATTGAAATTGCAAATTTAGCGAATTAAAGCAGTATAATTTGCATAAAAAAATATTTAAAATTATTAAATTAACTGCTATTATTTACATAGAACAATTTATATTTACTAAAAAAGGAGGCAAAATAGTATGGGTACAGAAATATTTGTCATAATATGGCTGATACTTACTATCATATTTGTCGTAGCTGAACTAGCAACGGTCGGGCTTATTTCAATATGGTTTGCCGCAGGAGCACTTATCAGTTTATTTGCTGCAATGCTCGGAGCACCGCTACCGGTTCAGATAGTTTTATTTTTGGCAATATCGATAGGACTTCTTCTGGCAACAAGACCTTTAGCCAACAAGTTTATCAACAGTAGAACACAGGCGACAAACGTTGATAGTTTAATTGGACAAAAGGCTCGTGTAACAGAAAGAGTAAGTAACTTAGATCTTACCGGCAAAGCAATTGTCCGCGGACAGGAGTGGACCATCAGAGCCGATAATGATAATGAAATTATTGATCAGGGGGAACTGATCGAGGTGCTTAGAGTAAGCGGTGTAAAATTAATCGTTAGAAAAGCACAACAAACAAATTAATATTTTAAAGGGAAAAGGAGGAACTAAAATGCCAGGATTAATAGCACTTTTAGTCATAGCAGTAATTATTCTGCTAATTCTTGTTAACTGCATTAAAATCGTACCACAGGCACACGCTATGGTAATTGAACGTTTAGGCGGTTATCTTACAACATGGCCAGTAGGTATTCATTTAAAAATGCCATTCGTTGACCGTATAGCAAAGAGAGTAATCCTTAAGGAGCAGGTTGTTGATTTCCCACCACAGCCAGTTATCACAAAGGATAACGTTACAATGCAGATTGACACTGTAGTTTATTTCCAGATTACAGATCCAAAGCTTTATGCTTACGGTGTTGAGAACCCAATCATGGCAATCGAGAATCTTACAGCAACAACACTTCGTAACATCATTGGTGATTTAGAGTTAGATGAGACTCTTACATCACGTGAGACAATTAACACAAAGATGCGTGCAACACTTGACGTTGCAACTGATCCATGGGGAATTAAGGTTAACCGTGTAGAGCTTAAGAACATTATTCCACCAAAGGCTATCCAGGATGCAATGGAGAAGCAGATGAAGGCAGAGCGTGAAAGACGTGAGGCTATTCTTCGTGCAGAAGGTGAGAAGAAATCTACAATTCTTGTTGCAGAAGGTAACAAAGAATCAGTTATTCTTGATGCTGAGGCTGAGAAGCAGGCAGCTATTCTTCGTGCAGAAGCTAAGAAGGAAGCAACAATTCAGGAAGCAGCAGGACAGGCAGAAGCTATTCTTAAGATTCAGCAGGCTAACGCAGATGGTCTTAGAATGTTAAAGGAAGCTGCACCAGACGGAGCTGTATTACAGCTTAAGAGCTTAGAGGCATTTGCAAAAGCTGCAGATGGAAAGGCTACAAAGATTATTATTCCTTCAGAGATTCAGGGAATTGCTGGACTTACAAAGTCAATTGCAGAGGTTGCATCTGACAAACAGGTATAATAATTAATATTCCAATTGAATAAAATAGTATAAAAGTGTACAATAAAGCTAATTTGTTTTTTGAGGCAGATTAGCTTTATTTTTTGATTAGGAGATTGGGAGAATGAAAGAAACAAAACAAAACAGAAGTACATTTACAGGCTCAATCGGGTTTGTAATGGCTGCAGCAGGAAGTGCTGTAGGATTAGGAAATATCTGGAGATTTCCTTATTTGGCTGCTAAGAATGGTGGAGGAACATTCCTTTTTGTATACATTATCTTAGCGCTTACATTTGGTTTTGCACTTCTTACAACAGAAGTAGCAATCGGAAGAAAGACTAAGCAGGGACCACTTACTGCTTACGGAATGATTCACAGGAAATTTGCAGCGACTGGATTTTTCGCGTGGTTAGTTCCAATTATTATTCTTCCATATTACTGTACAATTGGAGGATGGGTACTTAAGTATCTTGCATCTTTTATTACCGGGGCAGGAGCTAAAGCAGCAGAGGATGGATATTTTACAGGGCATATTACAAGTACATGGTCACCAATTATCTGGCTTTTTGTATTTCTTGGAATTACAAGCTTTGTCGTAATCAGTGGTGTTGAGAAGGGTATTGAAAAGTTCAGCAGAATTCTTATGCCGATTCTTTTACTGCTTGTAGTCGGTATATCAGTATTTTCGCTCACAATTAATCACACACATGCATCTGGTGTTACAAGAACAGGTTTAGAAGGCTTTAAGATTTATGTTACTCCGGATTTTAGTGGTATGGATCTAAAAGGCTTTATGACATTACTTCTTGATGCAATCGGACAGCTGTTTTTCTCAATAAGCGTTGCCATGGGTATCATGGTTACATATGGTTCATACGTTTCTGATGATACAAACCTTATGAAATCAATTAATCAGATTGAGTTTTTTGATACATTAGTAGCTGTACTTGCAGGACTTATGATTATTCCTGCAGTATATGCATTCATGGGTGTGGAAGGAATGTCAGGTGGACCAGGACTTATGTTTATCTCACTTCCAAAAGTATTCAATGAAATGGGCAAATTGGGAGTTGTAATTGGAATACTTTTCTTCCTCATGGTAACATTTGCTGCAGTTACATCAAGCGTATCCGTAATGGAGGCAATTGTATCAGGACTTATGGATAAGTGGAAAATCAGCAGAAGAAAGAGTGCAATTATTACAACAGTATATGCTGTTGTAATGGGACTTGTGGTGTGTCTTGGATATAATGTGTTCTATTTCGAGTTAAAGCTTCCAAATGGAGCTGTTGCACAGATTCTTGACCTTATGGATTACATAAGCAATAGTGTACTTATGCCTATAGTTGCACTTGTTACATGTATTTTAATTGGCTGGGTTGTGAAACCTAAAGTGATTACAGATGAAGTTAAAAAGGGTGGATACAAATTCGGAAGAGAATTTATTTATAAGGCAATGATTAAGTTCATAGCTCCAATACTTCTTTTCATATTGCTATTACAGTCAGTTATTCCTGCATAACAAACGAAAATTATCACAAGCTGCAATATTCAGATTATTGAAATTGCAGCTTTTTCTATAATCATTTTGTCTTTGATAAAGTAGGCGTAAAGTGGTATACTCTGTAGTATATGTGAGAACTTTATCCTTACGTAAGTAAGGAAGGTTTTAAGGAGAAATATATGAAAAAGAGAATAAAATTCAAGGGAAAGCTAAAAAGCTACATGTTGTGGCCATTATATCTTTCAATAGTCTGGCTGTGTATTGACATTCCACTTGTATTGTATGATACCAAAAGCGGAGTAGTATTATTAGCGTTCACGTTTTTATACTTTATACTGGTTATGCTGCTATTCTGGCGAAGCAGAAAGGTCATTGCAAATGAAGTAATAAATTTTGCGACCCAGTATTCATCGGTCCAGAAAAAACTTCTTAATGAATTTGAGATTCCATATATTTTGCTTGATAATTCGGCAAAAATACTCTGGATGAATGAGGCTTCCTGTGAGCTGTCTGGATTAGACAAAAAATACAGAAAATCAGTTACTACAATTTTCCCGACAATCACAAGGGAATTTCTGTCAAAAACACAGGATAGCGAAAGTATAACTATTGAGCGTGATGAAAGAGTATACAGGATTGCATTCAGAAGAATTTACTTCCAGTCAATTGCCCAGGAAAGTGAAATTCTAGAATACAACAGTGAAGAAGATTTCCTTACTGCAATGTATATTTTTGATGAGACACAACTTAATAATTACAAAAACGAAATTCAAAGACAGAAGCTTGTTTCATCACTAGTATATATCGATAATTACGACGAGGCTCTTGACTCAATTGAGGATGTAAAACGATCACTTCTGGTGGCACTTATAGACAGAAGAGTAAATCAGTATTTCTCGAAAGTTGATGGACTTGTCCGCAAAATTGAGAAAGATAAATATTTTGTCGTATTTAAATACCAGTATCTTGAGACTCTCAAAGAAGACAAATTCAAGCTTCTTGAAGAAGTAAAGTCCATCAAGGTTGGTAACGAGATGGCGGTAACACTTAGTGTAGGTATCGGAATAAATGATAATAATTATAATGAAAACTATGAATTTGCCAGAGCATCAATTGACCTTGCCCTTGGACGAGGCGGAGATCAGGTTGTAATTAAAGAAGGCGAAGAGATTACATACTATGGTGGTAAAGCTAAGCAGGTTGAGAATAAGAACCGAGTAAAGGCAAGAGTTAAAGCCCAGGCACTTCAGGAGATAATAGAAAGCTGTGAAAACGTTCTTATCATGGGACACAGCATTTCAGATATCGATGCACTTGGTGCCGGTATAGGAATTTATTGTGCTGCTACATTATCAGGAAAGAAAGCACAGATTGTAATAAATGACCCGACAAGCTCAATTCGCCCACTCATGGAGAAGTTTTCAACAGAAAAAGGTTATCCGGAAGATATGTTTATAGACAGTGAGGCTGCAATAGAGATGGTTAACCGTAACACACTTGTAATGGTTGTTGATACAAACAGACCAAGCTATACGGAGTGCCCACAGCTTCTTGATAAGACAGACTATATCGTGGTATTTGACCATCACAGACAAAACAGTGAGGTTATAGAGAATCCTGTTCTTTCATATATCGAGCCATATTCATCAAGTGCATGTGAGATGGTCGCAGAAGTATTGCAGTACTACAGGGATGGCGTTAAGCTTAATTCCACAGAAGCTGACTGTATTTATGCAGGAATTCTCATTGATACAAACAACTTCATGACAAAGACAGGTGTGCGAACTTTTGAAGCAGCTGCATACCTTAAGAGGTCAGGTGCCGAGGTTACACGAGTAAGAAAGCTGCTTCGTAATGACATGTCATGCTACAAGGCAAGAGCTGAAGCGGTACGACATGCGGAAGTTTACAGAGGTGCATTTGCCATTTCAGTCTGTCCTAGTGAGAATGTTGAAAGCCCAACAATTGTAGGAGCACAGGCGGCAAATGAATTGTTAAATATTATAGGAATAAAAGCATCGTTTGTACTTACAGAGTACAACGGTAAGATTTATATCAGCTCCCGTTCTATTGATGAGATAAATGTACAGCTTATCATGGAAAAACTAGGGGGAGGAGGTCATCTGAATGTTGCAGGTGCCCAGCTTAGTGATTGTACAATTCTTAAAGCTAAGCACATGATTCAGGATACGATCGACGAAATGCTTAAAGAAGGAGACATAGAACAATGAAAGTAATTTTATTAGAAGATGTTAAGACACTGGGAAAAAAGGGTTCCGTAGTAGAGGTAAGTGACGGATATGCAAGAAATGCCATCCTTCCAAAGAAATTAGGTGTAGAAGCAACTCCAAAGAACCTTAATGATTTAAAGCTTCAGAACCAGCATGCAGATAAGGTAGCGCAGGAAAATTATGAGAATGCATTAGAGCTTGCCAAGAAATTAGAAGAAGTAAAGGTTGTTGTCAGCCTCAAAAAAGGTGAGAATGGAAAACTTTTCGGTTCAGTATCATCAAAGGAAATTGCAGCAGCGCTCAAAGAACAGACAGGAATTGAGATTGATAAGAAAAAGATGCATCTTGCAGAAGCATTAAAAAATCTTGGAACATATGATGTTGCAGTAAAGCTTCATCCAAAAGTAACAGCCAGGTTAAGCGTAAAGATTTCAGAGGAATAAGCATAAAATCTGAATGGATTAGGAGGAAATCAGTTGGACGAGACACTGATAAAGCGCATAATGCCAAACAGCCTTGAGGCTGAGCAGTCAGTTGTAGGTTCAATGATTATGGATAAGGATGCCATTGTTTCTGCGATGGAAATGCTAATAAAAGAAGATTTCTATCACAAGCAATATGGAATACTTTTTGAGTCCATGGTTGAACTATATAGTGCGGGACAGCCGGTAGATCTTGTAACCTTGCAGAACAAGTTGAAGGAGAAGGATGTTCCAAAGGAAGTATCAAGCCTTGAATTCGTAAGGGATTTGGTAACAGCAGTACCTACATCTGCAAATGTAAAATATTATGCCAACATTGTAAAGGAAAACGCCATAAAGCGTAAGCTTATTCATGTAACAGAAGATATTGAAAATGAATGTTACGCCGGTAAGGAATCCTTAGAAAGTATATTTGATAAAACAGAACATGATGTATTTGCATTGCTCTCAAGCAGGCAGACAGGCGATTACGTACCAATCAGACAGGTAGTAATGAACGCCCTTGAAAAGATTGAAAAAGCATCCCAGCAAAGTGGAACAGTAACAGGACTTGCTACAGGATTTACTGATTTGGATTACAGAACAGCAGGACTTCAGCCATCAGACTTAATCCTTGTAGCGGCAAGACCATCAATGGGAAAAACAGCCTTTGTCCTAAACATAGCACAGCATATGGCATTCCATCAGGGAAAAGCTGTAGCAATATTCTCGCTGGAAATGTCAAAGGAGCAGCTTGTTAACCGTATGTTTTCACTTGAATCTAAGGTTGATGCGCAGGCTCTTAGAACAGGAAATATGTCAGATGCTGATTGGGAAAAGCTTGTAGAAGGAGCAGGAATCATCGGAGATTCCCGTCTAATCATCGATGATACTCCGGGAATCAGTATTTCAGAAATGCGAAGCAAATGCAGAAAATACAAGCTTGAGTTGGGATTGGATATAATTATTATCGACTACCTGCAGCTTATGAGTGGTTCAGGAAGAGGCTCGGAA
Organism: Agathobacter sp.; assembly: GCA_036309425.1. Taxonomy (GTDB): domain Bacteria; phylum Bacillota; class Clostridia; order Lachnospirales; family Lachnospiraceae; genus Roseburia. The sequence continues at coordinate 50,971 of JAXJTU010000097.1, forward strand.
TCACGTCAGCAGGAAATATCAGATATCTCAAGATCGCTCAAAGGACTTGCCAGAGAACTGAATGTGCCGGTAGTAGCACTTTCACAGTTATCCCGAGCAGTAGAGCAAAGACCAGATCACCGTCCTATGTTATCTGACCTTCGAGAGTCCGGAGCTATCGAGCAGGATGCCGATGTAGTAATGTTCATTTACCGAGATGATTATTACAACAAAGACACAGAACTTAAAGGAATTTCAGAAATTATCATAGCCAAGCAAAGAAACGGTCCAATTGGAACTGTAAATCTGGCATGGCTCCCTCAGTATACAAAGTTTGCAAATCTCGAACACGAGGGAAAAATGTAGAAAAAATGCGATTACTTTTATTTGAAGTGCGCACCCCATTACACTATACTAAGTTTATGGGGGGCGCACTTTTTTGTGGAATATTGGCTGTGCTCTCAGCAGTGGTATTACATATATACTTTCAGACGCGCTCTCGCTCAGAACACAACGTAGCGGTACTAAATTCGCAAGACGCCTGTGGCATCTCGCTCATTAAGTGCCGACGTTGTGTTAAGGTCTGCAAGTATATATGTAATACCACTGCTGAGAGCACAGGGAAGACATTCTACAAATTTACATGCGATTGTGCGACAAAATACTGACGCGTAGAGGGTGTGTTTGAAAATGTGCAGCTACAGAAAAGGAATCTGAAAATGCGCGGCTACAGAAAATGTATCCGCATATACGAGCACACCCAATGTAAAAATACACACCACTAGTATTTGACGTACCGTAGAGTTGTGCTTCCATGAAGGATACCAGGTATATGTGTTATGAGCGAGAGCGCGTCTGAACGAATATACCTGGTATCCTTCATGGAAGCACAGCCAACCCCACCCAAAAAAGTATAAAGGAGGAATGAAGTTTGGAAAAGTTGCGTTACATGATTTCAGATGCCGCAAGCATTGTGGATGTAGAGACTCATGTTTTACGTTACTGGGAAGAGGAACTCGAATTGGACATCCCTCGAAATGAGATGGGCCATCGATATTATACAAAAGAGAATATAAATCAGTTTCAGAAAATCAAGGAGCTTAAGGCATTGGGTTATCAGCTTCGAACAATAAAAAGTCTTATTCATGAGACAGATAATTATGAATCAAATATTACAGAGCCTTCAGCTCATAATTCAACGGTATTAAGCACCGAGAGAGCTTTAAATCCGGAGCGCCTGGGAAATCCACAGTGCCTGGGAAATCCACAGGGTGTCGAAAATCCGGAGCGACAGGTAGCCTTGGAAAAATCTGGAAATGTACATATAGAAAAAATGACTTCAGAGGATAGGATGAATCAGTTTAGAGAGCTTATGAGCGATATAGTTGGACAAGCTATTGCATTAAACAATGAGGAACTGAGTATTACTATCGGAAACGAAGTTGGAGAGCGTGTTCTAAAAGAAATGAACTATCTTATGAGAGAGCAGGAAAGTGCGCAGGAGGAGCGGTACAAAAAACTTGACGCTGCAATAAGAGGAAATGTCAGAAAGAAATCGGCCCTATTTGGAAAAAAGAAAAAGAGCGATAAAGCAGTAGCAAAAAAGCCGGCGCATGCATAAAAAAAGACGACCACTTTGGGTCGTCTTTTGGGTTATCCTTATCTTATGTAGATAATTACTGAGAAATTGCTCCAGTTGGGCAAACACCAGCACATGTTCCACAATCAAGACATGCATCAGCATCGATAACGTACTGTGAATCTCCAGCTGAGATAGCACCTACTGGACACTCTCCAGCACATGTTCCACAGCTTACACATGAATCATTAATTACGTATGCCATAATGAAATCCTCCTTATAAAATAATGATCATTATTAGCCGAAAAGGCCTAATCACATAATATTATAATACTGGCACATATTCAAGTGGAAAAATATATGTTCTTAATTTGGCACAATTATTAAATCGTGGTAAAATAGAGGACATGAAGACAGAAATAGTTAAAATAAATAAAAAGCAAATTGAAAAATATAGCAAAGAAATGCAGCATGCAGGAGACCTCATTAAAAAGGGTGAACTTGTAGCCTTTCCAACGGAGACAGTATATGGATTAGGAGGAGATGCATTAGCACCTGACGCAGCAAAGAAGATTTATGCAGCAAAAGGACGCCCTTCGGACAATCCACTTATAGTACATATTGCAGATATCGAAGATGTAAAGAAGGTTGCAAAAGAAATCCCGGAAGGTTTGCCAGAGCTTGCAGAAGCATTCTGGCCTGGCCCACTTACAATAATTGTTGAGAAATCAGAAGCTGTACCATATGCAACAACAGGAGGAATGGATACTGTAGCCATAAGAATGCCAAATGATGAAATTGCACTCGACCTTATCAGAAAAAGTGGCTGCCTGATTGCGGCACCAAGTGCAAACACATCCGGTCGTCCAAGTCCGACAGAAGCCAGTCATGTTGCCGAAGATCTTTCTGGAAAAATTGCCATGATTTTGGATGGAGGTCCGGTTGGAATAGGAATTGAGTCAACAATAATTGACCTTACAGAAAAAACTCCAATGGTTTTAAGACCAGGTTATATTACTCCTAAAATGCTTTCAGAAGTATTAAAAAAAGAGGTAATAATTGACCCCGGCATCATTGCAGCAGATGATACAACAAAGCCAAAAGCACCTGGAATGAAATACAAGCATTATGCCCCAAAAGCAGACATGATAATTGTAGACGGACCACAGCAGGATGTAATTGACAAAATAAACATGCTTGTAAAAGAAAATAAAAGAACAAAAAATGTCAGGGTTGCCGTAATTGCAACAGAAGAAACGAAAGAATTATATAACGCTGACTATGTTCTTTCCATGGGAAGCAGAGATAATGAGGACGACATCGCAGCTCATTTATACAAAATACTAAGAGATTGTGATGAGCTTGATGTAACAGCAATTTACTCAGAAAGTTTTGCAACTCCAAGAATAGGACAGGCCATAATGAACCGGATGTTAAAAGCCGCAGGCCATCAGGTAATACATACAGTTGAACAATAAAATAAAAACTGATAAAATTAATTATACCTATTTCATGGGGGTGCAACGAATGAATAAATTAGACAGAATAGTATTTGTTGCTAAAACCGGAACAAGCAGAGAACCTATGGCTATGGGAATACTTAAGGACATGGGACTTGATTATCCAGTAGAGATACTTGCAAGAGGACTTGTTGTACAGTTTCCAGAACCACTTAACCGCAAAGCAGAAGCAGTTCTTATAGGAAACGGAATTACACTTGAAGGATTTTCCTCGCAGCAGCTTGTAAGAGAAGATATTACAGAAAACACTTTGGTTTTAGCATTAGAGACTATTCATAGAGATAAAATTTTAGACCTTTTCCCTGATGTAGACGAGAATCAGGTATGGGTACTTGCCAAATTTGTAGGCGAGGAGCTTGAAGTATTAGATCCGTATGGCGGAAATCTTTCAAATTATGGACTGTGCTATGAAAGTCTTAGAACATCAATAAAGAAATTAGTAAGTATACTTAATAATCAGGAGGAAGACGAAAGCGATGACAGCCAAGAGACAGGATTATATTAGCTGGGACGAATATTTTATGGGAATTGCCATGCTTTCAGGAATGCGCTCTAAGGATCCAAATACACAGGTCGGAGCATGTATTGTAAGTCCTGAGCACAAAATAATGTCAGTAGGTTACAACGGTTTTCCTCTAGGCTGTTCAGACGATGAATTTACCTGGGAGAGAGAGGGAGAGGATAACAAATATTTTTACTCTACTCACAGCGAACTAAATGCCATATTAAATTACAGAGGTGGAAGCCTTGAAGGGGCAACACTTTATGTAACTCTTTTTCCATGTAATGAATGTGCCAAAGCAATCATTCAGTGTGGAATAAGCGAGGTTGTGTATGACTGCGATAAATATGAGCATACTATGAGTGTGGTTGCGTCGAAGAAGATGCTTAAGGCAGCCGGGGTCGTAGTGCGCCGTTATGAACATACAGGAAGAAAAGTAGAATTTGAATTATAGGATAAAGGATAAAAGGAAAGGCGAGGCTTTTCCTTTTTTTGCATATATTTGTATATTGTGTTGAAAATTTCTCTTTATTATAGACAAAAATAGGTAAAATGATATAATAAAAATGATATGAAAAAAAATGAAAAGACAGAAGTAATCAATGCCTTAATAATGGTATTACAGTTTGGTATAAACATGATAGTTCCTATTATTTTGTGCACACTTGCAGGTGCCTGGATAGGGCAGAAAACTGGAATTACCTGGCTTGCAGTCCCACTATTTTTTGTCGGGTCATTAGCAGGAATAAACAATGTATACAGGATGGCACGAAAGCTTATAAAAGAAGCTGATAAGAACAGTGGCCATGGGGATATATACAAGGAAATTGAGAAGAAGAGAAAACAAACCGGAAAGGCAGATAAGTAATGCTTAGAAGAATAAACGAGGCTCTACCGGGACTGGTTTTTGGAATTATTTTTTATGGGATAATTATACAGTTTACCGGTGTGTGGTTTGTAGACGATAAAGTCAGATATACCATAGGTTTATGGTATGGGGTAGCCATTGCAGTGGGAATGGCAATTAACCTTGCAATGGTAATTTATGATTCCGTCACGATAGACGGTGGCAAGAATGCCAATCGCAGACTCATCATCAAGTCGGTGCTTCGGTACCTGGTGGTGGTGGCTCTGTTTATGATATTGGGCTATTTTAAATTTGGAAATTTGTTCACAGCACTCATTGGGGTATTGGGGCTTAAGATATCAGCTTATGCGCAACCACTCTTACAGAGAGTAGCAAAACAAATTGCTGGAAAGAAGTGATGCATCTTTCAGCGGAGAAATAGTAGAATTTAATAAGGAGGTGATAATGTGGATCAGGCAATTTTACTTGCAGGTAATGCAGACAATATTGATTTTATGATTCATGGCATTTTTTCCTTAAATGTCTTCGGGCAGGAGGTGTGGATTACAACATCTCATGCATGCATTTTAATAGTAATGGCTATAATGCTTATCTTTGCAGTCATTGCCAACAAAAAGCTGAAAAAAGCGACTGAAGTGCCAGATGGCTTTCAGAATATAATAGAGCTTATTGTTGAAATGTTAGACAAGATGGTCGAAGGCACAATGGGAAAATGGGCTCCGAAGTTTGTAAACTACATCAGTACAATTTTCATTTTTATACTGATTAGTAACATCTCTGGTCTGTTTGGACTCAGACCACCGACAGCAGACTACGGAACAACACTTGCGCTTGCGTTAATTACATTCTGCATGATCAGATACAATAAAGCTAAGCATCACAGCGCAAAAGACATTTGGGTCGGCATGTGTTCACCACTGCCACCATGGCTTCCAATCTGGGCGCCAATCAATATTATCAGTGAGATAGCAGTACCGATTTCCTTGTCATTGCGTTTGTTCGCAAATGTACTTTCGGGAACTGTAATCATGGCATTGGTATATGGCTTACTTAGAATAATAGCCATAGGATGGCCGGCAGCGCTCCACGTTTACTTTGACTTGTTCTCAGGAGCGATTCAGACATACGTATTCTGTATGTTAACAATGACTTATGTTACACAGGCATGTGAAACAGAAGAATAAGATTTAATTTTTTGAAAAATCAGGAGGATCTATATTATGAATATTAGTGGACAGGATTTAATCAGAGCATGTTCAGCAATTGGTGCAGGGTTAGCAGTTATCGCAGGTATCGGACCTGGTGTAGGACAGGGTATCGCAGCAGGACACGGAGCTTCAGCAGTAGGACGTAACCCGGGAGCACAGGGAAAGATTATGTCAACAATGTTACTTGGTCAGGCCGTAGCAGAGACAACAGGTCTTTACGGATTAGTAGTAGCATTACTTTTACTTTTCGTTCATCCACTTGGATAATAAAGGAGAAAAGTTTGACGGAAAGGAGAGTTAAATGCTGTTAGCAGAAGGAAGTTCATTTTTATTTAATCTTGATGCCCAGCTGCCCTTCGATACAGCACTTCTTGCTGTAGCTGTATTCGTACTTTTCTATTTTATGTCATACCTGTTATTCAATCCTGCAAGAAAGTTACTTGCAGAAAGACAGGAGCGCATCAAGAATGATATCGATGCAGCAAAAGAGGATAAGGAAAGTGCAAAGGCTTTAAAGGCTGAATACGAGAGTAAGCTCAAGGACATTGATAAAGAGGCTGAGGTAATTTTATCAGAGGCCAGACATAAGGCTTTACAGAATGAAAGCAAGATTATTGATGAGGCTAAGCAGGAAGCAGCACGCATCATTAAGAGAGCGCAGGAAGAAGCCGAACTTGAGAAGAAGCATGCCATGGATGATGTTAAGCAGGAGATGATTCAGATTGCTGCATTAATGGCACAGAAGGTTGTGGCAGCTTCAATTAATACAGATATTCAGGATACATTGGTTGAGGAAACACTTAAAGAGATGGGAGAGTCAACATGGCAAAGCTAGTATCTAAGACATACGGTGATGCATTGTTTGAGGTGGCCCTCGAAAACAACCAGTTGGATTCAATGTTAGAAGAGGTCAAGGCTGTTTCGGCAGCTATAGTTTCCAATGAGGACCTGACCAAACTTATGAATCATCCGAAGATTGTAAAAGAAGAAAAAATCAAAGTCATCGAAGATATTTTCACAGGAAAAGTATCAAAAGAACTGGTAGGTCTTATGAGAATGGTGGTCGAGAAGGACCATTACAATGAGTTGAATGATGTATTTTTGTATTTTATCAATCAGGTTAAGGAATACAAAAATATCGGAACTGCATATGTGACATCAGCTATCGAACTAAACGACAGCCAGAAGCAGGCAGTTCTTAAGAGACTTCTCGAGACTACAAAATATGTGGAATTTGAGATGCACTATGACGTTGACGCCGCACTTATCGGCGGTATGAAGATTCGCATCGGAGACAGAGTGGTAGATTCAAGTATTCAGAATAAACTGTATAATCTCACACGCGAATTATCGAATATGACAATTTAAATAACATGAAAGTAGGTGAAAGCGCTCCATGAATTTAAGACCAGAAGAAATCAGCTCAGTAATCAAGGAGCAGATTAAAAGATACGCTTCCGAGCTTGAAGTTGCAGACGTTGGAACTGTTATTCAGGTTGCCGACGGTATTGCACGTATTCACGGTTTGGAGAACGCAATGCAGGGAGAACTTCTGGAGTTCCCTGGAGAAGTTTATGGAATGGTATTAAACCTTGAAGAGGATAATGTAGGTGCCGTACTTCTCGGCTCACAGAAAAATATCAACGAGGGAGATACCGTTAAGACAACAGGACGAGTAGTTGAGGTTCCTGTTGGAGATGCAATGTTAGGACGTGTTGTTAATGCATTAGGTCAGCCAATCGACGGAAAGGGACCAATTGACACTGACAAGTACCGTCAGATTGAGAGAGTTGCATCAGGTGTAATTTCAAGAAAATCAGTAGATACCCCATTACAGACAGGTATCAAGGCTATCGATTCCATGGTTCCAATCGGACGTGGACAGCGTGAGCTTATTATCGGAGATCGTCAGACAGGTAAGACAGCTATCGCAATCGATACAATAATTAACCAGAAGGGCCAGGGCGTAAAATGTATTTACGTTGCCATCGGTCAGAAGGCTTCAACAGTAGCAGCACTTGTTAACGAGTTGGAGTCATATGGTGCAATGAGCTACACAACAGTAGTAGCTGCAACAGCATCAGAGCTTGCTCCACTTCAGTATATAGCACCATATTCCGGATGTGCTATCGGTGAGGAGTGGATGGAGAACGGAGAGGATGTACTTGTTGTATACGATGATTTATCAAAGCATGCAGCAGCTTACCGTACATTATCACTTCTTCTTAAGAGAGCACCGGGACGTGAGGCATACCCTGGAGATGTATTCTATTTACATTCAAGACTTTTAGAGCGTGCCGCTCGTCTTTCAGATAAGTTAGGAGGAGGTTCACTTACTGCTCTTCCAATTATCGAAACACAGGCAGGCGATGTTTCAGCATATATTCCAACCAATGTAATTTCTATTACAGACGGTCAGATTTATCTTGAGACAGAGATGTTTAACGCGGGATTCAGGCCAGCCGTAAATGCCGGACTTTCGGTATCACGAGTTGGAGGTTCTGCACAGATTAAGGCTATGAAGAAGATTGCTGCTCCTATTCGAGTTGAGCTCGCACAGTACAGAGAGCTTGCAGCATTCGCACAGTTTGGTTCAGAGCTTGATGCTACAACAGCGGAGCAGTTAGCTCAGGGTGCACGTATTAAGGAAATCCTTAAGCAGCCACAGTACCAGCCAATGCCGGTAGAGAAGCAGATTATCATAATCTACGCAGCAACAAACAAATATCTTCTTGATATTCCTGTTGATGATATACTTCGTTTCGAGTCAGAGCTTTTCGAGTTTGTAGACACAAAGTATCCTGAGATACCAGAGTCAATCAAGACAAATAAGGTTATTGACGAAGAGACAGAGGCTAAGCTTATCAAGGCTATCGAAGAATGTAAGGCATCGTTTAAATAAGAGCCTATAAGTAAAATAACAGGAAAGCAGGTGATTTATAATGGCTTCAATGAGAGACATTAAGCGTAGAAAAAGTAGTATTTCAAGTACTCAGCAGATCACCAAAGCTATGAAGCTTGTTTCTACAGTTAAACTGCAGAAAGCAAAGACAAGAGCGGAACAGACAGATCCTTATTTCAGATATATGTATAAGACAGTAAGCTCAATTCTGGCAAAGAGTGGTAATATCAGCCACCCTTACCTTACACCAGGCGATTCTGACAGAAAAGCAGTTGTAGTATTAACTTCTAATCGTGGATTAGCCGGTGGATACAACACTAATGTTGTAAAGCTTATTACAAATGGAGATTTTAATAAGGATGAGCTTGATATTTATGCAGTTGGTGGCAAGGGACAAGAATTACTTGCCAGCAAGGGCTACAATATCGTAGAGAGTGCGCCGGAGGTTATGGAAAATCCAACATATTCTGATGCGGCAGAGCTTTGTAATAAAGTTCTCGAATCATTCAGCAATGGAGAAGTTGGAGAAATCTATCTTGCCTACACTCATTTTAAGAACACAGTTACTCAGGAGGCACAGCTTATCAAATTACTTCCAGTTGAGATTGATGATGAGGAAGAAGATGACAGTGATGATGCATCAGTATTGATGAATTATGAGCCAAACGAAGAAGAGGCTCTTGACATGATTATTCCTAAGTATGTGACTAGTCTGTTCTACGGAGCATTAGTTGAATCTCATGCGAGTGAGAACGGTGCACGAATGCAGGCCATGGATTCGGCAACAAGTAATGCAGAAGAGATGATCAGTGATCTGACACTTAAATATAACAGAGCACGTCAGGGCTCAATTACACAGGAACTTACAGAAATTATCGCAGGTGCAAATGCTATTTCGTAGGTTTGAAAAAATTATGTAAGGAGAAAAGAAAATGGCAGATAAAAATGTTGGTAAAATCACGCAGATTATCAGTGCTGTTCTTGATATTAAGTTCACACAGGGTAATTTGCCTGAGATCAACGATGCTATCAAGATTCCGCTTAAGAATGGCGGTGAGCTTGTAGTAGAGGTTGCTCAGCATCTTGGTGATGATACGGTAAGATGTATCGCCATGGGACCAACTGATGGTTTGGTTCGTGGAATGGATGCCATCGCAACAGGAGCTCCTATTTCAGTACCAGTTGGAGAGAATACTCTTGGAAGAATGTTCAATGTTCTTGGTAATCCTATTGATGAAGTTGAGGCTCCAAATACAGAGGAGAAGTGGCCTATTCACAGAGCTGCTCCAAAGTATGAGGACCAGGCTACATCCCAGGAAATGCTTGAGACAGGTATCAAGGTAGTTGACCTTCTTTGCCCATATCAGAAGGGTGGAAAGATTGGACTTTTCGGTGGTGCCGGTGTAGGTAAGACAGTATTAATTCAGGAGCTTATCCATAACATTGCAACTGAGCATGGTGGATATTCAGTATTTACAGGTGTAGGAGAGCGTACTCGTGAGGGTAACGACCTTTACTACGAGATGAAGGAATCAGGAGTTATTGATAAGACAACAATGGTTTTCGGTCAGATGAACGAGCCACCAGGAGCACGTATGAGAGTTGCTCTTACAGGTCTTACAATGGCTGAGTACTTCAGAGACAGGGGTGGAAAGGACGTGCTCCTTTTCATCGATAACATTTTCAGATTTACACAGGCCGGTTCAGAGGTTTCAGCACTTCTTGGACGTATGCCATCAGCCGTTGGTTACCAGCCAACACTTCAGACTGAGATGGGTGCACTTCAGGAGAGAATTACATCTACAAAGAACGGATCAATCACATCCGTTCAGGCTGTATATGTACCTGCGGACGACTTAACAGACCCTGCTCCAGCAACAACTTTCGCACACCTTGATGCAACAACAGTACTTGAGCGTTCTATCGCAGAGCTTGGTATTTACCCGGCGGTAGACCCACTTGCATCAACATCACGTATCCTTGATCCACGTATTGTAGGTCAGGAACACTTTGAGGTAGCGCGTGGAGTTCAGGAGATTCTTCAGAAGTATAAAGAGCTTCAGGATATCATCGCAATCCTTGGTATGGACGAGTTAGGTGAGGCTGATAAGCTCGTCGTAAACCGTGCGAGAAAGATTCAGAGATTCTTATCTCAGCCATTTAACGTAGCAACACAGTTTACAGGACTTGATGGAAAGTATGTTCCAATTGCTGAGACAATCAGAGGCTTCAGAGAGATTCTCGAAGGAAAGCATGATGATGTACCAGAGGCTTATTTCTTAAATGTAGGAAGCATAGACGAAGTTCGCGCTAAGATGAACTAATCGCCAATCTACAGATAAGGAGTGAGTGTATGGCAGATAATATTTTTAAGGTAGAAATAATTACACCGGACAGAGTTTTCTTTACAGGCGAAGCTGATTTCATAGAGTTTACAGCTGAGTCAGGTGAACTCGGTGTATACAAGAATCATATTCCAATGACAACGGTTCTTGCACCCGGACTTGTAACCATTCACAATGGTGACGAGAAAAAGGTGGCTGCTGTTCACGCCGGATTTGCAGAGATACTTGGCGAGAAGGTAACTCTTCTTGCAGAGTTAGCAGAATGGCCTGATGAAATTGATGCAGAAAGAGCTGAGGCTGCAAAAGAAAGAGCCGAGGAAAGATTAGCAAGTCATGACGGAGAGGTCGACATTAAGCGTGCAGAGTTTGCACTTAAGAAGGCACTTATCCGAATTGACGCAAAAGATTATATGTAAGAAAATCCACCCGCGAGGGTGGATTTTTAACAATTAAACAGATATAATCAATAATTATGAAGAGAAGAGGTGAATTACAAAATGGGTGTATATTTTAATCCGAATAATGAAAGCTTTACAAAGGATAGAAATTACAAAATTTATATTGATAAAACAGAATTACTTGAGTTCTTGAATCAATCAATAGGCACACCCCAAAATTGTGTTGCAGTAAGCCATGCCAGACGATTTGGAAAATCCCATGCAGCTGGAATGATAGATGCATATTATAGCCGAGGATGTGATTCGTCGAATCTGTTTAAGGATACAAAAATTTCTTCAAATAAAGACTATAAAAAATATATGAATCAGTATAATGTGATTCACCTGGATATATCTTCATTTTGGGATGATTTTAAAGACTGTATAGTTGAAAAAATTCAGGAATATGTTATCGATGATTTTAAAGAGGTATTTGGGGAAGAGATTGATTTTTCTAAAAAGTTTAGTGTTGTTTTAATGTCAATTTACAAGAATACGAAGATTCCTTTTGTAATCATCATTGATGAGTGGGATTGCGTTATTAGAAATAGTGAGAATCAAGAACTGGTTCATAAATATTTACAGTTTCTTCATTCGCTTTTTAAATCTGAAGAGTCCAAAAGATTTTTAGCATTGGCATACATCACAGGAATTTTGCCTATTAAAAAGATAAAGGATGAGTCCGCATTAAATAATTTTAGAGAATTTACAATGTTAGATTCTTATCCGATTACGCAGTATTTTGGTTTCACAGAAGATGAAGTTAGAGAACTCTGTAAAAATCATGATATGGATTTTGAGAGCACAAAAGCCTGGTACAATGGTTATTTAATTGATGGAATGCATATGTATAATCCAAACTCTGTATCAATGGCGTTGAATAGACATAGATTTGATTCTTATTGGAAAAATACCTCTTCGTTTTCCTCTATTAATACATTCATCACAATGAATTATGAAGGCTTAAAAGATGACATTATGACAATGCTATCAGATGGAAAAGTATATGTGAATACTGAAACTTTTCAAAATGATTTTTCTACAGTTTCGTCCAAAGATGAAGCACTTACAGCTTTAATTCATTTAGGATATTTGGGATATGACAGGGAATATGATAGTGTATTTATACCTAATTATGAAGTGAAGAAAGCATATCAGGCCGCTCTTTGTACAGGAAGTTGGAGTGAAGTGGCAAAATCAATTGCAAAATGCGATGAGTTATTGAGGGCTACAATAGATGGTGATGCAGATAAAGTGGCAGAAATCATTGAACTAGCTCATGATACCTATACCTCTGTCCTAAAATACAATGACGAGAACTCTTTAAGCTGCGTACTAACAATGGCATATTTCACGGCACCAGGATATTATAACATTACTCGTGAGATGCCAACGGGTAAAGGATTTGCAGACTTTGTATTTATTCCAAGGGCAAATGCAGGAAACCGACCAGCAATGATTGTTGAACTTAAGTACAATAAATCTGCTGACACAGCAATAAAACAGATAAAGGAAAATCGTTATCAGGGAGCATTATCAGGATATAGTGATAAAATTCTTCTGGTTGGAATAAATTACGAGTCAGAAGGAAATGAGAAAAAGCATCATACTTGTATAATAGAGACCATTGGGGACAAAGATTAAAGAGGAAAAATGATAACAATAGATAGAGAAAAAGTAAGAAAAACATTTGCCGATTATACAGCAAATTACAATGCCAAAGATGAAAAAATAAAGTTAAAAATTAACCATACTTACAGGGTGGCAGGCCTGTGTGACAGAATCGCCGACAGCATTGGATTAGTAGGTGAGGATAGAGATATAGCATGGCTTCTTGGAATGCTCCATGATGTCGGACGATTTGAGCAGATAAGAAGATATCACACCTTTAACGACGCAAATTCAATTGACCATGCAAAGCTTGGAGCAGACTTATTATTCAATGACGGACTTATGGAAGAGTATGTTCCAGGACTTTTAGAGCAACCGGAACGGGACTTAGTTGAGCTTGCAATCAGACAGCACAATACATACAGATTGCCAGAGACACTTACAGAACGAGAGGCAACATTTTGCAAACTAATAAGGGATGCAGACAAAATAGACATTTTTAAGGTAAACATCGACACACCAATGGAAGAGATATATGATGTCACCACTGAAGAGATTAAAAACGGCCAGATAACAGATGAAGTGCTGGCTGCATTTGACGAAGAGCACTGCATATTAAAAAGCATCAGAAGAAGCGCGGTTGACCATCTTGTTGGACATATATCATTAGCATACGAACTTGAATTTCCAATCAGCCTTAAGCTGGCAGTAGACCAGGGATATATTATGCAGATGATGAACTTCAAATCTGATAATGAGAAAACCAACCAGCAGATGGAACATATCAGGGACCATATGAAAAAATATATTGAAAGAAATATCGTATACAGATAATTGTACAAATAGTGCGTATTGTGAAAAATCAACTGAAAACCTGTTGAAGGATATAGAAGAATACTAATATAAAAAAGGCGACATTAGATTTCAATAATCAATGCCGCCTTTTAAGCTATTTCATCCATCGGATTTTTTCTCCTTTACTAAATCAGTAATTTTTCTTTTTTGACTTCTTCGCTTCTTCCTTTTTACTCGATTTCGTTCTTCCTATGACATTTGGAATTGTACCATATATTCATAA
>JAXJTU010000098.1:0-5920 GCA_036309425.1 Agathobacter sp.
AGATGAGGAAATAATGTGCGGCAAAAAAATGCACATTGGATAAGCCATGATGAGAGAATAAGCGGAAATAATGTGCGGTAGAATTACAGTAGTTGGGAAATAAAAAATGCTGTATAACAATATATAACATTTAAGGGGGCTCTTACAGAAAATTATGTATTAACTCAATTAGTTTCTCTAGGAATTGATTCATATTTCTGGAGATCAAAAGCAGATGCTGAAATGGATTTTATTACGGATTACGAAGGAGTCTTGGTTCCAATAGAAGTTAAATCAGCTGATAATACAAAAGCAAAGAGTTTACATTTATTCTGTAACAGATTTAAGCCACAATTGGCAGTCAAAACTTCATTGAAGAACATTGGAGATAATATGGATGGTGATACTCATGTATGGAGTATTCCTCTATACTGTATTCATCGATATAAAGAATATCTTTTAAGTGAAATGGGATGGATTGATACCCATTAACAGAGGAGAAGAAATGGATATAACATTTGAAACAGGAAAAGAAAAATTCAATTACAGAGTGTGTGCAATTATAATTAATGATGGCAAGATTCTGGCAATGAAAGATTACAGAACCCCATATTATTATCTTCCGGGAGGATGGGTACAAATGGGGGAGACGGCAGAGGCAGCAGTACTTCGTGAAGTGCTAGAAGAACTAAATATTGAGGCGAAAATCAATCGCCCACTATGGTTGAATCAGTCTTTTTTCAACGAGGATGTCAATCATCTGGATTACCATGAGTTATGTTTGTATTTTCTTATGGATATTAGTGGAACAGAGTTATTGGACAAAGGTGAAACATTTTCTGTGGAGGAAGAGGAAAAGACAAATTATTTTGAGTGGCTAGAATTTGAACGCTTAGAGGCTGAGTATTTTTATCCAGTATTTTTAAAGAAAGAAATATTTAATTTGCCGGAGAATTTGGTGCTTCGAGTAGAGAAAGAATAGGGAGTCAGTGAACCGTAGTTCATTGACTCCCATTGCATATCTATTAAAGATCATTATTGAATTTTTTCTCAATCTCAAGTTCTTCATTAAGATAATCATTGTATATTTATTTGGATAAGAATATTAGAGGACCTATCAGACTTGTATAGTTTGATAGGTCCTTTATTGTAATAAAGAGAAAGTGGAGTTTTACTTAAGAAGATTTGCAAAATTTATGGTTAAATCTTTGTAAATGCATACAGGAATGTTATCATTAAAATCATATTGATCTGTTAATTCATTTGTAAGTAAGTCGTATACATTAACAGTTTTATTTAGAGGATTAACAATCCAGTATTCACGTACCCCGGCAGTGCGGTATTTAAATAACTTGATACCATAATCCATGCGTTTAGTGCTTTGAGATACAACTTCAATAATCCAGTCAGGAGCACCATTGCAGCCGCGGTCATCTAGCTTACTTTTATCGCATATTACAGATATATCGGGTTCCACATAAGTTTGATTGTCATTATTTAAGAAAACTGCAAAGGGTGCAGGATAAACTTTACAAGAACCATTATTTTTCTTAATGTAATCTCTGATTTCTGCAGATAAATTCATCACAATATCTTGATGCAATCTGTTGGGAGGCGCCATATTATATATGGTACCATTAATCAGTTCAGCACGCTGTCCCTCTGGAAGAGAGTAAATGTAATCGGTTGTGTAAGTATTTTCATTTTGCAATTGCATAGCAAATACCTCCTTTTACATGTTCATAGTAAAAGAATACAATATGGACGAATAATCTGCAAGCTATTAATTTTTCTTCCACCTTTTTGTGTGTTTCTTTTACTCCACATCATAGTATTCGCTTTCGGTAAATATAATAATCTCCCCTTCTTCAAAATATGCAGTTTCTGATTCTAAAATATAAACAGCAATTTGATGGTTTCCAATACTTTGCACAGTAAATTTAAGAAGTTCATCCTGTTGATTATAACGATTATATAAATATGTCATTATTTCAAAGGTATCATTGCCAATATCGCGTGTCAGTGAGTGGCTTGAATAAATATAAGGTGCTTCGCGAGTTGTAAAGCAAAAATTAATCCTGCAATCGCAATAGATATTGCAAGACCAATTGTGACCCCTAGAATTGTTTCTAAATGTTTTCTATTTTTCTTTAGAAAATCGATTTCTTTCTTTAATTGCTCTTTTCCACGATAATATGTGACTCTCGCCCAGTTCTCGGATTTGCCAAGTACATCTCCAATTTCCCGAAAAGATAAATTACCAAAAATCCTCTGATATAGAACCTCTCTGTATGGTTCCTTACACTCATGTAATGCTCTTATCATGTCGACTCTCTCAAAAGAACTGATTATCTTTTCGTCAACGTTTTCGTTTGATTTAAGTTTTTCTTCATATTCTGAAACATCCTGTAAAATAGGATTTTTTCTTGAATAATTGAAATACTGATTCTTCGCAATTCCAAACAACCAGGTAGAAAGTTTGCAGCTTCCATCAAATTTATTAATGCTTCGTATCGCCTGATAAAAAGTTTCCTGAGTTAACTCTTCGGCGATGTCTTCGTTTCTTGTCTTTGAAAGAAGAAATCGGTATACGCTGTTCGCATATTGCTGATAAATTTCATTCATTGACTCCAAGCTTTCGTACCTCCCTCGTTATTATTAAACATTTTCGAAAACCCATTTTTTTAAGTTTTATCACCTGTTCATAATGTATATTTGCTTTTGATTAATTTCGTTACAACTTTTTTAAACTTTTTTTGAAAAATCTTTTTTATTATAATTGTTTAAGGTCGAAATGGAAAGATTGTGGAGAAAATCGAAAGATTGGAACGCAGGAAAGAAGATGAAGAACATAATAACACAAGCAAAAACGACCGCCATTAGTATCCTACAAGATAGGGCGATCGTTTTTCGTAAACTAATTGTAAGGAGCTAGCCGTCTATCGGTAGCACCTTTTTATGGAATTTTAAAAAACGTAAAACTTTTATGAAACACAATACAATATAAATGTGTAAGGGCAATTTGCCTGAGTCGACAAAGGGAAAGAGAATTTATAACAAATGACAAACAAAGAATATGAACAATTTGTATTGAAGTGCGGTAATGATATTTTAAATTTTTGTAAGATACATACTATGGATGACAATTATGGATGGGAATTATATCAAGAGGCAATGTATACAATACTTAAGAAGAAAGAGAAAATTGATATAACCAATAATGTAAAAAGTTATGCGATTCCGGATGATGCATGGGACGATTCGGTTGGAGATTTAAGAGAAGAGTATTGGCATGCACTTGATACATTTGATTGTGATGAATTAGTAATTAAGGTCACTTTTGAGAATGGAGAGATACAGGAAAAGAAATACGAGTTACATACTGCAAAGGTAAA
This sequence comes from Agathobacter sp., assembly GCA_036309425.1. Taxonomy (GTDB): domain Bacteria; phylum Bacillota; class Clostridia; order Lachnospirales; family Lachnospiraceae; genus Roseburia. The sequence goes on from JAXJTU010000098.1 coordinate 3,375, forward strand.
TATCGAAAATGGTGTTGTTGAAATATGTGAGGATGGCTGGTCATATGGGATAGTGGCGACGGAAAAATAATTTTAAAATTATGTGATATTTTGGTAATTCAAACTGTACTATTAGTGAAAGGCCTTTAAGACACAGGAGGAACAGCTTGGAGATACAAGAGTATAAGCGACTTACTGATTTGTATATTGATACAGTTTACAGAGTTGCATTAAATGGATGTAAAAATAAATATGATGCAGATGATATTGTGCAGGAAACCTTCATAAAATTACTTAAATGTAAAAAGAAATTTGAAAGCGATGAACATGCAAGAAATTGGCTTATCAGAGTAACAATTAATGAATGTAACAGTCTGTGGAATTCATCTTGGCATAAAAAGGTAACGCTTACGGACGAACAAAAGGAAGAACCGGTTTTTAATAATTCGGAACAAAGCGAATTGTACGAACTGGTAATGCAAATGACGCCAAAGTATAAGCAGGTAATATACCTATATTATTTTGAAGAATTTAGTGTAAAGGAAGTTGCAGATATTCTGAAAATATCAGAAACGGCTGTTCAGACAAGACTTCAGCGAGCTCGACAGAAGCTAAAAGAAAAATTAGGAGGCATGATATGAGTACAGATAAAAAAATAAAAGAATTATATTGTTCAACATTCAATGAGGTTCATGCTTCCGATGAACTGAAAGGATTGGTTGAGAACATGGCGAATAATAAAAAGAGTCTTTGGAAAAGTACAATGAAAAAAACAGTAGCAGTAGCCGCGATGGCTGCATTTGCATTAGCCACAGGAAATATTGTAACTTATGCTGCTACAGGAAGTGATTTGATATCTTATGTTACCGTAAAGATTAATAACCAAAAGGTGGATCTGAAAAAAGATTTGAATTTTGAAGAGAAAGTAGATGAAAATGGTAATTCATATCTTCAGGGTGAATATAAAGTAGACGGTGAAGAAATTGAACTTGAAATAAGTGAGGAGTATATGGATGATACGGATATTTCAATAGAGTCATTTAAGAATGAAGATGATACAGAATCAACAGTCGATATTGAGATAAAGCCAAATTCATCACAGAAGTAAAATTTTTATCGAATGGAATTGCTTATGCCGGAACAGGGGCTACTTGGATTGGCACAATAATCAGTGTGAATATGGAATGATATAAGGATAGTAAGACAAAAAAGAGCACACCAGGCAACAAAGATTATGAAATATGCCAAAAAGGCGCAGACACCAAGCGTGTCAGCGCCTTTTTTTAGAGGTCGTGATATCTCATTTCCGGTTGACTTCCAATTCTATACATTTCCACTTTTCACCGAGTATCTCGTAGACCATATCTTCCTTCTTGGGATTTTCTTTAAATCCAACTGCCTTGTAGCAATTGTATGCTGAAGGGTTGTTTTCAAAAACGCCAAGGGTTATTTTTTCAGCTTTTAGCATATCAAAGGCATATCTAATCGCCATTTGCATCATTCTTTTTCCGTAACCGAAACCGCGCTTACTGTCATCAGCAACGACAAATCCCAGACGAATTATTGTCTTTGCCTTATTGATATAGCGCATTATCAAATGACCAACCGGATCATTTGCATCCACAGCTGTTAGGGGATAAAAATTATCAGGATCCTCACAATCACCATTACATTTTAGATATTTATAGTTAATATCCTCCGCGGTTATGGGGTAGGCATCATATCTGTCAGCACACCATTTGCGAAACCCCTTTTCATCTTTAATCCAGCTTACTATAGCCTCTGCATCTTTTGGCTTATATGGTCTTAGGATTAACTGCTCGAATGACGTGTTAATCAATTCTTTTTTCATGATTTCATAAACCTGTATTACACCATTTTTGCATTCCCAGATTCCATGGTCTATGGTCTGGTAACCTAAATTAGAATATAATCTGCAAGCCGGTAAGGAGGCATCTATATCAACATAATCATATTTTTCCTTTATTATTTCTTCCAGCTGATTAATGATAAAAGTTCCATAGCCTTTTTTCTGATACTGAGGCAAAACATAAACCCTGGTAATATGATTTTCATTCTTTGTTCCAGTACCAATTATCTTCTTATTTTCCATCAGGATGTATGTGTTTTTGGCTTCGATATCCTTTGTGATATTTTCAGGACTATGAAATTCACAAAACATATCTACAATCTCTTTCAGGTAGTACTTGGGATAGACCACTTTGATAGTCTCCTGTACAATTGTATATACTTGCGGTGCGTCATGATTTTTAGCTAACATTAATTGCATATCCCTTTCCTCCTTGTAAATATATTTAATATCGCATTGGCATTATTGTTGCGAAATGTGCGTAAGCTGTGCTGACATTTTCTTCGATGCATTCCTGCAATCTGCCAGAGGCTTTTATCATCTGATGGGGTAAAATCCTTCCTATAATGTCAAGCCCTAAATCATTGATTTTTCAGGCTTTTCTTTAAATATTTACCTCATAAAACAGAGCCAAAAGTGTATGACAGTCATTGTATCTTGTACTGAACAGTTAAAAGAGGGTGCAGTTTATAAAGCG
>JAXJTU010000099.1:0-34611 GCA_036309425.1 Agathobacter sp.
AGACTTTATTGCTTGCCTATTTTCATGATAGCACTGCTCAAAAATCCTCAGCGTAGCCCGCTACGCCTACGTTTTTTGAGTAGCACTCTCATAAAAATATTCAGCGCAAAAAGTCCAGTTATTAAGAAACCGTTGTACTAGATATTCAATATAAGATGTAACTATGAAAATTATTACTGATTCATTTTGTTTTTTTAGTTCGTTTCCTACATATATACCATCAAATCCAGGCATTTCTACATCTAAAAAAACAATGTCCTTTTGTTCTTTATCCGCAAGAAGATTCTCCCCACTATTAAATATTGAAAGTTCAGGACACTTTATTTTCTTTTTACTAAAATAGGTTGTAAGCATTTGGGAAAGTAATATGGTGATATTGGAATCATCATCACAGATGACTATTCGCATAATGTCTCCTCCTACAATGGTATATTAATATCATTATAGAAGAAGTAGACATAATAAAGCAATGAAATGGCGTAAAAAGACATAAAATGGTTATTTTTGGTTGTTTTTATTTGGATAAAGTTCTACTAATAGTTTAGTAAATCTACGAGTAAGTTCGATTGAAGTATCATCACATAGCTTTAAGCAGTCCATAATTTGGATAGGTGTATTTGTTGTATGTGTACAGCCGTTTATTAAATAATCTGCATTTATGCGTAAAGTACTACAGATTGAAACAAAAAGGTCAAAACTAAGGTGTTGTGTTTCACATTCTATGGCAGATATATGATTAGGAGATACTCCAAGTGTTTCAGCCAATTCAGACTGGGTAAGGTTTAGTTCTTTCCGACGCAATTTTATTCGCTGTCCCATTCTTGATGGTATGTACATATGGGAAAGAGATTGATATAGAAAAAATCAAAGAAAAAATTTTTATTGTTCAATTACAGAATAATGATAATTATTTTTTGGGATTAAAAAATTGCCAAAATTGTCAATAAAATGTCGTTTGGTGTAGAGCATATTGAAATAATATCAAAAGTAAAGATAATTGTAATGGTCATCAACTTCAAGAAAAAATTATTATTGTTATGTAACAATTAGACAAATGAGAAAACAAGTCGGAGGATTGAATATATTTATGAAGAAAAAATTATTATTAAGCATTTTAATTCTTTCTACATTTTTTACGGGATGTCAGAAAGAAACCACAGTAAACCACAGTTCTGTTAATGAGGATGATACAGAACCTTTTTACGATACAGAACCGTTGGTAGAGTTTAAAGATGAGGCGATTATTCCGGCAGGAAAGGAAATAGTTGAGTCAGATGAAACGTATGGAACTATGAAGTATACAGTGACAGGATATCAGGAATACGACAATATTAAAAAGGCTAATTTAGAAGTAGATGATATCATAGATCCAAATACACTTTTTGCAGAACATGAATATTGTGAAAAATATTTTGATGTTTGTGATTATGTAGATGAGGATGGACAAGTAGTTCCTGAGTGCACATTTGTATTAATTAATATGAAAATAGAAAATATAGATGCGGTAGGAATAGAAAAGAAAAATGAATTTAATATTTCTAATATTTGTTTGTATACACAAGAACCGATAACAGAATACTATGAGGCTTATTTTAATAATGGCTTTAAGGATGAGGTAAAAGCATATCATTACATAATAGAGCAAGGAGAAACGAAGAATGTTGAGATTGGATTTTTTGTTTTGAATGAAGATCTTGAACAGGTGATGGGGGGATTAAACATTGGCAATAATGAAGTAGTGAAATTTGAGTTACATGAATAAGGTATGAAAAGATGAAGAAATGTATAAGTGTAGAATTAAAAAAATCATTAAATAATAAACTTACTATATTAGTATTAATGTTTTCATTGTTCATTGTGATTTATCAGGTTGCAATAAATGCCATGATGTTTTCAGATTATTATGATTTTTATAAAAATGGAATGGAAGAAGGAAATCCGATGTTTTCATCAGAGTCACTGTTTTGCAGATGGTTAGGGGCTGATGTGACTTCATTCGAAACAGGGGTGTTCTTTTTTCTTTTGCCACTTTTAGTAGCACTTCCATATGGATGGTCACTTGTTGATGAGATGAAAAGTACTTACACAAAAAATGTTTTGATTAGAGTAAAAAGAAGAGAGTATTTTATCTCAAAATATATAGCTCAGTTTGTGACAGGCGCTGTTGTAATAATGATACCGCTAAGTGTCAGCATCATTCTGACATCTATGTTTTTGCCGGCAATTCCAATGGAATCTATATATCCATATGGGACAATGGGACAAGAATGTATGTGGTCAGACATTTATTATACGCATCCATATTTGTACATGATAATGTATGTTATTCTGGATGGGATTTTTGCAGGTCTGATCAGCACAATGTGTACAGCAATTGCAATGTATTTTAAGAGTAAGATAACAGTTGTTATTGCACCATTCATTATCATGCTGATAATCGACTATATTGATGAGACATTTTTGTTAAATGGTGAGTATTCGCCTATAAAATTTTTGCAGGCACTTCCGGTAGCAAACGATACATATGGAATAGCTGTTTTTCTGATGGGAATAGCATTTCTAATTATTCCTCTGGGCTGCCTGATTTATAAAGAGAGAAAATATGAAGTTATTTAAACTTATTAAATATGATCTAAAAAATGGAATTATACAAAAATTATATTTATACGCAGTTACATTAATAATGGCATTTGCAATTACATTAGCTTTTAGAATGTTAACGGAAGTATATAATCCGACTATCACCAATTTGCTTTTTTATTTATTCGGAGGAAAAGAACCGATAAATAAGGAACTGGATAACGCTTTTATTTTTCCAATAGTGTGGCTTATTATATACATTCTTGGAGCGTATGTTACATTAGAGTATCCTTTTGATAATATGGTCGGACATGGATTGTCTGTTATTGTCAGAATCAAAAAGCGTTCATTCTGGTGGCTGTCAAAATGCATTTATACAATTAGTGGAACACTACTATATTTTGCAATGTGGTATTTGGGAACCGTTATGGTTTCACTAATCTCAGGAGTGGAAATTTCCAGCTCGTATTCGGAAGAGGTTAATGCTAAATATATTGGAATTGAATTTATAAAACAGTTATCAGATTCAGATGTTATTATGACAACTCTGATATTACCAGTGCTTACAGGAATTGCATTTAATATGCTGATGTTATGCATGGAACTGTTTTTGGACAGACTGTATTGTTTTTGGATTATTGTATTTTATATATTTGCAGCTACATATTTCAAAGCACCATTTTTGATAGGAAATTTTGCAATGATGAAAAAAAGTATTTTTGCTATTGAAGATGGCTATCCATTAATGATGGAGATAATTATAGAAACTATAGTGATAGTCACATGTATTGCCATTGGGCTTATAAGAATTGAAAAATACGATATTCTGAGTAAGGAGAATTAGAATTGACAGGAGTTGCAGATGATTAAACTTGAGAATGTTAGTAAAAAGATAAGAGACAGAATTGTTTTAAACAATATCAGTTTTTCATTTGAGGATGGAAAAATATATGGATTAAAAGGTATAAACGGATCTGGAAAAACAATGTTGATGAGAATGATTGCCGGCTTAATATACCCAACAGAAGGAAGGATTTTAGTTGAAGGAAAAGAACTGACAAAGGACATATCATTTCCTGAGAAGCTTGGTCTTTTGTTGGAGAATCCGGCGTTTCTGGATAGATATACAGGCTTGGAAAACTTGAAAATACTGGCAGAATTATCCGGAGATGTGAAGATAGAAAAGCTCAGGGAAACACTAATAAAAGTTGGTCTTGACCCGGATGATAAAAGAAAATACCGTAAGTATTCACTTGGAATGAAACAAAGACTCGGTATTGCAGCAGCAATAATGGATGAGCCATCGATACTAATGCTGGATGAGCCTATTAATGCGCTTGATGCAGATGGAGTAGAGCTTTTTACAGGAATTATTGAAGAAGAGAAGAAGAGAGGAACTTTGATAATTCTATCCTGTCATGAAGAGGCAAGACTTAGAGAATATTCTGATGTAATTGTTCTTATGGAGGATGGTAAGATTGTTGATACAGAAGAAAAGTAATGGAGCGTATATGAGAGGAAAGAAATTAAACAAAAGCCATGTGGTTAAACTAATAGTCTTTGCTGTAATTTTTGCTCTTTTGGGTTCAGTGTATGTGTATAGAGTAAAGAAAGTAAATGAAATGCTTCCAAAGACAGAGACTATTTCATATAAAGTTGGAGACACCATTGATTTTGGGGAAGATATAATGATTAATTATCCAATGACCGGTTATTCAATCCGGGTAAATGATTCAAATGTTCTTACCTATGAAGCTTTTATAAAAAAGTATAATGCTAAGGACGAATATACCTTTGTTCCAGACAAAATCTATGAGGTAAATGTAACATTGAATAATGAAGATGCAGAAGATGATATTGGTATATCTTTGTATGAGTTTTATTTACAAAAAAATGGTGCATTAAGCAGTGTTGATACAAATATGTTGTCAATTGCTAATCCTAAATTAGATGGAGTAGCCGACATAGCATTAGTTAAAAATTCAAGCTTTGATATTACTTTGACATTTGGATTATATGATTACCAATTTGATAAGCACACATGGGAAAATCTTGAAGATTATGGCTTGAATTTAGTAGTCACACTATATCCAACAAAGAAGGTTGTTTCATTAATGTAGACATAAGAATTGAAGGCGAGCATTTTTTTTTGCTCGCCTGATTTTATCATTTAATATACTCAACAATTGGCTCAATAAATTTCCTGTCAGAAATGTCATATGAATGAGACAAATGCTCAGCCATAGCCCTGTCCTTTTCAGAGGCATCCTTTTGCTTTTTGAGCATGCTGCAAAATGCTTTCATCATAAGACGTGAAGGAAGCTTCATTCTCTCATATGAGAGGCCTCCCTGGCAGTAGAAAGCTTTGGCATATTGACGCTCCTCGTCAGTTAATGCGTTATGTAAGGCTTCTTCAACTTCAGGAAGTTCCATAGGACTTGCACCAACACAAAAGAGTGCAAGTTTTTTGTTTTTCCAATCAGGTATTTTACTTTTAAACCACTCGCTGTTAACAATTTTTCCAGCCATGGCCCAGCCGCCATAGACGATTGCATCAGCGGAGTCAAAATATGAGTCATCTTTCTTCTTCGCTTCTTTTATTGTAAGAAGCTTAGCATCAGTTTCTTCTGCAATCCATTTTGCATATCGTTCTGTAAATCCGGTATTTGATGAATATATAATTATTGTTTTCATAGAGATAAATTCCTTTCCATTTGAAGTATTGTCTGTATTGTAACTGCAAGCCGTTCTTCGGAAATTCCTTCGAACATTTTGTTGATTTCCTGCTGACTTTTGTCTTCGTTTCTCTGGCAGAATTCGAAGCACTGACTGGTAAGGTGAACCCGTTTTTTTCTGCGGTCAGTTTCATCTGAAATCATTTCAATGAAACCCTTATTTTCAAGCTTAAGCAGAATCTGCTTCACGTTCTGGTGCGAGCTTCCCATGATATCTGAAAGTTCATTGAGTGTAGGCGGTGTCTTGCACAGATTAACACAGATAATTGCGAAGAACTGCTTCCAGGTTATTTCCTCAAAAAACGAATCTGCGACTGCCTGAAAGCGGTTGTCGAAGGCACTTAGTAATCCAATTAAAAATTGTTTGGATTGTATGCCGGTGAAGTCTATTTTTTCATCCTGATAGAGTGAGTTAAAATCCATAGGGGTATCTCCTTGTATATTGTGTAAGATGTTACTTGTTATAGGTAATATCTTACATATATAAAGTGAGATTGTCAATAAAAAAATGAAAAGTTATTTACTGGGCCGGATGAAGACTTGAAAGCCTGTCGCTGTAGCGATATAATAAAGCTGTAAATAAAAAATGCGATTCGATTATAGAGGCTAGTAAATGATTATAAAACTATATCATGGATCAGAAAATATAATAGATGTTCCAACATATGGAAAAGGTGCGCGTCATAATGATTATGGCAAAGGTTTTTACTGTACAGAAGATATTGAATTGGCAAAAGAATGGGCATGCGCAAAGCATAAAAATGGATATGCAAATATATATGAATTAAACATGGACGGGTTAAATGTACTCAATTTGAATTCTCCAGAGTATAATATTTTAAACTGGCTGGCTCTACTTGCTGATAATAGAACCTATTGGCAGAATGGAAGTATAGCTGAACAGGCAAAAGAATATGTTAGGGATAATTTTTTAATAGATATATCAGCATATGATGTAATAATAGGTTACAGGGCAGATGATTCGTATTTTTCTTTTGCTCAGGATTTTGTGGCGGGAGTTATCTCTATTCAAAAATTAGCTGAAGCAATGCGTCTTGGAAAGTTGGGCGAACAGATTGTATTAAAAAGCCCAAAAGCGTTTGAACAGATTAAATATATAGGTAGCAAAAATGTTGACTCCGAGTTGTATTATGCCAAGAAAAATGAGCGAGAACGTGAGGCCAGAAAAGAATATCGAATGAGAAAGCAAGTAAAAGCAGATATCAACGAACTGTATATTATTGATATTATGAGGGAGGAAATGAAAAATGGAGATGCACGCTTATCTGTCTGACTATTTGACATCAGCACAGAGAATAATGGGCGATATGCTCGATTTTGCTGTTAATTCATGTAATATTGAAATAGACAGGTTTTTTGAAATGTTTATTGTATCTGATGTATCAACGCAATTTCAAAATGGTAATCCAACATATATAGCTGGACGAACAGGGTGCGAATTGGTAAAAGAAGTCATCGAGGATGTTGGTTTAAAACAGATAGATATTGAAGATGAAATGTATTTGGATAAGTCACCTGAGTATTGGGCAGGCTGGGCTTTGGCATTTTATCAGTGGTATACCTGCAGGCCATTTTCAAGAATTCACAGGGCAGTTTCTCTTGTGAAAATATTGGAAATGTATGACGTTTATCATGAAATGGATATTATGCAATTTGTTAATGCTATAAATGAGATGTGGGATGAATTTTACAAAGATACAAATTTGAAAAGAATTAGAACTGCCGCAGGTTTATCGCAAAATGAATTGGCAGAATTGTCTGGGGTATCGATAAGACAAATACAACTTTTTGAGCAGAGACAAAGAGATATTAATCACACAAAGGCGATTGATGTTGTAAAATTATCACGAGTATTGGGGTGTAAGTCAGAGGACTTGTTACAGATATAAGTGTGACGATAAGAGAGAATAATTTTTATTATGGTCACAAGCAGAATCGTTTTTGGAAGGTGTTGGCACACATATTAAATGAGCCAGTGCCTGAATCAACAGATGAGAAAAAACAGATGCTGTTAAAACATAATATCGCAATATGGGATGTGATTCAAAGCTGTGATATCAGAGGGTCAAGTGATAGCAGTATTAAAAATGTGGAGCCAACAGATATTAGAAAAATACTGGATAATTCAGATGTAAAATATATCTTTACCAATGGAAATAAAGCGGGGCAGCTGTATAAAAAATATCAGTTTCCGATTACAGGAATTGAGACTACTTTTCTAACAAGAATTTGGTGTTAGAAAGGTAGTTTTTTTGTAGTACGGATGTTATTTCATAGTATTCAAATGAAATAAAATGTGGTAATATAGTACTAAAGTGGGCCTATATCACATATGAATGCAGATGAATACCAGCTGAATGTAAATCATATGTGCCATCATAGGATTTTTTGGGGGAGGAAAACTACATGTTCAAACTGCAGATATGCTGCCTGGTCATAAGCCTGTTTATTGCAGCGATATATTATAATACGAAACGTGTGAAGTCGTATTCGCATATCATTTTTTCACTATCGTTATTGTTTGGAATAATTAACATAGTGTTTGACATGATTACGGTATATACGGTTACAAATGTTCACACCGTTTCGCCATTGATAAACAGGGTTGCGCATGACATCTTTCTGGGAAGCATGATAATGGAGGTATTTCTATTTTATGCTTACAGCGTTGTTCTTATTTATGAAGAAAAGACAGACAAAAAGCGATTGTGGTTTACAGCGATACCAGTCTGGATATCATGGATATGTCTCGTTGCATTACCAATGAAATATCGTGAGACACCGCAGGGTAATTATTCATGGGGACCGGCAGTTAACACAGTACACTCAATTATAGTGCTCTATACCGCATGTATTGTTATAAAAATATTAAAGCACCACAAAGATTTGAATCCTAAAAAAAGAAATGTAATTGAAATTGCTTTTCTTATAGAAAGTGTTGTACTGGTGTTTCAGTCACTGATTCCTACAGCATTAATAAGCAGTATGGGAATTACGCTTATAAATCTTGCATTTTTCCTCACAGTAGAAAGTCCGGATGTCTTGCTCATGGAGAGGTTAAGGGAGGAAAAAGAAAGAGCAGATTATGCCAATGAGGCAAAGTCAATGTTTTTGTCAAATATGTCTCATGAGATCAGGACACCAATGAATGCTATCGTCGGAATGACAGATATATTACTAAGAGAAGATGTACCAGAGAATATGAGGGAGTATCTTAATAATATAAAAAACTCCGGAGATGCACTACTTACTATAATCAATGACATTCTTGATTTTTCAAAAATTGAATCAGGAAAGCTTGAAATTATTGAAGAAAAATATGAGCCGATGTCTATGCTCCATGATTTGGCAATGATATTTCTAAACAGAATCGGAGATAAACCAGTAGAGCTTTTGTATGATATAACTCCTGATTTGCCGGCGCGTATGTATGGAGACAGCCAGCGACTAAGACAGATAATAATTAATCTTGTAAATAACGCAATCAAATTTACAGAAAGCGGATATGTCCGTCTTAAGGTAGAATCGAAGCCAGTTGGACTGAATGGAATGAAGCTTGTATTTTCAGTTGAAGATACAGGGATGGGAATCAGGGAAGAGGATTTGGACAAGCTGTTTGGCTCTTTCCAACAGGTTGATACAAAGAAAAATTATAAGAAAGAGGGAACCGGACTGGGGCTTGCGATATCAAAGAATTTGGTTGAATTAATGAACGGTGAAATTAGTGTTGAGAGTACATATGGTAAAGGAAGCATTTTCACTTTTTACATAGTTCAAAAAGTTGTGGATCCGGCACCGGCAACCAGAATTAAAATCTCTAAGGATAAGCTTCCTCGAATTGGACAGAAGATAGAAAATCCTGTAGTTATGGAGCAGTTGAAGAAGCTATCTGCATCATATGGAATTGAATGTGTAGACCTGGATAATACTGAGGGCAACGATGTAGATTATATCATTACAGATAACCGTGCAAATGTTTCTGACATTGAAAAAAGCAAGGTATGTATCCTTCAGAATCCAATGCTTGAAAACATGGCAAACTGCAAAATGCTTGTGGTCAATAAACCATTGTACAGTCTGAATTTCTGTCAGATAATTAATCAGGAGGAACAGATTTTTGTCAGATATTCAGAGCATAAATTCAAATTTACAGCTCCTGATGCCCAGGTGCTCGTGGTTGATGACAACGATATGAATCTTAAAGTGGCAAGAGGTCTTATGGCACCATACAAGATGCATATTGATACAGCAAAAGACGGAGAAGATGCTGTCGAAATGGTACAGGAAAAACATTATGACATCGTATTTATGGACCACATGATGCCAGGAATGGATGGAATAGAGGCAACGATAGCAATAAGGAATCTGCAAGGCGAATATTATAAAAAGTTGCCAATTATTGCTCTTTCAGCTAATGCAACTGCTGATGCAAAAGAAATGTTTGCTCAGGCTGATATGGACGACTTCGTACCAAAGCCAATACGCGAAAAAGAGCTTGAGGCATGCCTGAGAAAATGGATACCTGAAGAGCTTCAGGTTGAAAGCCATGAGGAAGAAGCCAATACAGAGACTGACACAGAGAGCAGTTTAATGTCTTCAGAAGAGGGAGATAAAAATATAAAGATACAATGCCTCGATATGGTAGAAGGAATTAAGAACTGCGGTTCAAAAGAATTCCTGATGGAACTGATTGGTGACTTCTGGCTCATGATTGATAGCAAGAGCGCCAAGATAAAACAGCTTTTTGAAGAAGGAAATATCAGGGATTATACAGTAGAAGTTCATGCATTAAAAAATAATGCAAGAATGGTAGGAGCAACAAAATTATCAGAAATGTTCTATGAGATGGAGCAGTTAGGTAACGAAGAAAAAGTTGCAGAAATTGGTAATAAGCTTCCAAAGCTGCTCGAATTTTACAATAGTTATAAGAAGTCGCTTGAAGAATTTGCACCGAAGCAGGATGCAGAAGAGAAAGTTAAGGTATCTGGTGAGCAAATAAAAGAGACGCTGACTCGCCTGCATGATGCAGTTGACGGTTTCGATCTTGATGCGGCAGATGAGGCAATGAAGGAGCTTGATACTTATGAGTTACCTGAGGAATTAAAGCCAATGCTTGAGCAGCTTCGAATAAGTGTGACAGATGTAGCAATGGAGGAAATCATGGAGATTACGCAGAAGATGTGTGATTTATGCTAGAATAAAGGAGACAACTATGGAAGAGAAAAAAGAAGTACAGGAAGTGCAGGAAGTACAGGAAGTGCAGGAAGTGCAAGAAAAAGAGCAAAGACAGGAGATTCTTATTATTGCAGAGAATACTGGTTTTTTCCCAAGTACAATAGCCGGGCAAATGTCTGAGGTTGGATATAAGGTGACAATTGCAGAATTAAAGATGTCAAAATTGTTTGAGCTTGAAGGAACATATGAGGCAATTCTTTTGTACATGGAGAATGAGGCTCACGGATACGCTCAGGAGCTTTTGTATTTGAAGGATAAAGCTGTTGAGGATAATATTCCGGTATTTTATATTGGAGATGATTTTGAAGGTTTAAAAGAGTTTATTCCGTCCCTCATTGTCAGGGGTGTTTTTGAACGTCCTATTAATGTCAAGGAAACAGTCAGTAAAATAGAAGAGTATATCAAGATAAACGGAAGACATGTTAAGAAAAAAATACTTGTTGTTGATGACTCAGGTGTAATGCTTCGAAGCGTAAAAGGCTGGCTGCAGGATAAATACCAGGTTATTCTTGCAAACTCAGGTGCGATGGCGATTAAGTATTTGACAATAAACAGACCGGATCTCGTTCTTCTCGACTACGAGATGCCAGTCGTTGATGGAAGTCAGGTGCTTGAGATGATGAGAACAGAAAGTGAATTCAGTGATATTCCAGTCATTTTTCTTACAAGCAAAAATGACAAGGCAAGCATCCTGAAGGTTATGGCACTTAAGCCGGAAGGGTATATTCTTAAAAATACTCCGCCGGAGCAGATAAAGAAGGAGATTGATGACTTCTTTGTTAAGAAGGCTTATCAGGATGGACAGAGTATGATGTAGAACCATTGGGACGGAGTTTTCTAGTTTAAAAAATATAATGGTGTTAAAGTCTATAACTACATAGATGAAAAGAAACACATTTATAGTACTATAGTCTTGAATATTTAGTTTTATGGTGGTAATATAAAATTATTGAAGAACGGAAAATACAATTTGTTTAGGGGGTTTTTATCATGGGAAAAAAGAAAAAAACATTATCTATGATGGTAGCGTTGCTTTTTACAGCACTTTTTCCAACAACGATTGCATCGTGTGTTATAGCTACTGTAGGGTCTGTGTCAATGGCACAAACCATGGAGGACGAATTCTATCATGAACTAACAGTAATAGCAGAAGGATTGAAAGCATATTACGAATGGGATATTAAAAATAATGAAAATCATATGCCAGCATATGAACATGATTATGTAGATACTTTCCTGGATGAAGGAATACAGCTTACCTTATTTATGGAAGATGTTCGTTATATTACCTCAGTAGAAGATTCTAATAGTGAATCTGGAAGAAATGAGGGAACAAAAGCTGAGCCTGAAATCTGGGCTTCTGTATCGGCGGGGAATAATGTTGAGCAAAAGGGTGTTTCAATTAATGGAAAGGATTATTATGTTGCTTATGTTCCTATAACAGATAATTCAGGAAAAGTAGTAGGAATGGCTTTTGCAGGAAAAGAGGAAACCCTTGTTCAGAAAGAAATTAATTCGGTAATAATGAAGTTTGTAGTGGTAACAATTATTCTTGTTCTTGTTTGCGGTGGAGAGGCATTGTTTATCGCAAGAAAGATAAAAGAACCACTTGAGATAATTTCAAAGAATCTTGAGCTTTTATCAGACGGAGAATTAAAACCATACAAGACTGCAACCAGTAGGATAACAGAAATTGATTCTATAATAAAGTCGCGCAAGAATTTATCATCAGCGCTTCAGAATATTGTGCTCAAAGTACAGGAGGCGTCAAAAGATTTGCTTCAAAGAGGAACAGAGTTACAGGATGTGGCAAACAATACTTCAAGCAATGCAAAAGATATAACACGTGCAGTTGAGGAAATGTCAAAGGGTGCTACTTCGATGGCTACAGATATAGAGAATGCAACTGTAAAGGTCATGGATATGGGTGGCAAGATTGAAGGTATTGTTGGCGGAATAAACGATTTGGATAATGTTGCAAATGGAATGGACATTGCAGGCAAGAAAGCTATGGACATTATAAAAATGCTCGATGAGTCAAATAATAAGACTGTAGATGCGATTGAGATAGTAGCACAGAATGTGGAGGCTACAGACCGTTCAGTTGAGCAGATTTCACAAGCTGTAAACTTTATTACAGAAATTGCAGACCAGACCAATCTCCTTGCACTTAACGCATCAATCGAAGCTGCAAGAGCAGGTGAAGCAGGAAGAGGATTTGCAGTAGTTGCAAATGAGATATCTTCACTGGCAGACCAGTCAGGAGAATCTACAAAGAAGATTGAAGCGATTCTTAATGTATTAGTAATGGATTCAAAACGTTCTATTCAGAAAATGGAAGAGGTTAAGAATCATTTGCATGAACAGCAGGAGAATCTGAAGAGTACACAGCGAGAATTCGAAAATGTTAATGCTGGTATTAAAGACACAAGAAATCAAAGCGGAATGGTTGATGTTCAGGCTAAGGATTGTGATGAATCAAGATCGGGAGTAATTGATATCATTTCAAACCTTAGTGCAATATCTGAGCAGAATGCTGCAAGCACACAGGAGACAACAGCTTCAATAGAAGATCTTACAACAGCAATTAATCTTGTGGCGCAGCAGGCAACACAGGTTCAGGGGCAGGCTGAGATTCTTGAAGAGGCAATGAGATTCTTTAAGATGTAGAACCAGTGGGGACGGAGTTTTCTGGCTTAAGTAAAGCTGGGGCATGGTTGAATGATTTAATAGTTAAGTGGTTGTTGCAATATGCAACAACCATTTTTACATTTAAAGAGAAAAATTTTTTAAAAAAGTGTTGACTCTTACGTTGCGTTATAGTTTAGGCTGGAATTATCGAGAGAGGAGGAAATGCCAATGATGACAGTAAATGAAGTAAGTAAATTAACAGGAGTGAGTATACGCACTCTTCAGTATTACGACACCATAGGACTCTTAAAACCAATCGAATATACTGAGTCAGGATACAGGTTGTATGACGATACATCCTTAGAAAGGATACAGCAGATTTTGATGTTTAAGGAATTGGAATTTCCACTAAAGGAAATTAGAAAGATTATAGATGCCCCTAACTTTGACAGGAATAAAGCCCTGGAACAGCAAATAGAATTGCTTACTATGAAGAAAGAGCATCTTGAAAATCTTATTAAATTCGCTCGAGGAATAAAAGGAATAGGAGTGAAACAGATGGATTTTAAAGCATTTGATACAAGTAAAATTGATGAGTATGCTAAACGTGCAAAAGAGCAGTGGGGACAGACTGCTGAGTACAAGGAGTTTGAAGAGAAAACAAAGAACTGGACAAAGGATGACGAAACAGCTGTAACAAATGATTTTATGCAGATATTTGTTGAGTTCGGACAGATGAAGGAAATGAATCCGTCAGATGAAAAGGTTCAATTACAGGTTAAAAAACTTCAGGACTACATCACAGAGCATTTTTATAAGTGTTCAAATAAAATTCTGGCTGGTCTTGGAAAAATGTACGTTGGTGGTGGCGAATTTACTGAAAATATCGATGCAGCTGGTGGAGTTGGTACAGCTGAATTTACCAATGCGGCTATAGAAATTTTTTGTAAGGAATAACTAAAAGAGCTTCTCTTTATCATATTCTAAAACATCGGCGATAATAACAATATTGCCACCTCTGCGGTGGCAATATTGTTTAAAAATGATGATATAATGATATTAACTATTATTGAACTGAATGGAGGAAATAACATGAATGATAATCAAGTAGTTTCTAATGTAGAGGGGAATAGTATTCAAATTCCTGAGTTCTTATTAAGACAAAGAACGCAAAAAGAAGAATTAGTAATTGGAATCTTAAAAGTATCAGCATTGTTAATTGTTGGATTTGTGATTGGAGTGTTTGTAGGGCGTATATGATTTTTATGAATGAATTATAAGTTTTTTCTTTTGTAGTGTTGTACATATTGACAAGGGATTCATGAAGAGGGCGTAAGCCCTCTTTTATTTGCATGTATGAAAGAACAGTATTTTTTTACAACATGGAAACTAATTCAACATATAGTTTGTATAATTACATAGCAATCTATGATAATGGTTATGAGTATGATAAAATATTGAAAAAAATGATAGGGCTACGAATGGTTTATACAAATTTGGAAAGTAAGTGTAGGAGACCAAAATGAATAATGTGTTATGCAAATCTTTAAAAATAAAGAACAAGCTAAAATAAAACCATATGGCTGTGAAATAGTAGATAACATACGAATTATTATCCGTACAAAGATTAATAAAGACTCAGACAAAAAGGCAGTAGTCATTGGAATCAATCCAAGTGTAGCCTGTGATGGTAAAAGTGACACTACACTTACAAAAATCAGCAGATACCTATACCAATACAATATCGGCGAAATAGCCATGATAAATCTATTTGAAACAATTTCTACAGACCAGGATGGCATTGATCAAAATCAATTATGTTCTCTTGAAAAGCATGAGAAATTGTTGTCATATGCAGACTTAATAGTTGTGGCATGGGGAACAGAGGATAAGTATTCATCTGCAAAGGATAATGCTGTTCAATATCTTATGCAATGGAAAGACAAAGTATATTGCATTCAAGATAAAAAAGGAAATAAGCCAAGACATCCAAGTAGAATTGCATATACAGATGAATTAGTAAGATTCTATGCATATGACAACAAGAAATATCCAGTAATAACTCTTTGTGGAAGTACTAGATTCAAAGATGAATTTATTGAAGCGCAAAAGAGATTAACACTTTTAACAAAGACAAAAGAGATGCTTGATGATATGCATAAGCATAAGATTGATATGGCGGATGAAATATATGTAATCAATGTAGGTGATTAGAGAACTATTAGGAGGATTTTATGAATAATCAATTTATACAGGGAGTACTGTTTAATTGGAATAAAATCGATAACAACAGTTACTTGAAGAAAATAGAAGCCTTTCAAGGAATCGAACGACTTGATTTTAATAAGTCAGTCACTTTTTTTGTTGGGGAAAATGGTACTGGTAAATCAACCTTACTGGAGGCAATTGCTGTAGCTCATGGGTTCAATCCAGAGGGGGGAACAAAGAATTATGTTTTTTCTACGCATGATACTCACTCAGAATTGTGTGATGCAATAAGAATTGCCAAAGGATACCGGAAGGAAAAATGGGGGTATTTTCTTAGAGCTGAAAGTTTCTATAATGTTGCAACACAAGAAGAGCAATATGCAGATATGGCACATCCCTCGGCTAAATATCATGAAAAGTCACATGGAGAAAGCTTTTTGGCATTAGCACAGAATAATTTGCAGGCAAATGGTTTGTACCTTTTTGATGAACCAGAAGCTGCATTATCACCTCAAAGACAGCTTACATTGTTAATGGAAATATATCGATGTGCAAAGGAAGGCGCACAATTTTTTATAGTTACACATTCTCCTATTCTGTTAGGTATTCCAGATGCAGATATATTCAGTTTTGATGATGGAAGTATACATTTATGTGAATATGAGGAAACAGAAAGTTATCAGGTTACAGAAATGTTTATAAACAACAGGCGTGTGTTACTTGATAGACTATTAAAAGAGTAGTTTATAAAGCATTTACCATATTTTTTCTAGGTGGTGCAGTTTGTCCAACAAATATTTTTATAGCTGGCAGAACACGGAAAAGGCTTCTTGATATTAATTCAATTACGTTAGAATTTGGAGTTTAAGATTTGAAATTAAGGCTTGTAAGACGTTTGATGTTCAAGGGTTAATTACAACTCATAGTCTTGAGGCTACAGATGGAATTCTTGCAACTTCTGGTCGTGAAGTGTAGGTCGTAAGCCGTCTAAAAGTTTGCTGATAAAAGAGGAGGGTATAGGACAGAATTAAGCCTTTTTTTGATAAAAGAATATTAAAAGAAAATATTGAATCAGAATATACAACAAAAAGTTTTGAGAGAAGAGATAATAATATTGTCCTCATAAACTTAATCAGCATTTAAACAGAAAATTAAAAGTATAAAAAACTAGATAAATGTTTTTGAGAATAAATAATGTATTGAGAATTAAATTTATGCAAGTTAGTAATATATGAGAAAGGAAAAAATGAATTACAAAAAGTACGAAAGAATTTTGAATAATATTGTTACAATGGCACCATTAGAGTGTGGTATACAGGCATTGGTATTTATGTTGCTTGATGAAATTATTTATAATGAGCATGGAGATGCTATAAGTATTTTAGTAGCAGATTTAAGGGATAATAACTGTATTTTTGGAGGCACTGGCGGTGTTCTAGACTTATGTATTGTAAATAAAGATTTTAAATTTGTAAAAGAAGGTGGAGAAAACTTTATTGCTCAAAAACAAAATCGATGTGGCTGTGTTGAAGTAAAAGCAATTGGTGAAGATTTGTCAAAACATGTAGTGCAGTTAGCAGGACATATTGTTGAGTATGGAAAAGTAATATATACAGATGGATTGATATGGGAATATTATTGTGCATCAAAAAAACAGATAGATGAAATTCAATCAATACTGTTTAGTAATAAAGAGCGGTTTGAGAAAGCAGACCAAAAGATAAAAGAGTGTAAGACTCAGTTGAGAGCTATATATGGAGATAGACTTAAAGACAAACGCTTAACAAAGAATTACATAGAAAGAATAAAAAATGAAGAAGAAAACGAAACTTGCCAAGAGATATGTGATAAAGCATTAAATGCATTTCAAGAAAAATCTGATACTCAAATAGATGTAGATAAATTGAAAAAATTTTTGAATGAAATAATAAAGAATAATAATTCTTGGAAAGTAGAAATTAAAGAACAATCATTAAAGGAATCAAAAATCATAATAAATAAAAAAAAATATAATTTTCTGCAAAAGAAGATATCTAATATTGAGTGGAAAATAAACGAAGAACATGAAGAGAGGTGTTAATATTGACAGTCAATAACCAACGCATAATGACAATCAACGCAAAATCCTTATTCAAGCATTTTTCCCCAAAAATGAAAGCAACAGCGGAAGCATTTTGTTTTGATACAAGAAAGCGAACCTTGTACACCTTGGTGGTAAAGGAGGAAAACGAATTAGAAGAGTGTCCTATGCTTCATCAGTTTCTGGATGTATTAAAAGAAGATTTGGGCGATAAGTTTGATTGCTCAAATGAATATCTGTTACAGGACAAGTTTCTTATTATGGATTTTGATGATATTTTTATGCCTATTGATGAGAATGTATCGGAAGTGGCTCGAAACTGGAGGGAAGATCTGCAAAAAAATGCAAAAGATCTTATAGAAAATGGGCTTAAATTGCAATTTGATACTCATATTGTACATATGATGCCGTTTGATAAAAGTGGTAACATGAGCCGAAAAGGACGTATTTCCTTTGTAAATCAGGACTATGCCCAAAGACTAAATGAGCGACTGAATTTAGGAATTGATTTCAGTAAGATTAAATTGACATTAAATAAGTACTATGCCTACAGAGGACTATATCTTTCTAATTCTCAGCGTGTAAATCATGAAAACTTTAAGTTGACGCCGGAAACGTTGGTTATTGTTAAAGATACTAGAAAAGCAAGTGGAGCTAGTTTTGAAAGAGATGTTAAGATTGCAACTGCAAAAGAAGTGCAAAATTCAACGAAAGACAAATCAACAAAAGATTGGGAATTTCAGGAACCGGAATTGCAGGCAATATTAAATACAGAAACACCATATGATGGAGAGGGTCTTATTACACCAGAATATTCTGGTTATATAAATGAATCCCTAGGAATAAAGGGAGCAAATTCTTTTCAGATAAGATTACCTTTTGCAAAGGGAATGCTTCATCAGGTGGATGTTATAGGATTTATTGACGAATATACTGTTGATGGAGCAGGAGAAGAACAATATTTGTATGTAGATGCCTTTGGAATAGAACGAGATTTAAGTAAAGCTCATATTTTCATGACAGAAAGTATGCTTAAATGCAAGAAGTGGTTAATAAAGCATTGTGAAAAAATTGGTGTTGAAGATCCAATGCAATATTATTGTGAAGCAATAGCAAAATACAATCACGGCTTCTATGTTTCAGGAACTAATCTGCCATATGGACATTCTAAGTATACACACCTAAGTTATCAGGCAATTAATACATTGGCTTTTGATGATAACCAGTTCAAACGTATTATGAATGGACATGGTAAGTATATTGAAAAGCCAATAGATTTTCTAAAAAACTGGGACGAAATAGAGTATGAAGATGTAGTAAAGGAGGACTGCGAAGAAAGTTATCATTTTCAAAATTGGAAACGAGCAGTCTTACAAAACCCAAGTCTTGCAGGAGATAAATATATAAAAGAGCAATTGGAAAACACACAGAAAAGTCTGCTTTCTAAGATAGCATTAGGAAAGGTTTTGGTAGAAGGTCAAACTCGTTATCTATGCAGAGATTTAGCACCACTTTTGTTCAGTTTGCTTAGATCCAATAAGGATGTGAAAGCTTCATATTTGCGAGATTTGTATAATCGTTTTTATTTACCACAAGGCAATAGCAACAAGTTGAATTTGAATTTTGAAGATTATTATGCTTTTTTTAGAAATCCTCATTTATCAAGGAATGAACAATATATAATGAGAGCGTTTGTCCTTCCAAAATCAGAGAAAGATTATGCATATAACGGAAGGAAAAACTATGAGCATTATACAAAATATGTAAAAATGTATGATAAATACTTTGGTCATTTGACGGGAATAGTTATGGTGCCAAGAGGTTCAACACTTCCTTTATGTCTTGGGGGTGCTGATTTTGATGGTGATTTAGTAAGCGTAATCTTAAATCAGGACGTGGTTGATGCTGTAGCAAAAGCCGTATATCAATGGAATTCATCAAATAGTTTATATTATTACACAAGAAAAATGCCAGCTATTGCGATACCAAGTACATCATCAGAAGATTCTTTCGTGTCTGATTTTGTAGAGTACCAGCATGTTTATAATACATTTTCAAACAATATTGGTCGTATTTCAAATGCAGCCATTTCCATTGGACAAGTTGAATATGAAAGGAAAAAACCAAGTAATTCAGAGTTTGACGCCAATGCTCCAACCTGTGACAAATGTACTCTGCTTACAGGGTTAGAAATAGATGCTGCGAAAAATGGTTCACACCCTAATTTGGATATAATACTTCAAAGTGGAATACCAAAGAGCTTGTATTTGTCATTTCTACGACAATTTAAAAAACTCAAGGCTGAAGATAATTTCCACTTAGACAGAATGGAAATAAAAGAAGAGAAAGAATTAAAAAATGGCGTAGAAAAAAGGCTTATAGTAATTGGTGCCCAAAACTGTGAAACAGTGGTGAAGTGGTATCCTGATGATGAAGAAAATGGTACATATATAAACTTGCTGCCAAAATATTTTATAGACTATTATAAGATTTTTGCCAAGCTAAAAAAAGAGAAGACAAAAGCAAGTCTTAAAATACCAAAACTAAGCAAAAACGAAAAAGAAATAGTAGACGAATTTAAGGAGACTTGTTGTGGTATTTTTGAATTGTATAGTTTTTATAAAAATATACTAATCAAAAGTTTAAAAAGAGAAAAAGCCAAAGGATTCTATGCTGTTGAAAATACAGAGGTTCTTCTTATGCGTATGTATGACGAGAGTCAGGTGGAGGAGCAATTATTTCAAACATTATCAGAATTAAGAAAAAAAATAGAAGAATCTATTTCCAGTGAATCTGAAATTGATGAAATAAGAGACAGAATTAACATCTTACAATGGCAGTTTCAACCGCGAAACAGGAGAGGAGCTGTGCTTGAGCAAATTATCGGTAATGGATTTAAGGAGGTTAATTTATCAGAAAAAGAAAAGGAACTTTTGTATCACTTTAACCAACAAGGCTATAAATTACTCTGGCGCCTGTTGGATATAATTCAAGGACCGAAAATTTGTACATATAGCGAGATGTACAACAGTGCAATAAAATCAGAAGAGTATATTCTTTATTGCCAAAAGTTCTCAGAATTAAATGAGACCTTAGACAAAGAAGCGCGAAGATTTTATGAAAACAATGAATCTAATATTGAACAAAAAATATATGCGCATTGTTTAAAAGAAATAAGCAAAGTGATTAATACATATTTCAATATTATTAATGAAAAAGAGAAATTGGTCTATGCATTGTATCAAGCGACAAAATCAAAGATAAGTACGGCGAAGTTCTTTTGGGATGTTTTTTCATGGGAGGATATTGAATTGATAATCAACGTTGAGGAGGCGAAAGGATAATGTTAAATGAATTCTTAGAATTTGAATCGTATGTTACTAATCCAACATCGCTGACACCGAGAGTTCAACCTAATTTACTTACAGACCATTTCAGTGAATCAGCTAACCTTATTGGAATTGAGCACATAATGACTGTGATAGCTCGTGCTTTTCTTTTTTCAGAAGGACGGGTTACACCAGGGGAGGTCATTAGTCAGCAAGTGGTTGATGACACTATAGAACTACTCCAACGTTGGACTGGGTTTTCGGATATAGATAATACAAAACCAACCTCAAATGCGAGAGTGGGCAAATGGATGGAGCAGCATTCTGTTACAGAGGGCTGGTTGAAAAAATACTGGATGTTTCAATTTGAAAATGGAGTAAATGAACAGAAGAAAAGATTATCAAAGCAAGAGCTTTGGGAAACGTTAGAAAAGAAATGGAATGAAAGATTAAATAGTGGACTGGATTATTCGGCAAATATATTTACCTATCATAATATTATTGCAAATGCCTTAGAAATAGGACCTTTGCAAAATCATTACTTTATTGTCAAGAAGGATAAAAAACAAGAAGGAAAACCGGTAGCAGCGAATAAGAGATTTAAGTATTTATCAGATGAATCCAGAAGACAGGAGTCATCTGATATGAAAATTATGAAAATCGTTGCAGCATATCTTCTTCGTTTAAAGTATCATCCAAAGGGTCAAAAGGAGGTTTGGATTAGAAACGGAGAATTGGCAAATTGGTATGGATTAGATGATGGGAAGAATGGTAGTGAAACATTCTATCCTAAGAACGTATTATGGCAAGGAAAACCAATATATACTCGACATATTTTAAGAGGAAATTATACAAAGATATCTATAGACCAAGAGTATCTGAAAACATTTGATTTTAAAATAATTAATATTGAGGATGTTGATCAATACAAAGAGACGCATTGGGTGTTAGAGGACCTTGGGCATAAATTGGTGGGGTGTTGGGATATAAGATAATACCCCCGTTAAAATTAAATATTTGATTGAAACAATGAAGAAGATTATGTATGAAAAGAGGAGGAAATAATAATGCTTGATACACTAGATGAATATATGAGAGAACTTGAATTGATGGAAAAGCAATATGGACAAGAGGAGGAACTATATCCATTAATAAATATCATGCTCAGAAAATGGGGAAATCTTAAGGGCTGCTCAATCAGAGCAGTAAATGATGGTGAAATTGCGAGAAAGGCTAAGAATGGAAAAGATATATTTGGCAAGGTATATCTGGGAGGTTATTGTAGTTTCCCAGATATTGCTATTTTGGGTGAGGAATTCAATACGTATAAGAAAGATGCAATTAAATACATATATGGATGTGTTGAAGTAAAGGCGCTGGGAGATCCTCTTTTGAATATAGTCGATGGAGAAAAAATGAAAATGAAAATAGAAGATGCTAAAATTTTGATATTAAAGCCTTATTCAACGTCCGCCCGTTACGAATATAGATTTACTATTGACGAGAAAAATAACGATAAAATAAAAAAAAGTTATTCTGTTGGTAATGATGATATTTCTGTGCTTAGCAAATTGGTTGGGAAGAACATAAAGGCGATGTCAGATAAAGATTGGGAAGCACATTGTGTTAATAAAAATAATGTGGGTAAAAGATTTATGACAGATTTTATCAAGGGGGAAGATAACAGGTTTTATGTTAGTATTGCTAAGGGTATAAAGGTAACAATTTCCGAACCAAAGTTATCAGATGACCAAGATGATCCAGCTTTATCAGATAACCCAGATGATCCAGCTGTTATGGAATTAATAGGCGAACTTCTATGGTATGGAAAGGTTTTGTATACTAATGGGATACAATGGAAGGAGATTAGTATATTAGAAGTTAATGGTAAATATGATGATGACAATGAAAATCTTAAAAAAGAAGGAAAAGATATTAAAAATATTATAGATTTACGAAATGCAATAGATAAGGATGTAGAATCTAAGATATCTGAAATAAAAGACGAAATAAAAAAGATACAAAATAGTACAGATTTGACTCAGGAAGAAATAAAAAAGAAGATAAACGAAAAAAATAAACAAATAAAAGATATATACAAAAATTACAATATTCTAGAAAAATGTAAAAGATTAAAAATAATAGTTACATGTAAAACTATAGCCACTTTATTTGATTATGATGTGGAAAAGGATGTTCATCCTAGTTCAAGTGAAGAAGAATGGAGAAAATTAATTACATATTTTGTAAATATGTCTTGGAAACCGACTGAGGATGAAACAGAAAAAGACAACTTAAATGCAGACAAGGAAACCGCTGAAGCAATGTACAATTATAATTTATCAGAAAATCAGAATGAAGAAATGGAGAGAGAATTAACACTATCAGAGTATATTGATGAACTCGATATTCCTGAGGATGTGTTAGAGACAAATGTTTTTGAACTATAGGAGAACATTTTATCTTAGTATATGTGAGATAAGAAACAACTGAATAATTATATAACC
Organism: Agathobacter sp.; assembly: GCA_036309425.1. Lineage (GTDB taxonomy): Bacteria > Bacillota > Clostridia > Lachnospirales > Lachnospiraceae > Roseburia. The sequence goes on from JAXJTU010000099.1 coordinate 23,327, forward strand.
TCAAACGAGCCATGTCCTTTGACATGGCTCACTTTATTTTAGATAGAAATGAATAAATGATTTTTCGAAAATGACTTTTTGGACAGAAGAATGTCCGTAGTAATGTGTATAGTTTGATATGATTTCTTTAAACAGGAGGTTCAAAATGAGTAAAAAGCATAAGAGTTTTGTAGTTTTCCTTGATGTAGACGGTGTTCTAAATACTATAACAACATGTAAGCGCACCCCGGATGGTTATAAGGGTATAGATGATGCCCGTGTTGAAATTCTGGCAAATACTATAAAAAAGTATGGCGGCGCAGATATTGTTTTGTCTTCAGACTGGAAGAGCATGAAACAAACTGATGATGATTATCTTTATCTGCTTTCAAAGCTAGATATGTATGGATTATCAATATCAGGACATACACGAGACAGTAAGTACAAAAGAGGTGCTGGAATTATCAATTATTTGGAGGCCCATCCTGAGATAGAGGAATATGTCATTTTAGATGATTGCAAATTTGATTTTAATGATTATCAAAATCTCTGGGAACGCCTGTTGCTTACAAATGGTATAGAAAACGCTCAATTTGCAGCAAGAACTCCAGCAGTGGAGGCAATGATATTTATGGATTATTTAAAACTATTTTAATTATATGGAGGAATTTTTATGAAGAACAAAGTAATTGGATGGAACATTAATCAGCGTAGTGGTATTGGAAATGATATTCCACAGTTTGTAATTGATGAACTAATTCATCAGGATGCAGATATTATTGTATTAACAGAACTATTTAAAAATAGTACAATTGAATATTTTTGGAATGAAATGGAACGGGCAGGATATTTACACGCAGTAACACAGAATGATGGAACAAATGAAGTTGGAATTCTCTGGAAGAAAGATGCATATACACTTTCTGCAGTCGATGATTCTGTTATTACTACAAAGGAGAATAATAATCCTAATTTATTGTTAATAGATTTATTGGATAAGAGTGGACAAATTCTTACTGTTGTGGGATTTCGCATCAGAATGGTTGATTACAACGAACGTGTGGAGGAACTGGAAATCGTAGTTAATAAAGCAAATGAAAAAAATAATCCAGTACTTATGATTACAGATTGCAATAATTTACGACGTGAGACAACCGAAACAATTTGGAATTTAGGCGTAGTTGATAGCATTCTTTCGGCAAAAGGGTTTCAAAGACATACACCTGGCGGACAGAGTATATATACCGAAAAATCTGATGGTGGTTATGCTTATGAGTTTGCAGAAGATCATATTATCACAAGAGGATTGGAAGTTGATTTAGCAAGCTATGATCGAGAGTTCGTTAATCGTGATGCGTCAGCATATCCATGGGGCAAGGATTTTCAGGTGCATGACCAAAGAAATGGTAGGAGAATTTCAATTGAACCAGGATATCCGGACCATGCCATTGTCAAAGGATATGTTTATCTGAACGGAGGAATATAATATGGAGAGAGCACTTACAATTGGTGTTGATTTTGATGGAACTCTATGCACTGGATCATGGCCGGAAATTGGAGAACCTAACTATGATTTAATTACAAAATTAAAGGAGCTTAAAAAGAATGGTACCCGTCTTATTCTTTGGACATGTCGTATGGAGGAACAGCTTGAGGAGGCTGTGCAGTGGTGTAGCGAGCAAGGACTACTCTTTGATGCAATAAACGACAATCTTCCAGAGGTTAAAGAATTATTTGGCGGAAATTCTAGAAAAATATGCTGCGATTATTATATTGATGATAAATCCTGTTCACAAGATCAACTCCACAACCTGATACAATACAGTTTGTATAAAAGCAACAGATTATCCCACAACGTTAATTGATAAAGGCTGAATAGATAATCAGTTGTATAGATTGTAAATTTTAGGAGGTCTTATATGTCAACGTTTGTAATTAGTGATATACATGGGCAGCTTGAACAATTAAAGATGCTTATAAAGAAAATGAATCTTACCTTGGAAGATGAGCTTTATATCTTAGGGGATATTGTAGACCGCGGACCAGATTCGGTGAAAGCTCTGCAGTATTTAATGTCATTACCTAATTGTCATTGTATAGCTGGGAATCATGAGGTAATGCTTCTTGAGAATATGAAGCTTCTTCTAAACGAAATCGATGAAGATTTTTTAGATAGCTTATCAATAGAAAACATTCAACTTCTTGCTGACTGGATAAATAATGGTGCATCAAGCACTATTTCTGAATTTTCAAAGCTTACAAAGCATGAGAGAAAAAACATCCTCGAGTTTGTTGGTGATTTTGAAGCATATGTTGAGTTGGAAGTAAGAGGGCAGAAATATTTATTAGTTCATGCTGGACTTGGAAATTTCTCTAAGAATAAAGAACTGTATGACTATACTATAGACGAGCTGGTTTGGATGCGTACTGACTATGAAATTCCATATTATGAAGACATTATAGTTGTGACAGGTCATACTCCGACACAGAACATATCAAATAATCCAAGACCAGGTTACATTTTTAAAGGAAATAATCATATTGCAATAGATTGCTGTTCTTGTTCTCCGGATGGAAGACTAGCAGGAATTTGTTTGGAAACAGGAGAAGAGTTTTATTCAATCGAGTAAGAGATCTATTACCACGAATAATCTGGTGATAGCTCTCTTATTTTATTTCGGACACTTTATTGTCCGGGTAAAGATAAAAAGAATAGTAAGATTATTATCAGGAGGAATACAAATGAAAGAAGAAGTTAGAATTCTTAGAATGTTAAAGGAAGTCGTTGAAGATAAGAAAACAGGGGTTAAATATTGGTTTGATATTGAGGCATATAAATATGCCAGAGATTATCCAAAACCATTAAGTACCAGAGATATTTGTACAAAATTGGAATTGAATGCTGATATCAAAATTGTGAGTGATGAAGCATTTATGAAGCATATAAGAAGGTTTAATAACTATGTAGATGAATGCCAAAATGCTGTTGGTGGAGATTTTGATTTTATTAAAAATATAGGATTGGCATTAACCCAAAATGAAATGGCATTTCTTGTGCCTATCAACATAGAATCTTTTGCTAAAATTGCTAATTCATTAAAGGTTCAAACTAATGTTGCTGGTGCAAATGACATATATAATAAATTGAATAATATTCTTAATTTATTAGAACTTAGTTGTTATTTCAATTATATTCCTAGTACAAAAGAGAACGGAGAACTGTATTTTTATCAGTTGATGAATGATATCAGAAAGGATGTAGATAGAATATTTGGAAAGATAAAGAGAGTAAGAACTAAATTATATGAACTAATTGATGAGGTAGATTTTGTTGTTAATAGCTGTGAGGTTCCGGGAGTTCCCAATAGTTGGTTAAAGCTTAATCCTAATATAAATTATTATGATTGTATATATGACATTATTGAAGAAAATCCTGAATTATATAAGCTTATCAAGGTGGAAAATCTACATAATCATCAAAGAAGATTTAGATTTTTACCTTCAAAAAGAGAGATTATAGCAAGACAAAATTACTTTAATGAAAAAAGACTAAAATACCCAACAAGAACTGATGAAGGATTATATCAAGATGAGTTAGTTGAAGCACTTAATATGCGTTTTAATGAGTGCTTAGTAACAATAAAAGAAGAACTGGAGGATTGGTATGAAAAAAGATAGCGAGTACATTAATAAACAGTTGAAAATTTTAGAAGCACTTATAGAAGTGCTACCAAGAGAAAGCTGTATCAGTTTATATGATATTCTGTGCGACTGCAAGGATTCTGGAGAAGCAAAACAAAAAATCATGGAATTTTTTGAATTTACGGAAGAACAGGCAGAAGCTGTCTACGATATGAGAATGAAAACTTTTTCATTGGAAAATGCTGATGAAATTAAAAAAGAGTTTTTAGAACTCAAAGAAATACAAATGATTTTAACAAATAGTAGTGAGAAGGAAGGATTAGCAGAGCAAGGAAAGCGCAATTGATTAAAACAAGGGAGAAAAGAATAATGGAAGTATCGGAACTGTATGAAGTGTTAAAGGATCGTTATGATGCTTTTGTTTGTATTGCAGGTGTACCTAAAAGTGGGAAAAGTACATATATTATGGAAATAGTAGAAAAGTTGGCAAAAAATGATGAGAAAAAAATTATGTTTTTTAGTCCAGCGAAAGAAGCTGTTTTTATTGAGCGTTGGTTTGAAGGTGTCTTTGAAGGATCATGTCAATCGAAGATTATTATTAATGACACTCCTGCAATTGATGTTGAATCCATTATAGAGTTAAGTAAAAAGGAAAAGCCAGACGTAATTGTAATAGACTACTTTGAATTGATAACTGATAAAGTCTGTTGTGAGAAGACGCGTGTAGATGAACTAAATTCAATAGCAAATAAGTTAAATACTCTATCGAAGGAATTTGAAATTCCTATTTTACTAGAAGTGCAGATGTCGACTTATTATAAGAAAGGACATGATAAATTATCTATTAAGGATTTACGATGTGCAGGAGAAATAGGAGAAATATCAGACCTCATTATTTTTACAAATAAAGATTAAGTGACGGATGAATTGATTGATGTTATGCCTTCAATAGAGAGAAAGTTGAATTGTGTGCCGAAGAATGGAGGGTGAATTAATGAGTAGGGAAAATAGAAGACCATTTTTTCAAAAGGGTGACTTAGTAACATTCGACTTTGATAACGGAAAGCAAAAAATCCATTGTGAAGGGATAGTGGTTGTAATAGATGTTTTTCGCATTGGTCAAGAGGTAAAAAGTATTGAATATGATATTTATGGAGACGATTATTCTGATCCTCAAAAGAAATGCTTGTATAAGCATGTAGACGAATGTTGTGTGATTAAATTATTAGAAAAGACATTTTGTAACAAATCTTGAAGATAGTACAAAAAGCAGATAGACACAATCATTTTATACCGCTAGTTAAATGAAGCTTTTCAAATTGTAAGGTAGAATATAAAGAAAGTGAGAAAAGAAATATGAAGGAGAATTTTCTGAATTATAAAGGAAGAAATCCAGATAGAATAGAAAAAGTATTAAAAATCGTTAAGCTGACATGGATAGAGTCGCCAGACTTAAGACTTGGACAATTAATATGTATTGCATCAAAAAATACGGACATATTTGCAATCGAAGATGATGATTTGGTGAACCAATTAAATTTAATGAGGAAAGGTAATTAATCAGGAAAATGAATTTATACATTTCGGATATGCATTTTGGACATAAAAATTGTATACGTTTTGACCATCGGCCTTTTGGTGATAGGGAAGAGATGGATCGAGTAATGATAGAACTTTGGAATAATAGAGTTGCCGCAGAGGATGATGTGTATATACTTGGAGATTTTGCAGTAAGAAATTCTCAAGATGAAGCATGGTATCTGAAGCAGCTAGCGGGGCACAAACATCTTGTTATAGGAAATCACGACCAAAGATTATTGATGAACGAAAAAGCCATGAAATATTTTGAGTCTGTAGATAAATTTATGGGGGTTCGTGATTACATAGATGGCCAAGAAGTGATTGTAGTTCTGTGTCACTATCCTATGGCTGAATGGTATAAGTCAAAGCATGGATCCTGGCATATACATGGACACATACATGGAGATACTGGCTTAACAGCAAGGTATATGGCGAGTATCGAGCATACTCTTAATGCAGGAGTTGTCATAAATAATTATGCACCAGCAAGCATGAATGAGCTCATTAAAAATAATGAGGTCTTTAGAAAAAAGTATCTGACCAACTAAAAGAGCAAGAATTTATGTTGCGGAGGAAAAATGACTTTCGAAAAACTAACTGAATTAATAAATAAAAATAATATTCCTGATAATGTAAGACTGGAATCAGATTCGGGATGGGAATGTAATGCAACAAATATGGATGGAGTTTACTATAACAAAACTGAAAATGTAATTGTATTTACTCAGGGATTTGGTGATGAAAATTACTGTGAACTAGACTAGAGTCTTCTTTGGATAAGTAATACATACAATTCTTGCCATATATAAAAAATAGTTGAAGGTTAATAATATGTTTTCGCTTGAAAGAAATAAGAGGAGAAAAAATATGAGATATTATGAATTTGCAATTGGTGGAGTTACAGAAAAAATTAAGGAGTTAATTAAAGAGAAGGAGTACCTTAGAGATTACAGATGGTCAGATACGGTTTATACTATTAATAATTATATGTATCAAAATTTAAAAAACAACTTAGGATTTTTGGCTTACAGGCAAGAATCTGATGAGAAACTTTTAGCCATTTTGTTTTTTGATGAAAGGAAAGAGACTTTAGATAATGCTTATGATTGTATTATCGATGAATTAGAACATGTATTTGAAATTAAAAGAATACAATTAAAGCCTTGTGAAATTACTATGTATCAATTTATGGATTGTTTTAAAGAGGCAAAAAGAAGAGGTTTTGATGTTGCAGGAAGTAAAATAGTAGAATTATCAAATCTGTTTATATATGACTATTGTGCAGATAATTCAAAAGCATATCATTTCGATTTTACTGAAAAGATTATATCCGAAACTATGACTGAAAAAAGGGCAATCTATGATGAAGACTTTATTGAAGAACTATCAAATATAAAGACTCATTCAAATAATTCTGTGTATAAGGGTAATATGGTCCATTATATTATTTCAAGTAGGAGCATCGAAGCAGCATGCGATATGGCAGAGACTCTTGTTCAGTGTTTGGCAAAAGCAAATCGTATAAGTGGTAGACGAATGGAAGTAATTAGCGAAATTGAGCCAGATATATATAAATCAAATAGTTATATAGAAGAGATAATAGAGAATAACTATGGCGGTGTAATTGTATTTGATTTATCAGAGAAGTTTGGTTACAGTTCAGTGGATTATCAGATGACATGTGGATATATTGAAAAGCTAGTAAAAAAATATAAAAATGAATGTCTTTTTGTCTTTACATACAATATGGAAAAACCTGGATTTTCGTATTATCTTTTGCCAAATCTTAAAAAATATATTATCCCAGTTATGCTAAAAGAGGGGACTGGAGATAGGAAATCAGCCATTAATTATATGAAAAGTTTGATTGAGTCGTCAGAATATTCAAAGTATGCAAAGCAGGCCGATGAATTTATCAAGCAGTTTCCACAAGAAAAGTTTACACAAACTGATGTACTTGAGGCATATGAGCAGTTTGAAGCATGGTGTCTGAATAAGAATATTTTGCATGCTTATGACTATAACATTTCTGGTGACTTTATGTTAGACAGAGATGAAAATAAAGAGTCTTCACAAAAAAAGTTAAATCAAATGATTGGGCTTGAATCTGTTAAGACACAGATAAAGAAAATCATTGCAACAGACATTGTGGAAAAGGAGAGAAAAAGGCGCAGAGGTAATGCTTATAAATCAGGAACAATGCACATGATTTTTGGAGGAAATCCTGGAAGTGCAAAGACAACAGTTGCAAAGCTTTTTGCAGGGATTGCTAAAGAAGAAGGAATATTAAAAAGTGGAGCATTTGTTGAGTGTGGTGGAATGGATCTTGATGGATTTGGCTGTGTATATGTAATAAGGGAAGCATTTATGGCTGCAAAAGGGGGAGTTCTTTTTATTGATGAGGCATATTCTATGAGAAGTGACACTGCAGTTACCGTTTTAATTCAGGAGATGGAGGAACATAGGGAAGATGTTATAGTAATTCTTGCTGGATATAATGAAAGAATGCAGGCTTTTATGAAAATAAACGAAGGATTAAAAAGTCGAATTCCTTATTGGATTGATTTTCCAGACTATAGTGCTGATGAACTGACAGATATTCTTAAAATGATGATTAATGAGCGCGGTTTTTCAATTGAAGAAGATGCTGTGAAAGAGGCTAATTATATCTTTGAGAAAGTATGTCATGTTGACAATTTTGGAAACGGAAGATATGTTCGCAACTTAATTGAGCATGCCTTGCAGAAACAATCTGTTAGATTGCTTACTTCAAGAGGAAGCGTAGATAAGATACATAAGAAGGAATTGTTCTCCATTATCAAAGACGATATCTGTATGTTTGAAGAAGCCTCTATAACCCAAAAGGAAATAGGTAATGCAAAGAAAGAACTCCATGATATGGTAGGACTATCAAAGACAAAAGCTGTTATTGAAAAAGCAATTTCAAGTTTTAAATTGAGAAAACTATGCATGGAAAGAGGAATTGAAAAAGACAAGGCATCTCTCCATATGGTGTTTACAGGAAATCCAGGAACTGCAAAAACAACAGTGGCAAGATTATTTGCGGAAATATTAAAAGATGAAAAGGTACTTTCTACAGGAAATTTTGTGGAGGTAGGTCGAGCAGATCTTGTTGGGGATCATGTTGGTGCAACGGCGCCATTAGTAAAGCAAAAGTTTAAGGAAGCTCAGGGAGGTATATTATTCATCGACGAGGCTTACTCTCTTTGTGACGGCTACGAAAATGGTTTTGGAGATGAGGCAATAAATACAATTGTACAGGAAATGGAAAATCACAGAGATAATGTAATTGTTATTTTTGCTGGCTACCCTGATAAGATGAAACACTTTTTGGATAAAAATCCAGGTCTGATTTCTAGAATAGCATTTCAGGTAGAATTTGAAGATTATGATACTGAAGAATTGTGTGAAATAACCAAATTAATGCTTAATAAAAAGCAAATGAGAATCACAAATCAAGCGATGAAAAAACTTACATTAATATATGATAGTGTTAAGGAAAGTAATGATTTTGGAAATGGTAGATTTGTGCGAAAGACGATAGAGGAAGCAGAGATGAATCTTGCTGAAAGGCTATTAAAGGGTGATGAATCTAAGATAACGGAGGAGGTTCTTACGTTGATAGAGGAAGAAGACATTCCTGATGTTGAAATATATGGTAAGCAGGAAGTAAAGAGAATTGGTTTTTGTGCGTAGCCGTGTGTAAAAGTGTAGCAGCAATGTAATTATGTTTAGGAGGTAAGAATAGACATGCATTATGTAATAGGTGATATTCATAATGAAGCAAAGAAGCTTCGAAGTATTTTAAATCAAATAAATATGGGACCTCAAGACGAGCTTATTGTGCTGGGCGATATTTTTGATAGAGGTGGAGTACAACCTAATCCAGTTGAAGTTTATTTTATGCTATCTGAAATGGGGGAAAAATGTACGTGGATAAGAGGAAACCACGATCAATGGTTGGCGGACTATATAGACGAGTATTTTTCTAAGTCTGAGAAGAAACGAAGAAAGATGGCTCCGTATTCATATAATTCATTTGAGTTAATGAACGAACGACTAACAGAATTTGACATGATAACGATAGCGGATTTAATTCATAAATTGCCACTTCAGAGGGAATTAATTATTGATGATAAAAAATATTTATTTGCCCATGCAATGACATCACATCCTAATGTACCTCGTAAGAGAGGATATTATTTGATGGGTAACTGTTTACTAGATACATTTTTCCTTGAAGGAGTAGAGGGATATATTTCGTTTGTAGGACATACCCCAACAGGAAATGTTGCAAGTATAAATAAGTCTTTGTATTTAGACGAATATCTGCGTTCTATATGGAGAAATGATAAGGGAAATGTTTATCTTATGGACTGCGGATGCGGATTTGGAAGTGGTCGATTGGCTTGTATGTGTATAGAAACACGGAAGAGATTTTATTCTGAAGCTGATTAGAAGAGATGTCAAAAATCTAAATAGTCGGGGAAAACAATGAGTAGAAGTTATAAGAAAACACCTGTGTGTAAAGAGGGAAATAGAAGTAAAAAATGGGGAAAGCGGAAAGCAAATAGAAAAGTAAGAAAGATAACTGGACTTGGAGGCAAATCTAATCTTTATAGAAAAGCATATGAATCGTGGAATATATGTGATTATCGAACATATAAAGAGCGCGATGTGAACATGAAAGATAAGGATTTGAATTTCTGGAAAAAATGGTATTCGAGGAAGTAATTATGACGTTGGAAGAAATATTGAAACTGTTAAAAACTGCAGAGAGTGTAGAAATAATAAACGGGCATAGCGAGGAAATTGCTGAGATTGTCCCGGTAATAAGGATTATGTTTGATTATGACCAAAAGAATAAAGCACATCAGTTTGATTTGTGGATGCACTCACTTCATGTTGTATGTGGACTACCTAGAAATATGGAAGACAATATGATTTATCTTGCGGCGTTGCTGCATGACATTGGAAAACCTATTTCAAGGTGCCAGGGCACAAGGATAGGAGATACAGACATGCATTATTACGGACATCCAGAAAAAAGTTTCAGGATTGTGAAAGATGAGGTTATTCCAACATTAGATAGGTTAGGGTATAGACTGCCTAGTTGGGATGTAAAAAGATTACTATATTATGTAGAGTACCATGATGATCGCGTTAGTGTTAAGTTAAAACATGTAAGGAGACACACGAAGATTGTTCCCTTTGAACAGTTTCAATATTTAATGAGATTACAGGTTGCGGATGCTAAAGCACATGTACAATTACCAATAATTGCAGAGCGAGTGCAAATTTGCACAAAATTAGCAGGAGAAGAAGGAAAGAAGCTTTATCAACGGATTTTGGAAGGAGAGTAGAAGTGTTATGGCCAATGATGATATTAATCATTTTTCTAAGGAGAAATCCGTAATGGTTTTATCTGTGATATATCCTTATGATTCAGTTGAAGTGTTAGGAGTATTCGACGATAAGACGGCATTAAGAAAAGAATGTATTTCTATTATCAAAAAAGATAAGGTGTTGGTTGATGATATTACCAATCTGCATATATATGAATGCCCGCTAAATAAGATGATAGGTGTATTTTATCCATCAGATTATGATGATCCAGATAGTACTGGATCTTTTTTGGAAGAGCAGAATGATATAAGTGCTGAAGTGCTTGGGGATGAGTTTCTTAATGAAATAAGAGAAAGACAAAGTTCTAATTATCGAGGGGCATCTCGGAATTAATTAAATAAAATTGTAATTGTCAAGAAGTAACATATTGGAATAATTATCTGCAAGCTTATATAACAGAACTAGAGTTTTCAAATAACATTATTTTAGAGGATATGAAAGTTTCCTTTCGAATTAATTGAAGAGGAGGTAGGGTGTTATACAGCATTTTTTATTTCCCAACTACTGTAATTCTACCGCACATTATTTCCTCATCTTATTAGTCGATATATTTAATGTAACTAAAAAAAGAGAAAGAACTTCGCCCACTACAGCCAGTTCTTTCTCACACACACAAGTGCTGCAGGCAGTGCCAAAACAGGATCGCGTCCTCAACA
>JAXJTU010000100.1:0-4206 GCA_036309425.1 Agathobacter sp.
AATCAGGCTGCGCAGCAACAGATGGATAAGAATAAGCAGCTGCGTAAGGCGGTAGAGGATATAAATAAAAGTGCTGCGGGAAGCCAGTCGGAAGCGATTTTTGGGATACATGAAAAGACTAATCGTGTGACTATAAAGATTGTTGATAAGAAGACAAAAGAAGTAATTAAAGAGTACCCACCGGAGAAGACGCTTGATATGATTGCAAAAGCATGGGAGCTGGCGGGGCTTATGGTTGATGAGAAGAGATAGAGAAAGGGCGGGTGAAAGAGTATGCCTATTAGACTAACAGGTATGAATTCTGGTCTTGATACAGAGTCAATAATTACAGCGTTGGTATCAAATGTAAAGACCAAAAAAGAAAAATATGAAAAAGCGCAGACTAAATTGACATGGTCTCAGGAAACATGGAAGGATTTGAATAAAAAGGTATATAGTTTATATACTAATATTTCTAATTTGAGATTATCATCATCATACAATTTGAAAAAGACAACATCTTCAGATTCTACAAAAGCAACAGTTACAGCTAGTAATAATGCAGTAAATGGTTCCCAAAAATTAAATATTCTTCAAGTAGCTCAAGCGGGATATCTCACTGGGGGAAAATTGTCAAATTCGGTTACTACATCTACGACGTTAGCACAATTGGGATATACAGGCGGAGATGCATCAATTAATGTTGATAGAGGCGATGGTACAAGTTCAACAATAAAAGTTGATAGTACATCAACTGTCAATGATGTAATAACACAATTAAAGGATGCTGGATTAAATGCAAGTCTTGATACAACAAATCACCGAATTTTTGTTAGTGCAAAAAATACAGGTGTTGAAAATGACTTCAATCTGATTGGAGCTGATTCAAATGGTCTTCTTGCATTAAGTAAATTAGGGCTTAGTACAAGTCTTACATCTGGAACAGATGATGGTGGAAAGCCAATTTACACAGAAGCTGGAAAGACATATCAGAAGTATGCTGCATTCGCAACAGACACAAGTGGTAATAAAATTACAGATGATGCTGTCATAAAGCAAAATATATTAGATGCAATTTCAGCATACAATAGTGCTTCAAATACATATGAAGACAGCAATAAGCAGATAGCTAATTTATCAGCCGCATTAGGTTATGCAAGAGCATATGGACAGACCACTGCATTTTATAATGATAAGGGTATTACAGATATTGAGAGATTCAATAATGTAATGACTGCATATTCAGAAAATACAACATCATTTGTAAATAGTGCAGGAAATATCTATAATGCAACAACTGGTGTTGACGATAAGGGCAATACTGTATTTGGATATGTAGATGAAAATAAGCAGAATCACTATGTGTCTCGTGAAGTAATCTATAAGGATGAGAATGGAAACAGCTTCCGAAAAACAGCAAGTGGTGAGTATGTTTCAACTGCTAATGCTGATACAAAGTATGATGGTGACACATCGAAATTAGTAGAGAGTGAAATCAAGTATTATGATGTGACTGAAAAGATTACTTATGAGAGTACAGATAAAGATGGAAACAAGATTACATATGCGGTTTCATCAGAAGATGTGACAGAGAAGGATGCTGAAGGAAATGATGTAACGAAGAAGCAGTATTCAATTACAGTTGATGGCAAGAAGTATGTAAGTGATTCAGAAGAGGGTGATTATAAGGCTGATGATGGAAGTACAATAAATATTTCAAAGAAATATGAGTATACTCAAGGTGCACAAGCTAGTGGATATACACAAGTCAAAGATGCCTATGACAGCTATATAAAAGATAAAAATATTTCCGAAGAAGAAGCGGCAAAATTCAAGGAGAATCTTTCTAAAGTAAAGACATTCGAGTCCCAGGTATCTGACACTGAAGAAATTAGCGAAAACAGTAAGAAAGCTATTATGGAAAAGGTACATTCGACATCACCAGCTGATATGAATGGTTTGATAAATGATTATTCTCAAAAAATAGCCGAACTTACAACAGATTCTGAGGATGCACAGAAAGTAATTGATAAAAATAGTGCTGTAAAGAGTATTGCCTCATTAAAAGATGATAAATTAACTGATGCTGTTAATGATATGGTAGAAACTGCAAAATTATCTTTTGACCAGTTGAAAAATAATTTGAATGTTGCGGGAACAGCAGCAAAGATGAATGGGCAGAATGCAATAATTAAGTTAAATGATGTAATATACGAGAATGCAACAAATGGTATCGAGGTAAATGGAATTACAATAAATGCTCTAGCTGCAACTGGAGATGGAGATGAAAACGCCATTACTATTACTACAAATACAGATACACAGGCTGTATATGATAAGATAAAAGATTTTCTCACACAGTATAATGAACTTATTAATGAAATGTGTAAATTATATAATGCTGACTCATCGAAGGGATATGAACCACTTACAGACGATGAAAAAGATGAGATGAGTGACAAGGAGATCGAAAAATGGGAGCAGAAAATTAAAGACTCATTACTGAGACATGATACTACATTAAATGGTGTAATGTCTGCAATGACTAATTCTATGATAAAAAGCTTTAAAGTGAATGATAAATCATATACATTATCTAGTTTTGGAATTCAGACATTAGGATTTTTAAACTCTGGACAGAATGAGAATTATGCGTACCACATTGATGGTGATCCAGATGATGAGAATACAGCAGGAAAAACAGATAAATTGATGTCAATGATAACAAGTGACCCAGACACCGTAGTATCATTTTTCCAACAGCTTACATCTGATTTGTATCAATCACTTGGGGATAAAATGCAACGTACATCATTAAGCTCAAGTTACACAATATATAATGATAAACAGATGGATAAACAACAGATAGAATATAAAAAGCTCATTAAAGAATGGGAAAATAAACTTAGTGAAAAGGAAGATTACTATTATAAAAAATTCACAGCAATGGAAACTGCTATGTCAAAATTGAATAGTACACAGAGTTCATTGGGAGGATATTTTAATTAGTAAATAAGTGAATTGGGAGGAAATTAAATGTTAGCTAATAAAGGGTATGCAGCATATGCAAATAATAAGATTACTACAGCATCACCTGCAGAATTAACGTTAATGCTCTATGATGGAGCTATTAAGTTCTGTAATATTGCAATCGAAGCAATAGAGGAAAAAAATATACCCAAAGCACACAATAATATTATGAAAGTTGAAAACATTATACAGGAATTTCAAGTTACATTAAATCACAAATATTCAGTAGCAGAGGATTTTGATAATGTATATTCATATTTGATGAGTAGACTTGTTGAAGCTAATTTAAAGAAGGATGCAGAAATTTTGCAGGAGGTGTTAGGACATTTACGTACAATGCGAGATACGTGGAAAGAAGTGATGAGATTAGCTCATATGGAGAAGAAAGCAAATTAGGGAGACATGATGGTGCAGACATATATAGATATAATGCTTCAAAGCTTAGAAAAAAAAGAGGTAATACTAGATAATATAATTGAGTTGAATAAGGAACAACGTAATGCTCTTGAAAATCCAAATCTTACGCCAGATGAATTTGATGAAATTGTAGAGGCAAAAGGACAACTTATTGAACAATTAAATCTGTTAGATAGTGGATTTGAAAAGCTTTTCGATAGAACAAAAGAAGAACTTAATGGGCATAAAGATGAGCATGCTGAAAAAATAAGATTAATGCAAGGTCATATAAAGAGTATTACAGATAAGAGTGTGGAAATACAAGCACAAGAATCCCGCAATAAAGATTTAATGACTAAAAAATTCATGATGATAAAAGAACAGGCCAGAGCTTTCAGAACCAGTGGGAGAGTGGCAAATCAATACAAACAAAATATGGATAAGCTCAATTTTATTGATCCACAGTTTATGGATAATAAAAATTAAAAATTTTTTCAAAGTGGCTATAAAGTATTGGAGAACAGATCCGATATATACTACAACTAGAAAACAATTAATCAAGTAACTAGTAACTTAGTTCAAAATGGAGCGTACGGTCAGGGAGAACAAGGTTACATAATTACATACATTGTAGCAAGGACGCTACACTTAATTCAAGGAGGAAAAATAATATGGTAGTACAGCACAACCTAACAGCAATGAATTCTAACAGACAGTTAGGCGTAACAACAGGAATGCAGGCAAAGTCAGCAGAGAAGTTATCTTCTGGATATAAGATCAATAGAGCAGCAGATGATGCAG
>JAXJTU010000101.1:0-10842 GCA_036309425.1 Agathobacter sp.
GACTTAATAAAATCTATGCTAAGATATCCACAAAACACTAAATAAAGGTTTAAAACAGAATTTTCAAAATCTCTGTTTTGCACAAAAAATTAATCAGAACCCATTAGGGGTTCTGAACAGTTACAAAAATTATAAAAACACGATATATGCCTGTTTTGTTGGATATGTTGTTCAGGCAATAATTAATAACTTTGTACCATTATTGTTTTTAACATTTGAAAAAACATATAAGATTCCACTTAGTCAGATTACAATGCTGATTACCTTTAACTTTGGAATGCAGTTGTTTATTGATTTACTATCAGCAAAGTTTGTTGACAGAATCGGATACAGAGTATCTGTAGTAATTGCTCATGTCTGTTCTGCTGCAGGACTTATTGGACTGGTGGTTCTTCCTGAATTGTTACCAAGTGCATTCGCAGGACTATTGATTTCAATTATGATTTATGCAATCGGAGGCGGTTTGATAGAAGTATTGGTAAGTCCGATTGTTGAGAGCTGCCCGACTGATAATAAAGAAAAGGCCATGAGTCTTTTGCATTCATTTTATTGTTGGGGCCATGTTGCGGTTGTGTTATTCTCTACATTGTTCTTTAAAATATGTGGAATCGATAACTGGAGAATATTAGCATTAATATGGGCGCTTATTCCGATAATAAATGGTATCGCATTTACAAAGGTTCCGATTGCACCTTTGATAGAAGACGGCGAGTCTGGGATGTCAATTTTGGAATTATGTAAGAATAAGACATTCTGGGTGCTTATGCTAATGATGGTGTGTGCTGGTGCCAGTGAACAGGGGGTAAGTCAGTGGGCATCCACTTTTGCGGAAAAAGGCCTGAATGTAAGTAAAACAATTGGAGACATTGCAGGACCGATGTCCTTTGCAATACTGATGGGAAGCGCAAGAGCTTTCTATGGAAAATTTGGTGATAAAATTGATTTATACAGATTCATGATAGGAAGCAGTTTTCTTTGTGTTTTATCATACATATGCATTTCTATCTCACTCTCGCCGGTTCTTTCTTTGATTGGATGTTCCATCTGCGGATTGTCAGTAGGTATTATGTGGCCGGGAACTTTTAGCAAAGCAGCTGTTGCTTTGAGAAAAGGTGGAACTGCTATGTTTGCATTATTAGCGTTAGCCGGTGATGTGGGATGTGGTGCTGGTCCAACACTTGTCGGATTTGTGACAGGATTGTTTTCGGATAATCTGAAGTGGGGAATTTTGGCAGGAGTTATTTTCCCTGCATTATTAATTATTTCAATTTGTAGGACCAATGGGGACGGAGTTTTTTGACTCTTTTAGTGTCCTTGCTGGTATAAACATTTTTTATTATAGTGTCGATACATAATGTAAGGTATATGATGTGATGTAAGCATATATCTTACATTTTTATATTACTCAAAAGGAATTGAGTGACAAATCTTCAGGGACGAAGTGTTAGATTGTATGGTATGGGATAACTATACCTTTTTCTGTTATATTCTTTTGCCCTAATTTGTCTTGGGCTCTTTTCCTTTGATTAAAATGTTTATCTCTAGTTGGAGAAGACTCCCACTTCTATAAGTGGTGAGTATAGATGAAATTTGTCTCAGTGGGGAGTCTCAATCTCCAACTGAGATAAAAGCCTCCGGCGGATTGCAGGAATGCGCAGAGGAAGACGTCAGCAAAGCTGACGCGCATTCCGCAGCAAGAATGCTGGAGCGTTCTTGAAATATAAATAATGTTCGTTGAGATAAAGTCTTGCGAGGAGGTGTAATTAATGAGGATTGAGGAAGCAAAACAGATTTATAGCTCTCAAATAAAGGATTATTATGCCAGGCAAAGAGAATTAGCAGATAAAAAAGAAGAGTTAGCAAAGAAGAATGGCACTACGGAAAATGAAGCTGCAATTCTTGAACTTCAATACAATGCTGTAAATAAAAAAAGACAGGAATACCAGAATTATATGGACAAAATTCAGGAACAGTGGGCGTGTGTGGCAAATATGGTTTCCGGACAACAAGAGGCTGATGCTATGGCTGATGCTGCAAATGAACAAGGTAAGATTATGGAAGTTGCAAGGCGCATAATGCACGGTGATAAGGTTCCACCTTATGATGAAAAGAAGCTTATGGAGTATGATTGGAAGCTTTATTCCATGGCAAAAAGCGCAGCGACTATGGTAGAAATTCAAAAGAAGAGAAAGGAACACAAGTCACTTTGGGAAGATGAAGAAAAGAAAGAGTATGCAGACCCGATAGAAGAGGCGAACAATACACAAGCTTTTTCTACTGGGCCAGAGGTCGTAGATGTTGATGTAACAATGAGTAATGCAACCGCAGGTTTTGAACCAGTAGAAACAGATGTAGAAATTTAGGTTAGGGAGGGATGTAATATGTCAAATCTGTACGGAGTAACTGCATATCAGCAGGCGAAGGATTCATGGAGTAAAACAAATAATATAAAGAATTCAACAAAAAGTGAATCAAAAGAAACATCTGTAAGAGAAACAGATGTAAAAACAAGAGATGTCGAAGTATCAGAGTTTAAACCAATAGATACAAAAAGCCCATTAGTACCGACCGTAAAAAGCGGATACGGAACAGTAATTGGAAATGCAGAGCTGTCAGATAAAGCTAGAGATTATTATGATAAGCTAAAAGCAAAGTTTCATAATATGGATTTCATCCTTGTGAGCAAGGATATGAAGTCACAGGTTGCAGCAAATGCCGCTGCTTATGGTAATTCAGCTAAGCAGGTTGTTCTTATTGATGATGAAAAGATTGAAAGAATGGCAAATGATGAATCGTTCAGAAAGAAGTATGAAGGAATAATTGCCATGAGTCAGCTTAAGCTTCAGGAAGCAAAGAACTCTATTGCAAGTAGTGGTGCAAGTGTGAAGAATTTTGGAATGTCAGTGGATTCAAATGGAAATACATCCTTCTTTGCCACATTAGAAAAATCATTAGATAATAAAGCGCTACAGAAGAAGGCAGCGGAGAAAAAAACTGAACAAAAGAAAGCTGAAAAGGCAAAGGAAAAGAAACTTGCCCATAAGAAAGCTGAAAAGAAAGCTGCAGAGGAAAGAGCATCAGAAAAGAAAGAGGCAGAGAAGGCTGAAAAGAATAGGGATGAATTTAAAGTCTCTGAGGAATATATAGAGATAAAGGCTGATTCAATGGAGGAGTTGATTGATAAGGTATCTGCATATGCATATGATAGCTTGTCAAGAAATGTGCTCGCTGATAGTGAGAAGCTGCTTGGTCAGAAGATTGATTTTAAGGGATAAATGCAAATTTGAAGTTCCTTTTTGATAATAGACCAATTAATTACATATAATATAAAGTATTGTACTGATTAAAATAATTTTGTGTGATTCATATAACACCTTGCACTATGGTAGGCAATGCCGTATACTATATTGAGAGAAATAAATTGAGGTGACTATCATGGAAGTAAGAGAATTGCGTTTACAAACAGGATTAAGCCAAAGTAAATTTGCCAAAATGTTTGATATTCCGGTTTCTACTTTGAAAGACTGGGAACAGGAACGAAGAAAACCACCAGCATACGTTATTAATATGATGAGAACTATTTTGCAATATAAAGGAATGATTATCAGTCAGAATTATCTGGAGGCATGCGATGCGAGGAGAAAGAGTGTAGAAAATGCTATGGCTATTATGCTAAGTGCCACCAATGGTCCTGACGAATTGTTCCTGGAAGTTTTGGATTCCTATATCTTTGGAAAAATAACATTGGAAGATATGGAAGCCAGAATTGATAGATTTGAGTATTTGGGAGTTTAATGTATGAAGGGTGGAAGAAATTGTTATCCAGAAAGTGATGTTCTTATCAATAAATATAACATTCGCGATAAGGAACTTTTAGAAAAATTTGAAATACAGAAAGTATTTGCGAAGTTGTTAGGGCTGGATGTGAAGCCTACAAGGATAGCTTACACTTATGATGTAGAGCACATAGTAAACATTCATAAGTATTTATTTGGGGATATTTATGAATGGGCAGGAACATTTCGAAAAGAGAATCTGTACAAGAGCGAGCGTGTTTTATCAGGTGGCTCTGCAGAATATGCAGACTACAATGAGATTGACAAACGCTTGAAGAAATTGTTGCAGGAATATGCAGATTTTGATTGGATGACAGCTATGGAAAAGGGAGATGTGGTTTCTGATTTTTTGTTGGAATTATGGAGCATCCATCCTTTCAGAGAAGGAAATACCAGAACTTGCATCACATTTCTGTGGCATTATCTAAGGGGAAAAGGTGTAGATTTTCATGTTTCATTGTTGCGAAATAATCCAATGTATGTGAGGGATTCACTGGTTATGGCGAATTATGACCAGAAAGAGTACTTAAGACAGATTATTTCAGATGCATTACAAGGCAAGGCACAGGAGTCGAAGTATTCCATGAACGAAGAACAAATTGGAGAAAAGTATAAAATTGCGAAAGTAGATTATGAAGCATTTAGAGAGAAGTATTCGATAAACAAGGACTAGTAAGACAATGGGAACTATTTTTCAGATGATATTGATTGTTTCCAGTTTTCATCTTGTAAGAATTGCAGCAGGAAAAACAATTGGTATTCATAGGGTAATATCAATTATTCCAGCGAAGATACCACATGAAGTTAAGGCAGGTAACGAAGGTCTTTATCTTTTTGCAAAGTTTATGCCTGCATTATGCTAATACATAAATTATAGTTCTCTAAATACATTGAAAGGCAGTAGATTAAAGGAATCTGCTGCTTTTTTGAAAAGAAGACAAAAAAGTATTGACAAAAAAACGGAGTTATACTAAACTTAGTTTTGTTAGATGAAACTAACTAATAGTAATTTTATTTTGAATGAATTTTTTCGAAAGAAAGGTATGGCAAAAGAAATGAATTTATCTGAGGCAAAGGTTGGAGAAGAATACATAGTGAAAGACATTGTTGCAGACGATGAAGAGTTAAAGTCTTTTTTGTTTTCGCTTGGCTGTTATAGTGGTGAGCCAATTACGGTAATTTCTCATATTAAAGGCGGCTGTGTGGTGTCTATCAAGGATGGCAGATATAACATTGATACAGATCTGGCGAAAGCTATTTCAATATAAATAGTGAATAATTGACTATTTTTTTTGGATTTAGGTTAGTTATAACTAATATAAGTTATTCAAAACTACAATAATTGAAGTAAGGAGGATTTAAAATGAAAATCGCATTAACAGGTAATCCAAACAGTGGAAAAACCACCATGTATAATGCTCTGACGGGAAGAAATGAAAGGGTTGGAAACTGGGCAGGAGTTACAGTCGAAAAGAAGGAGTGTCTTATAAAGAAATCCTATTATGATGGGAAGGAAGAATTAAAAGTAGTAGACCTTCCAGGAGCATATTCCATGTCTCCATTTACATCGGAAGAAAGCATTACCAGTGCCTATGTAAAGAATGAAAATCCAGATGTAATCATTAATATTGTGGATGCTACCAATTTGAGTCGAAGTTTATTCTTTACTACACAGCTTTTAGAACTGGGGATTCCTGTGGTAGTTGCGCTGAATAAGAGTGATATCAATGAAAAGAAAGATACTAAGATTAATGTGTCACTTCTGTCTGAAAAACTTGGATGTCCTGTTATAAAGACAGTATCTACATCTGCAGTTCATGAAGGCTTGAAAGAGGTTTTATCAAAGGCCATAAGCATAAAAGGAAGTGTGCAGAAAGCACCTTATGATGAGGGTGAAATTGACCTGCATAATAAAAATGAAGTTGAGCTTGCAGACAGAAAGAGGTTTGACTTTGTAAATTCTATTGTAGCATCTGTTGAAAAACGCGAGATACTTACAAAACAGATAAATGGACAGGATAAAATTGATCAGGTTCTAACAAATCCATGGCTTGGTATACCAACTTTTGCATTAGTAATGTTTGGGGTATTTTATATTTCGCAGACTACATTAGGTACCTGGATTGCAGACTGGCTGGTTGGCTGGATAGAAATCTTCCAGGCGTGGGTTGCAGGTCTGGTTGAAAATGCAAATCCATTTTTACAGTCACTTCTTGTAGACGGTATAATTGGCGGTGTTGGTGCCGTTGTTGGTTTCCTGCCGCTTGTTATGGTAATGTATTTTCTTATTGCTCTTTTGGAAGACTGCGGATATATGGCCAGAGCTACTGTGGTATTAGATCCGATTTTTAAAAGGGTTGGTCTTTCTGGAAAATCTGTAATCCCTATGGTGATTGGTACAGGATGTGCCATTCCGGGTATTATGGCATGCCGTACAATACGTAATGAGAGAGAACGAAGAGCAACCGCAATGCTTACACCATTCATGCCATGTGGTGCAAAGTTACCGGTTATAGCATTGTTTGTTGGAGCGTTTTTCCCGGATACACCATGGATTGGTACACTGATGTACTTTGTGGGGATAATTCTGATTTTGCTTGGTGCATTACTTGTTAATTCCATTACCGGATATAAATTCAGAAAATCCTTCTTTATTATTGAGCTGCCTGAATATAAACTGCCAAGTCTTAAGAGAGCAATAATTTCAATGCTTGGAAGAGGAAAGGCATATATTATCAAGGCAGGAACAATTATTCTTGTATGTAACACAATTGTACAGGTTATGCAGTCATTCAACTGGCAGATGCAGGTGGTAGAGGAAGGAATGGAAAGCACTTCTATACTTGCTACGATTGCTTCGCCGATTGCTTACCTGTTAGCCCCAATTGTAGGAATAGTAGCATGGCAGCTTGCTGCAGCAGCGGTAACTGGTTTTATTGCAAAAGAAAATGTAGTTGGAACTCTGGCTGTATGCTATGGATTAAGTGCTTTTATTGATACGGAGGAGCTGGCCTTAGTAGGAGATGGAAATGTGGTTGCATCTGCAATGGCACTTACCAGGGTGGCAGCACTTGCATACCTCATGTTTAATTTGTTCACTCCACCTTGTTTTGCGGCACTGGGGGCTATGAATTCTGAGATGCAGAGCAAAAAGTGGCTGTGGGGTGGAATTGTACTTCAGCTTGGAACAGGATATAGCGTAGCTTTTGGGGTATATCAAATCGGCACATTAATCACAACAGGAAAGTTTGGAGCTGGATTTGTTCCGGGACTAATTGCTGTTCTTGTTATGATTTCTCTTGTAGTGGGATTAATTCACAGAACAAATATGCAATTTAATGCGGAGTATGAATTGAAGAAGACAGCATAAACGCTGTAACGTCCCTGAATGAAATATTATAGATACAGAAAGGAGCTGCGATGGAAAATTTGATTATATTTGGAATTCTGGTTATATTGGTGGGCGTAGCGGTTTTCTATATACGGAAAGAAAAGAAAAAAGGCACTAGGTGTATCGGGTGTCCTTCGGCCGGATGTTGCAATTCAAAAGAAAATAGTAAATGCCATACTGGTAATAACTAGGTAATGCCTGCACCTTTTTGGTGCAGGCATTAATTCTGTATAGAATTAGGAACTTGGATGTTTCCGTTCTTTATGAAAAGAATCAGTATACATTATTGCAACATTCAAAATCATTGTCTATATAATGGGCAATAAATCTGGCTTTAAAGTTTCTTGTGTCGCATATCATATTTGATGAACCCGAAACATCCAGATCTTCAGGAAGTACAAATTTGATGCAGCGTTCAGGGAAAACCGCATCTCCACAATTGATTTCTATTTCTGGGGAAGGGAAGCTTGCAATATTAAGATCTTTATCTTCATAGGAAACATAATTGTTTACTTTAACGGTGCCAGAACATGAGCCAATGTGTTTAACCGTAAATTCAAGGGAGGCTCCTTCGCTGGCTTTGGTGCCGAGTTCATCAATCTTCCATTGGAGGGGGGTCTCATTAAGCAGACTTGCAGACCCTTTATGTCGATAAATTTTTTGCACCATTTTTCAGGTTGGCAAGAGGGCTTCCAGCCATACTTTGGGAACGATCTAGGATAAGAACAATATCCGTCGGATGGTTCACGATATCTGGTTCTGCAGTTAGTGATAATTTAACCTTAAATGAATCTCCACAGTCAATATGGTCTGTAGACAATGTTTTGATATGGTTTTTCACCATTGAAGTATTTTCAAGTTATCAAAAAAACTTTTGCACTTAATCCCTTATTATTATAATATTGAATAGTATGAAGACGGATAACAAATGCATTTATGAAAAGAATTCTGAAAACACAATAACTCTGTTAAGGATATATGGAGAGTCCCCGGTTATCACCGTGCCTTCCATGGTAGATGGATATACCATTACAGAAATCGGACCATACTGTTTTTCGGCTGTAAATAAGCTAAGTGACGACAAAAAAATTCAAGACACAAATGAAATTGCCGGGGCATTCGTAGAACGAATCATTCTTCCAGATACTGTAAAAAAAATAGGTGATTATGCATTTTATAACTGCAGGAATTTAGTAGAGTTAGTAATAGATGAAGGACTTACACAAATCGGCAGTGATGTGTTTAAAAACTGTTTTAAACTTACCAGAATAAATGTGTGCTGTGGTATTTATGATATGCCTTGCCTTAAGCCGATTCTCACACAGATATCATGGAATCTTGAGGTGGAATTTGCAGATGCATATCTATTTTATCCGGAATATTCTGAAGGTTATGATGAGATTGGTCCAGCCCACATTTTTAAGCTTAACATAAGTGGTGAAGGCTTTAGAATGAGACAATGTTTTAGCAATAACAGATTTTCTTTTGCTGAATATGACGAAATATTTATTCAGGCACAGGCCGAGGAACCACTTGTAAATCTTTTAAAGGTTGCCGGCTACAGACTTATGCAGCCGACAGAATTATCTGATTTGTCAAAACAAAAATATGTAGAATACTTAAAAACAAATGATAAAATGATTACAAAATATTTACCAAAATTAAGTGAAGAGCTTACTGAATGTCTGATAAGAGAAGGCTGTCTTAGTGCCGATTGTGTTTCAGCACTTATTGCAGAGGCATCGGAAAAAAGCCTGGCAGAGTTTGCTGTAAAGCTCATGGATTGGAAGAGTAAATATATTACAACAAGAAATAATAAATACGATTTTGAGGATTTTTAACCTGCAATGAGAAAGCATATACAGACCCAGAGTGAGTGGGAAAATGAAATGTCAGTCAAGATAATAAATTACATAAAGAGCGAGATATACCTTGATTTGCCGTATTTAAATCTCGCACTGCAGGCGCTAATCCCAGCACCGAAAGAAGAGATACAAACCTTTGCAACAGATGGAAACTATCTCTTTTTTTCATGCAAGAAATTAATAGAATTATTCAAAAAGAACACATATTTTCTAGACAGAGCATACTTACACAGCATCCTCCACTGTATCTTCTCTCATCTGTGGATTGCAGGAGAGCGAGACAGAATAATATGGGGAATATCCTGTGACATAGCAGTAGAGTATGTAATTGATAACATGAACAAAAACTGCACGAGACGAGCCCTGACCTACACACGCCAACAGACCTACGAATACTTAAAAGGATTAAGGGGAATATCGGCAGCTAATATATATAACTGGTTAGAAGAGAAAGAAGAAACTGAGTTTGGCAAATTATTTAACGAATTCTACACAGACGACCATAGCTTCTGGCCGGTAGAAGAAAAGGGCAAGGCCCAGATGGCAAATGAAACCCAAAATAAATGGAATAAAATATCACGCCAGAGTTCAATGGAGCAGAAACGCCATGGTGATGAAGAATCCGAAGGAAGTAATTTATTTGCAGCCCAGATAAAAGCCGGCAGAAGCCAGAGAAGTTACAAAGAGTTCCTAAAAAAATTCTCCGTACTAAGAGAAGAACTCCATGCCGACCCGGACGAATTTGACTTAGGATATTACACATACGGATTAAGTACCTACAAAAACATGCCACTTATAGAGAATGTAGAAACAAGAGAAAACAGGAAAATAAACGAATTCATAATTGTTGTAGACACCAGCTATTCAACCAGTGGAGAATTAATAAAGAAATTCCTAAACGAAACTTTTACAATCCTTACAGAATCAGACAGTTTCTTTGATAAAAGCACAATACGAATAATACAGTGTGATGATAAGGTTCAGATGGATGAGACAGTAAGTACTCAGGAAGAAATAGAAAGACTTATGAACCGCTTCACAGTACTAGGTGGAGGAGGGACTGATTTTCGTCCTGTATTTACCTATGTAAATGAGCTGTTAGAAACAGGAGAACTCAAAGAGATTTCAGGTTTGCTGTATTTTACTGATGGCAAGGGAATTTACCCAAAGAAGCGTCCATCATATAAAACAGCCTTCATATTTTTAGATGAATATGAAGAAAACCTAATTCCACCATGGGCACTACATTATAACTTATAACCAATTATTAATTGTAGTTTAGTATAGTATTTGAAATAATGTAAATTTGGACTGTGTGCTGTGTAGGGTAATTGCTGCTCTTTCTGTGTGGGTGGCGGTGCCTAGGGGGGCTGGTGGATGGGGACACTGTAATAGCTGTGGTTTTGAATTTTAAAGAACTTTACCTAGAAGTTCTTAGGTTTCATCATCGAAACAGCAGGGTAGATTTGCCCGGATGGCAAATCTAGTGGATAAGGGGCATGGATGCACCTTTATCCACGACCCGTAGGACCGACTCAACCAAGGCATGGAACCTTAGTACTTCTGTAAAATTCTTGTTTTCAAAACACAGCTATTACAGTGTCCCCATCCACCAGCCCCCCTAGGCACCGCCACCCACACAGAAAGAGCAGCAATTACCCTACACAGTACACAGTCCAGCCAAAACAAAAAGGAGTGCAATAATGAATATAAAACAAGCCAAAGAAGAAATAAAGAATACTGTAAAGGC
>JAXJTU010000102.1:0-1771 GCA_036309425.1 Agathobacter sp.
ATCTGTCATACTAAAAGTGTAAAAAAAACAAGTATGATAACCACATACAAGGAGGAGTCACCATGACAAGTATAACATATGTTGGACTGGATGTCCATACCACAAATTACACAGCAGCATGCTATCGTTTTGAAACCGACAACACCTTTGCTGTCGCCGAACTTAAGCCCAAGGCAGACGAGATTGAAAAGTATCTTAAAAGGGTAAAAAAGAACTTGGGAGAGGACTGTGAATTTCTGTGCGGTTACGAAGCCGGTTGTCTGGGATACAGCCTTTATCATGAGCTGACGGCAAAAGGAATCAAGTGCGTCATCATGGCGCCCAGCACTATTGAATCTGCGCCTGTAAACAAAATCAAGACCGACAAGCGCGACGCGAAAAAACTCGCCAGATGTCTTGCTACAGGCGGCTATAAAGCGGTTCATGTTCCGACTGATGAAGATAATGCAGTCAAAGAGTATATCCGAATGCGCGACGATGTTAACGGAGCATTGAAGCGTATTAAGCAGCAAATCACTGCGTTCTGTATTCGCAACGGCAAAATTTACAGGGGCGTTGTCGGCAAAAATTACTGGACGCACAAGCATCTGAACTGGCTCGAAAAATTGGAATTCAATAATCCTTTTTTAAGAGAAACTCTTGAGGAATATATTGCCGTCTTCTATGTTCTCCGCGAGAAGATTGATACTTATGATGCAAAAATAGCAGAGCTTTCTCAAACACCGAGATTCGAGGAACCTGTTAAAAAAGCTTGCTGCCTTTTAGGAATCGCAACGCATACCGCCATGGCAACCATTTCCGAAATTAGTGATTTTACAAGATTTCCGTCCGCAGGAAGCTTTGCTGCCTATCTCGGTCTTGTTCCCGGTGAACACTCCAGTTCCAACAAGCGCAATCAGCTTAGTATTACCAAACAAGGGAATACTCACGTGCGCAGACTGTTGGTAGAGGCTGCTCAAAGCTATACAAAAGGACAGATTGGAAAGAAATCCGCTGCGCTGAAAAAGCGTCAGGCGGGAATGGATCCGAAAATTATCGCGTATGCTGATAAATGCGTCGAAAGACTAAAAAGGAAATACGTAAGGATAGCTCTGCATTCCAACCGGAACGTTGCGAAGACTGCAATTGCAAGGGAGCTGGCTTGCTTTATATGGGGGTTGATGACGAATAACTACGGCGAATGCCGTGGAAACGTGGAAAACCGTCCAATCCTGTGCTGACATTGAAAACACTGATTCCGGTTTCCCACATTTCCACAGCTCTGCTACTACGCTGCGCGGCAAGATGATTTGAATCGATTTGTTTTATCAGTTTATTGATTGTATAGAAATAGTCAAAGGTATCTGAAAGGAGCCGAACGAAATGTTAAGGTTTAGCTATCTATGAAAACTCTATGTTGGCACTTTACAAGTGATCCGCGCTTTTAGATAATAGGGCTTGCGGCGAAACCATTAGCCTGTGGTAACCAATCCTCGTATAACAGACGGCCAATCCGCGAGACTGTTTTCCTTCAGCTCCTTTCACGTGCCTTTGATATTTCTTACAATTTTATCATTACACTTTTAGTGACTTTGATGTATTGACAAAGGTCACTTCATAACAGAGTTTTTGAACGGACAGCAGTATTTTTGTCTGGTACGTCCGTTCCGTTCTTATTAACTTTCGCCATTAAAACGCTATCGTTTCTTTTCTCTATTGTACAATAGGGAAATCCGCCTTTTTCGGAGAAAACTTCGGACATAACGCCTTGTTCGACATTGATATCCATTAA
>JAXJTU010000103.1:0-85595 GCA_036309425.1 Agathobacter sp.
CACACACATACCGGGAAATTACTCGGGCATGTACATGGGTTTTCATTCTTTTTAAAATTCGACTTTACTATTCTATCCTCTAATGAATGGAAAGTTATGATACAAATCCTTCCCTCATCATTTAATAGTTCAATCATATCGTCTAAGTTATCCTGTAATACATCTAACTCATGATTTAATTCAATTCTTATTGCCTGATAAGTTCTCTTTGAAGGATGTCCTCCTGTCGCTCTTACCTTCTGCGGAATTGCTGCTTTTATTATCTCATTGAGTTCACCCGTAGTATTTATCGGGCTTTTCTCTCTTGCTTTTACGATATGCTTTGCAATATTCTTTGCAAATCTGTCTTCTCCATAATCCCTTATAATTCTGAAAAGCTCCATCTCACTATAGGTATTAACAATGTCTTTTGCAGTGAGTGGATTACGGTTGTCCATTCTCATATCAAGTGGTGCATCTTCACTTCTATATGTAAAGCCTCTCTCCGGTGTGTCTAACTGAAATGATGATACTCCAAGGTCTAAGATTATTCCATCGACCTTTTCAATTCCAAGTTCCCTTAATACATTCTTCATATCAGAATAATTGCTTCTGACTATGGTAACTCGATCCTTAAATTCTTCAAGCCTCTTACTTGCTGCGGATATTGCGTCCTCGTCCTGATCGATACCGATTAGTCTTCCTTTCTCCGATAAGCGCCTGCATATCTGGTAGGAATGTCCGGCTCCGCCTAATGTTCCATCAACATAGATGCCGTCTGGTTTAATATTTAATTGTTCAATTGTCTCATCTCTTAAAACTGAGTAATGCTTAAACTCCATACTAAATTCCAATTCCTAACTCTGCCATATGCTCTGCGATTTCATCCATATCATCGTAATCGCTATCCTCAAGGTACTTCTCTTTGCTCCAGATTTCTACTCGGCTGTAAACACCAACCGAAACGATTTCTTTATCAATACCTGCGTACTCTCTTAAATTTGCAGGAAGGAGAATTCTTCCCTGCTTGTCCACTTCACAGACAGCTGCGCCTGCGAAGAAGAATCTCATAAATTTTCTTGCGTCTTTGGAAGTAAGTGGTTTCTCACGGAGGCTTTCTTCTATACGATGCCATTCCTCATTTGAATAAACGAATAAACATCCATCTAATCCTTTAGTAACTACGAATTCGTTACCAAGCTGCTCTCTGAATTTTGATGGAACTATCAATCGACCTTTTGCATCAATCGAGTGATTATATTCGCCCATGAACATGACATCTTCCTCCTTTCATCCTTTTTTCATTCTGGCAGATAAGTTTTCCACAATTTAATCCACTTATCCACCACTTTACACCACTTTCATGGTCGAATGTGCCACTTTCCTCCACTTTTCTTATATAATAACCCTAAAACCGCATTAAATCAAGGCTTTTGGGCAAAAAAACACCCCGAAGTATTAAATACTTCGGGGTGTTTTTCACTCAATTTTTGCTATGAAGTGGTGGAGAGTGGTGGAGGCTAACATACAAAGCTTGCACACTCTGTTTCTCTCACACTATCAGCATGTCCGCCAGAAATTCCAATACTTTCTGCGGTACATTTTCTTTTTTCATTAAATTTACATTTTGTAGCATCACAATGAATATCTGTATCTTTGCATTTACTACATGCCATATTGCTTGCTTTTTGTGTTGCATGTTTTGTGAAGCTTCCACAGCTTGTATCACACGACATCTTTGCATCTTCGCCCATCACATCGATACCATGTCTTCTGCAGCTATGATCTTCATTATATGAACAACTTACAACATTACAATCAATCTTTGTCATGATTCATACCTCCTTTGCTTTTGCATGGATAGTATGTTCATTTTTTTTATTTTTATTCAGTAATTTTTATTCATTACTGAATTTGGGCATTTGTTCTATCTGCTCTTCTCTTCCTCTGGAAGCTCAACTCTGATTTCCTTAGTTCTAATCTCTGTACAAATCTGGTTGATAAAGTCTTCAAGACTCTTTGTTCCTTCGTTTCCGGCAAATCTGCTTCTTACAGAAACGTTGCCCTCTTCCTCTTCCTGTGCTCCTACTACAAGCATGTATGGAAGCTTATCGAGACGAGCTTCACGAATCTTATAACCAATCTTCTCTGCTCTGTTATCTACTGTTACATCTACACCGTTTTTCTTAAGTTCTGCTGCAACTTTTTCGGCATAATCTGAGTATTTCTCTGAGATTGGAAGTACTCTTACCTGCTCTGGGCAAAGCCATGTAGGGAATTTTCCTGCATAGTGTTCAATTAACCATGCAAGTGTTCTCTCATAACATCCCATTGATGTTCTATGGATAATCCAAGGAAGCTTCTTCTCTCCATTCTCATCAATGTAGTACATTCCAAACTTCTCTGCTGATGCACAGTCAAGCTGGATTGTTACCATTGTGTCTTCTTTTCCATATACATTTCTGGCCTGGATGTCAATCTTTGGTCCGTAGAATGCAGCCTCTCCATCTTCCTCCACAAAGTCGATATTGTTGTCCTGCATTACTTTTCTAAGGTAACCCTGAGTGCTGTTCCAGTACTCTTCATCTCCTAAGTATTTTTCCTTATTTGAAGGGTCCCATTTTGATAAACGATATGTTACGTCACCATCAATTCCAAGCGTCTTCATGATATAGTTACAAAGTTCTGTACATCTTGTAAGCTCTTCCTCAGCCTGTTCTGGTGTAAGAATAATGTGAGCTTCTGTGATTGTAAACTGACGAACTCTTGTAAGACCATGCATCTCTCCCGAATCTTCATTTCTGAAAAGTGTAGATGTCTCTGCCATTCTGTATGGAAGGTCTCTGTATGAATGCTGCTCATTCATGTATACATAATACTGGAATGGACATGTCATTGGACGAAGTGCCATTGTCTCCTTATCCTCATCATCCTTGTTAAGAATGAACATTCCATCCATGTAGTGATCCCAGTGACCTGAAATCTTGTAAAGGTCAGACTTTGCCATAAGTGGTGTACGTGTACGAACATAGCCCCACTCATTATCCTCAAGATCCTCAATCCATCTCTGAAGCTTCATGATCATCTTTGTTCCCTTTGGTGTGAAAAGTGGAAGCCCCTGTCCTATTACATCAACAGTTGTGAATAATCCCATCTCACGGCCAAGCTTATTGTGGTCACGGTTCTTTGCATCTTCTCTTCTCTCTAAATCTGCTGCCAAGTCCTCTTTGTTGCTGAATGCTGTTCCGTAGATTCTCTGGAGTCTTGCCTTGTTTGAATCGCCTCTCCAGTATGCCATTGATGAAGAGATAAGCTTAAAGGCCTTTACGCCCTTTGTATTCATAAGGTGTGGGCCTGCACATAAGTCCACGAAATCTCCCTGGTCATAGAATGAAATCTCAGCATCTTCCGGAAGATCTTTAATAAGTTCTACCTTGTATGGCTCGTTCTTGTCTTCCATGAATTTGATTGCTTCTTCTCTTGGAAGTGTGAATCTTGTAATCTTGTTGCCCTTCTTGATGATTTTCTTCATCTCTGCCTCAAGAGCATCTAAGTCTTCTCTTGAGAATGGCTCATGATCAAAATCGTAGTAGAATCCATCATCAATTGATGGTCCAATTGTAATCTTTGCATCTGGGAAAAGTCTCTTTACTGCTTCTGCAAGGATATGTGATGCTGTATGTCTGATGATTGGAAGAGCTGCTTCATCCTTTGCTGTAATGATGTTAAGCTCTACATCACTATCTATTATTGTACGTAAATCTACAATTTCTCCATTCACTTCTCCGGCACATGCCATGCGGGCAAGACCTTCACTTATGTCTAATGCAATGTCATATACACTTTTTGCTTCGCTATACTCTTTAACAGAGCCATCTTTTAATGTAATTTTCATGGTTTTGTTCTCCTTTTATTTGTTGGCTTCGTGACCTTGCAGGCTGTGGCGCCTATATATGTATTACGCAGACACGCTCTCGCTTCCTTCAAATGTAGTGGTACTAAATTCGCGCAGTACCCTCGGCACTGTGCTCATTAAGTGCCAACATTTTCAGACGTCTGCGTCATACATATATAGGCGCCACAGCCTGCAAGGTCACGAAGGTTTATGTTGCTACTTTGTTTTAGTATGATTGTTTTACAAGTGCATTTTTTGCTCCACACGAATTGCATTCTGGCGCAGTATTTTTATATAAAAAAACGGCACGGCGCTTATGCGCTGTGCCGGGACGATTCTTGGTCGTGGTTCCACCCTGGGTTTGTCCGTTCAGATTAGTTATCAGGTCACAAATTCCTAATATTTTCTGATGGATATCTCATTTGATTATAACGGAATCACCGGACCGGATTAGGGTCACTCAGAGGTGGTCTTCAACTAATCTTCCACAAGAATGCTCACACCAAAATGCATTCCTCTCTGATGATTCAAATTAGTTTACTCTTCTCTTCGACGTGTTATCGTATGTATTTATTGTGATTTATTTACCACAACACTTCTTATATTTCTTACCGCTTCCGCATGGACATGGATCGTTACGTCCTACTTTCTTTCCTACTACTACTGTACCAGACTTCTTCTGCTCTAAGTAAAGTCTTCTCTTAGTCTCAGAATCAAATATGTCATTCCACATTGGAAGTTCATATAACCAGTCAGCCTTAGCATCTACCATGTTCTTATAGAGCTTTTCCTTATCAAATGCAAGACTTACCTTTGTATCCTCATCCATCTCTTCGATTGGATTTGGAGTTACAAGGCTGTCATTGATTCCATCGAGGAATCCTGTCATCTCCATTACTGTAATATTATACTTCTCAGCTAATTCCTTAACAGTTCCTTCTACTACCTCATCCGGATTAGTAAGAAGCTGCTCATATATCCCCTTTTCAAGAAGAAAATAATTATTCCAGAAACGCTGAAGTTCCTGCTGGTTTGCTTTCTCATTATAGGCAATTGCATGCCAATCCTGTAATAAAGCCATTTCATTCCCACCTTTATCTTATCGATTATTTTAATGTCTTAAAAACACTTATGTCATTATAGCAAAAAGAGTTTATTTCGTCAATTTGTCATTTTTAGAATCATTATTTTTGTTTAAAAGGCGATATATAAAAGCATATATCCACATAAGTGTTGGAATAATTATTGTTGCTATTACTGCTGCCTCAAACATTCTCATTGTTGAAGTGTTATCTGTTATTGCCATAATAAATGTTATTACATACAATGCTACTAATAGTATTACTCCTAAAATTGCAAATATTCTTTTCATTTTTACCTCAATTTTTACTTCTGATAATTTATCTTTTCATAAATTGCATACAAAACAAAAGAGCTAGGTATATAATACTTAGCTCTTATAAAGTCTTATCTTACAATCATAGCCTCTCGCTCAGCACCTGTACCAATAAACTTAGCTGGGATACCAATATATTCTTCAATAAATTTCACATATTTCTGTGCATTCTCAGGTAACTCCTCAAATGTCTTACATGAAGAAATATCGCTCCAACCACCATCAAATTCTTTGTATACTGGCTTTGCATTGTTTAATACATCCAGATTAGTTGTGAAATCTTCTGTCTGTACACCATTAACATCGTATGCTACACATACCTTAATTTTGTCAAAATTTCCAATTGTATCGAGATGATTGATTGATAATGCTGTTAATCCATTAACTCTCTTGGCATATTTTAGTGTTACTAAATCAAGCCATCCACATCTTCTAGGACGTCCTGTTGTAGTTCCATACTCGTGACCAAGCTCTCGGATTCTGTCACCTGTCTCATCAAACAACTCTGTTACATATGGACCTTCTCCAACACGACTTGAGTATGCCTTAATTACACCGTAAACATTACCGATATCTGTAGCAGATAATCCTGTACCTGTAAGGATACCTCCGATTGTTGGATTTGATGATGTAACAAATGGGTATGATCCAAAATCAATATCGAGAAGTGTTGCCTGAGCACCTTCTACTACCACTTTTTTATCCTCTTCAAGAGCCTTGTGAAGGTATGTAATTGTATCACAAACATAAACTTTAAGCTGAGCTGCATAATTCGTATATGTCTCATACATCTCATCAAACTTAAGTGTTGAATCATAATCTGTCTCTGGATCGTAATGCTTGAGTAATGCAAGTCTCGATTCCGTCATCTCCATAAGCTTTTCTTTGAAATTAGGAGCATATAAATCCTCCATACGAATTCCAGATCTTTCAAATTTATCACAATAAGATGGTCCAATTCCCTTACCTGTTGTTCCAATCTTATTTGATTTTCTTGCTTTCTCTAATGCAAGGTCAAGCATTCTGTGATATGGGAAAATCACATGTGCTTTATCAGAAATCTTAAGATATTTATCTACATCATAACCATGATCTTTTAAATTATTAATCTCAGCGATTAAAACTTCAGGATTGAGCACTACACCATTAGTAATAACTCCAACTGTATGCCCTGATAGAAGACCTGATGGAATAAGGTGCATTGCATATTTAACACCATTTACCTTGATTGTGTGTCCTGCATTATCTCCACCAGTAGCTCTGACTGCAACATCAGCATCCACTCCCAGATGATCTATTACCTTTCCTTTTCCCTCATCGCCATAAAAGCATCCGAGTACTACATCTACCTTTGACATAAAAGTTGCCTCCTTGTGTATTTCATACGAAAACGGCGAATGTAAAAAACTTCGCCGTCCTTACCCACAGATTATATACGATTTTTTTCAATTAGTAAACTCATAAATTCTTATATTCACCATAAAACAGTATTATGATACAGATTTTAGTGACAAACCAGCCTTTCATTTGCTATAATTTATACAATATAGGAGAAAAAATATATGAATAAATTATTATTTATAGATGATGACAAAGAATTTTTACTTGTAAATAAGAAATTCTTTATTCAGGAGGGCTATGATGTTAAGGCTGTAACAGCGGGAAAACAGGCACTTAGAATACTTAAAGAATTTGCACCAGACTGCATCATACTAGATGTTATGATGCCTGATATGGATGGTTTTGAAACATGCAAGGAAATCCGTAAGTTTTCAAACGCACCAATTATTTTTCTGACTGGTCGCGGAGAAGAAAATGACAAAATAAACGGACTATTAAATGGCGGTGATGATTATGTGGTAAAGCCTTACAGTTTCCGCGAGTTATCAGCACGTATTCAGGTACAGCTCAGAAGAAATACACTAATTAACGTTTCAAATCCAACTTCTTCTACTATTGAGTATCCACCACTGATTTTGGACTTGGTTTCACATACTGCTTACTATAACGAAGAGCCTATTCCATTATCCAATCGCGAATACGAATTACTACATTATCTTGTTACTAATCCCAATATTGTACTAAGCTTTGAAGATATTGGTAATAAAATATGGGGTTCATACACAATTGCTGACCGCAGAACTATTACTGTAACCGCAAGCCGACTCCGCAAAAAATTCAAATCATATGCAGGTTTGTCAGACTTTATCCAGACAGAATGGTCTGAAGGCTATAAGTTTGTTCCAAAATAATAAGGAGAATAATTATGCCTATCAAAAAAAAGATAAAAAACATATTCAAACCAGCCGAATTATCTTCTGAAGAATTAAATAGAGCTTTGTATGAAACTTCTGTGAAATTGCAGCATGCTAACAAAGAGCTTACAGATATTCATAATCAGCAAAAAGAACTATTTCTAAATATTTCACATGATCTTCGAGCTCCTGTAGCACTGGCCAAAAGTTCTATCGAATCCATGCTAATTCACCAGCCCGAATCAAAAGAAGAGATTCATAAAGAATTAGATTTAGTATACAAACGTATTTCACAGATGGAAAAAATGGTAAATGATATATTCACACTTGCCTCAATCGATGCAAAAAGAATTCCATTTCATCCAGAGGTTGTTAATCTTGGATTATTTCTTGAAGATATTTTCTATATGTTTGAGGCTGATGAACTTTTTTCCAAACGTGATCTTGCACTGGATATTCCGGTCGAACTGCCATATGATGTAAACCTAGACCCTGATTTATTTACTACAGTAATCAACAATCTTTTCATGAATGCATTGAAGTTTACAAAAGATAATGACACTATTGCTCTTTCTGCATACCCGGTTTCAGACAATATGATTTGTATTAAAATTACGGATTCAGGCATCGGAATCAAACAGGAACATATTGAACATATTTTTGACCGTTCGTACATGGTTGAGGATGCCAGAACACCTGGACAAAACAAAGGACATGGACTTGGATTATCTATTGTAAAATCTATCGTTAAATTACATGATGGAAGCATCACTTGCGAGAGCGAATATGGGGTCTTTACAAGCTTTTTTATAAATATTCCAATTTATACCAATTTATCGGACAAATAAATTGAAAAGTTTCGTAGTGTATAGTATAATTTCTTTATCTAGAGAAGGGAGTGGCTAAAAATGACAGATAACACTAAAATCACACTCATTAAACCAATGGATGTTACAGATCTTGCGGGCGATAAAGTAATGATTGATTTTGAAACTGGAAAATATTATATGTTGAAGGGGTCAGCCGTTGATATTTGGGAAAATATTCAGAGTGAAACAACTGTTGGGGAAGTAAAGAACAAATTATTAGAATTATATGATGTTGACGAGGAAGAATGTATGAAAAGTATTGTAGCATTTCTTACTCAGATGCAGGAAAATAAATTTATTACATTGGAATAGAAAAATCTAATATTTAAGGCAGAGACATTTAGTCTCTGCCTTTTTCTTACCGCTTATTATGTCCAAAGTGATTACCATTGTTTCCTGGCTTTATTGGTTTTCCTGGCCTTGGATTAGGCAGTTCTCCTGGCTTTGGTGAATCCGGAACTGTATTAATTCCTGACATGCCTGCTAAATTATCACCCCCCCACCCTGTATCTGCTGTCTCACAGATGTTTATTTCATTTATTTCTGGCTTATTCCATTTTTTCTTCATCTTTATCTCCTTATAAAACATATTATATATAGTACTATATGACCATATCACATTTTTATCCACATTACAATAATAACAAAAAAGAAGAGACTATATTCCTAGCCTCTTCAAAAATACTATTAAAATTTATGTTACTTATCAGTATGACCTTTACCATTGCTAATGCTATGACCATAGCCATTACCATTCCAATGATGCTTTGGATTACCACATCAAGAAAATACAGCTAAGTTTAAAGTACTTTACTTATGTCTATACCAACTTGAGGAATATCAATTTTTTTATTTGATTCAAGTATTCCTAAATCATCAAATTTCTTTACAATATTTTGTATATATTTATCTGCCTCTTCACAGTATGTAACTGTAAGACACTCAAGGTCTCCGACTTGATGAATCTCAAAAAGAATATCTGTTACAAGATTGATTCCATATGCATACAATGATTTAACATATTTCTTCAAATTTTCATGCTGATTAATAAATGTCATCATACTAAAAGAAAATGTATCCTGATTCATAATTTGTATATCACATAAATGCTTATACAAAATATTCTTTTTCGAATAACCTATCTTGTCTTTTTGAAAAGTCTTTACAATTTCATAACTACTTCTGAATGCTTCTAAGCCTCTTTTTTGAGGTTCTGAATCATTCCATGCTTTCTGATAAGCTTTCGCACGCTCCTCTAAAGAAAGATTAGCATCATTTCCCAGACATAATCTATTATGGGAGATACATTCATGTGTTGCGAATCTTATTCCCAATGCTCTTTTCATATCCATAGCAATATAGGCAGAAACATTTTCACCACTCTCTTCTATTTCGAGAATAGCATCAGCTAATATTGCCAAAATTGTAAACATTTTATCAGATTCAAAGCTTCTCGCCAAATCGGTAAGTTTATCATGGCTTACTTTTAATGTTTCAACATATTGTTTTCTGCTAGATTTTAAATCTGAAAATCTCAGATTATCATTTTTGACGGTTTCTTTATTTAACTTAATTTCTTTTAATTTCTCTAACTCATATGGATTTTGATATTTTTGCATATTAGTATATTTTTTACTTCGTTGTTCTAATATTTCATCAAACTCATTTATACCAAGCAATGAATAATAGTATAAAATACAGCATTTAATAAAAGGTGACATCGTATCACCATCAGCAAGAGCATGCGACATATACATAATAAATTCGTTCCCTTTGATAGTTACGCCAAATAAATAATCATTTGTATCTGTGATTAATGTCACTTTTTCTTTTTGGGTAATATAAAATGGTTTATCATTTTGTTCAAAATAAAAGTTATTATTTTCCCAAACTAATTTTACCTTTATATTTTGATGTATCAAAAGAGCTTTATTAATTGCTTCTTCCATTTTTTGAGGATTAATTTCATCAGCTAACTCTATATTTAAAACCATTAAATTCTGATTATCAGAATCTCCATAAATATAAAAACCACTACTTACTTTTTCCACTTTAACTATTCTCCTCAATATAATTGACTATATCTCCAACTGTTTGAATAGAATTAATCTCACCCTCTGTAAAAAATACATCAAACTCATCCTCTAAGTCACCAATCAGGTTAACTAAAGTAAATGAATCTAAATCCAAATCATTAATCAGATGTGTATCCATTTCAATTTTATTTATATCAATTCCTAATGTATTTGCAATAAATTTACATATATTCTCTTTCATATTTTCCTTGTCCAAATTCTTCCTGAACTTTTCCTCTCTTTAGTTTACCAATTGATGTATATTCAAATCCGTCTCTATTAAAGTAGATTTCCTGGATTTTTGCAAAAAATGGTTGATTTTTGTTAAAAGACTTCAACTCCTCCACAACCTCTTTCGAATCACCCTTTGTATTAACAATCGCAATTATTTTATCATCAACATATAATATACATACTTCTTCTATTTGAGTAATTTGTTTCTTGATATTAAATTCAATGTCTTCAATAGATAATTTCATTCCATTATTCATTACAATAACGTTATCTTTGCGACCTAAAATACTATATGTACCATTAGGATTTTTAACAAGTTCATCACTAATATAGTACTTATTACCAGCTAATACTTCATTGGTCAATTCTTCATTATGATAATAACCTTTCATCAATGTATCCGTCTCAACTGCAATTTTATCATCTTCATAATAAACTTTTACATCTTTAGAAAGATAGAATTCATTTATTTTTCCGCCAGGTACAGTCATAGCAATAGAACCGCCCAGCTCTGTTGCCCCATATAAATTCTGTAACAGAATACCCAAAGAATCAGCTTTTTCTTTGGTTACTTCATCACACTTACTTCCACCAAGAATTATCAGTTTTACAAATTCCAGATTATCGCTATGTTCTACCAATGTAGAAAAGATATTTGGTGATGCAATAAGAATAGATGGTTTATACTTTTGAACGTCTTTGACAATTTTTCGAATCGTTCCAACAAATATTCTTCTTCCCTGATTTAAAAAGGTAATTACACTATTAAAAAACACATGTGAACATGAAACAGGAACATAAATATCTCCGCTGACTGACATTGCCAATATTTTTGATGAGCGACTGCATCTATTTATTATATTCTCACCTGTCAAAATAATGCCCTTTGATTTATTTGATGTTCCCGAAGTATAAAATACAGCCTCGCCATCTTTATAGTTTTCACAAATGTTATCCTGTATTTCTTCCTCAAAAAATGACAAGTCATATTTCGATAATTGTTCTTTAAATGCTTTTTCCTTTTCAGAAATAAAAACTTTGTTTGTATCACAAAATTCAATTATGTCTTTTATATCTTCTAGTCTATTATTGGGATCTAATAGTATGACTCTTTTCCCCACACATAATCCGGCATATATGCGTAATATACACTTATATGTGTTATTACATATAATAATGATTTCATTATCTTTAATAGTACTCAAATATGCAGATACTTTTTTTATGTCTTCAAATAACTGATTATATGTTATTTCTTTATTATCAATACAAGAAAGTGCAACATTATCAGAATATTTTTTTGCAATTTCTTCAAAAAATGAATATACCATAATACTCCGTTATCCTTTATCCTTAATTTCTATTATCTTTTAGCTTTACCCATAGAATTTCTTTTTATTTCATTGACAAAATTTATTCCAAGAATTCTTTTATTAAAACTTATTTGTTTGTTATATTCTTCTACAAAAGTTAAAGCCTGCTCTTTGTCTGATTCTTTATTCAATACTATATCAATACAAATCTTATCATCCTTCTGATAAACGAGACATTCTTTTATTATTTGACACTTTGAAATCTCATTTTCAATACTCTCAGGACTAATATTTTCACCATTTGATAAAATAATAAGGTTCTTCTTTCTGCCAATTATTCTTAATGAACCATCTTCTTCCCAATGCCCTACATCACCAGTATGGATTTTTCCATTCTTTAAAATTTCATCAGTAGCATTCTGATCATTGTAATATCCCATCATTACAAAATCGCCACTAAGAACCACTTCTCCATCAATTATTTCAACACAAACTCCATCATAGGCACCACCATGAGTTTTATTTGTGTTTCCAATATAGCATTTATATGTTCCTACACCAGTTGTTTCAGACAGTCCGTAAACATCTATTAATGAAATACCATTAGAAAGAATTTTCTGGGCATCTTCCTGATTTAAAATTGAACTTGAACAGCTAATTGCTGATAAGTTGTTTCCTACCACAGCTTCTTTTCCATATTTTATGATATTTTTCACCATAAGTTTTATATACATTGGAACAGCTATAACAACGTCTGGCTGGTATATCTTTAAACTTTTCAAAAAATATTTTGGCTCTTCTAAAATGCAAATTGTAATTCCGGTAGCTAATAATGATAAAATATTTACTCCGCCAATATGTGCAAAAGGCAAAACAAACATTCTTCTGTCTTTTTTATTTCCACTTGATTGCTGAGCCATTGAGGAATTTGCACCGAATAAACAATTTTTATATGAAAGACAAACTGCTTTTTCATTTCCAGTAGTTCCAGATGTAAAAACGATAGTTGCCAAATCTTCTATATTATTTTCACAGGCTACAATTTTTCCCTGAGTTTCCGGAATATCAAACCAAACATCAAAAACACTTTCTATATTATACTTATAGTCTGATGACTTAAATAAATACTTTGTTTGTGTATTGTTTAGCATTCTCTCCTGAGCTTCATTTTCAGCCTCTATTGGCACAAGTACTGCAACATTTCCAGATGCAACTATAGCATAATAGTATGCAAACCACTGGTATGAATTTTTCATACAAAGACCAATTTTTTCATTTTTAATATTTTGGGATTTAATGAAATCTACAATACTATTTACCTGAGCATAAAAACTCTCAAATGTCACTTTTTG
This sequence comes from Agathobacter sp., assembly GCA_036309425.1. Lineage (GTDB taxonomy): Bacteria > Bacillota > Clostridia > Lachnospirales > Lachnospiraceae > Roseburia. The sequence goes on from JAXJTU010000103.1 coordinate 13,369, forward strand.
AATTTTAAAGTCTTCCGATAAATATTCAAACATTATCCCATCTTTATTATTCTCAACAGAACAATCAAGAAGTTCTACAAAATTCTTTATCATTATCCGACTTTTTCCTCTACTATTCTTACAATATCTTCAATACTTGAAATTGTTTCAATCTCATCAGTTGGAATTTTTATTCCAAATTCATCTTCTATATCTGAAAACATAGTAAATATTTCTAACGAAGATAACTCCAGATCATCCATCAAATTGCTATCCATTTCTATATTTTCTATATCTGTTGCGTTCTTAATAATGTCAATAATTTTCTCTTTAACACTCATGTTTTATCTCCTTTTGTGTTTAAATATTTTAATCAATCCAATCACTTTGTAAATTGTAAAAATCACCCAACATCTTAAAAGCGTAATAATTATAAACCTAATAATCTTATCGTCTGGTAAAAGACCGACAATTTCACCCCAAGGAAGTGCAAGATATTCAAAAGCATGAATATAAAAAATTATGTATGTATTTCTTCCAATTTCCTTTATTAATTTAAATTTACCAATGGCATACTGATTAAAAGCTAAAAATAATCTGAGAATAATTATTCCACTTATAATACTAAGTATCATGGCAATAACATAATTATTCCCCCAATTATTTGTCGCTATATTGATAGTAAATCCATTGAATATTGCCAAAATTATAAATACTATTGCTCCGACAAAATATGCTACTCTTGTCTTTTTATTTTCTTTTATAAATATCTTTTTCTCGCGAATAATATATCCGGCAAAAATAAACCAGAATACTGATACAATTTGTGCAAGTGAATAGAAATACAAATCGAATTTGTAGAAAACATATCCTGCAATTAGCATTAAAACAAGCAGAATATTTTGTATTTTCTTATTCTTTACATTTAAAATAGCATTCATCAATATCCATGCAATTCCCAATGCCAGACCAAACCATACTGGTCCTATTGAATTAATGGCAATGTTTCCAATTTTACCTTCATGTGCATTAGCAAATGCAAACGGTAACATGGTCCACCAAAAATCTTCAAGCTTATATGCAGAAGAAAACAATAGTCTGAGTAATGAAACTAATAATGTAAAAAATGCAACAATTACATATGGTTTAAACAAAAAGTACAATTGCTTTTTTAATGTATTTTTTGGATTTGAAATACGAAAACCATATCCACTGGCAATAAAGAACATTGGTAATAAACCATACAAAAAGAACAAACCTATTATGGCAGATAAAATTTCTACTTTGGCACCACTTCCTAATGAACTTCCAAAGACTAACTCCCTGGTATGTCCTAAGATAATAAAGATAATACCAATTCCTTTTGCCAAATCAAACATTGTAAGATTGCTTTTTACACTGTTAATTTCTGGCTGTGGGTTTAATATCATGCTTATCATATTTAAAAGCAAAGATAACACTAAAAATGTGGCAAGAAAAATATCACAGCACAAAAAATATTTACTAGTATTAGAAATATATGATAGTGTGATTGTTTTATTTTTCCATTCATTTCTATACATATTCAATTTGCAGGCTTCTTCATTATTGCAATATAATATTGCATTTCCCGATCCTTCCTGCTCTACATACTCCATTGCAAAAGAACGTAATGGCTCATTTAGATTTATCTCAAAATCCGAGTTTCCCTGCTGGTATAAAATATAGCCCCATTCTTCATGCCATACCCAATCATCATTAGCATAATCAGACAAATTTAATTTATCCCCGTTTATAGTAAGAGAAACTATTCTCATTTCCCTTCCATAAGACTGCTTATTACTTTGATCTGACATCTTAATTTTAATCGATGCCGACTCATTATTGAACTCGTGGATATTTAATTTTGACAAAATAATTCCAGAACTGAAATATGTGATAACAAGTGATAACAAGGCACATATAATAAAAATTAGATATTTTGATTTAGATTTATTATTCATTTTAAACACTCTACAAAAATCACTCCTATTTTATTAATGCCCCCCTAACCCGATAAAGTATAGACTTGCCTTTTTATTTGCTCAATAATTATTACAACTTTGTAATAATTAATTTCATTTGCTCTTTTGTAGTGTATCCTGTCTCTGGTCTTAATACCATATAAAATGGTACCTCATTACATATTTTTACCATCTCAACAATCTCATTCTTATGCAGCTTATCATTAGCATACAGCATATATTCATATGAAGTATTCATAAGAAATCGAAGTTTTTCTGCCCCTGTTACCTCTTCTATTTCAACAGTTTCACCTTGATATTTACAGACTTGAACCAATGCTTTGAATTGTCTTTTTTGTGTGCAAAACTGTGAATCAACATTAATTGCATATTTAGGTTTGTCTTCTCCTAAATCAATGAGCTTTGCTTTATCTAAGCCCATGCGTTCAGCCATATCTCCAACAAGTTTTCTCTGAGGAAATGCCGGAATAGTGTATACCCCATTCTCATCAACAGATATTCCAACTGTGTCGTCCGCCATCAATCTATATCCCGCATCAAAAAATTCACTGGCAAGAGAAGACTTTCCTGCTCCAGATGCTCCTGTAATTACTACTGAACCATCCATTATTTCTATGCAGCTTCCATGTATGGTAAATATTCCTCTTTGAAATAAAATTGCAGGCAAACACTCTGTAGCAATAAACTGAGTAGCTTTAAACCAGTCTGTTTTATCATTTGATTTTATTATAATTTCTGACCCGTTTTTTATCAGAAAATAAGTGTTATCTGCTAATCTTATAACTCCATATTCTCTGTCTACCACATGTACCTCTGGCATTGTCTCATCCGGGCGAATCATCCTGACTATCACATCTGGTTGCCCCTCATTCTCCGGATAGCCCGCATTTATTTCAATCTCTGAACAGACTAACAGACCATACATCCTGTAATAAAACACTATTTTATTCCTCCATAAGTCCCATGCTCTCCATCATTTGAAGTCGATAATTGGTTACATTCATTTTTTGTGATGCATTATACGTAGTGTCTTTGTCCTCTCTCCTGTGAATAGCAAACAAAATAAATCTATGTATCCATGCTATTGGTAAAAGCAATGGACATTTTTTTGCATATCCATAATTATTTGGCAGGCTCTTTCTGCTAGGAAAAAGAATTAAAAGCTTCTTTCTCCATTCTTCCTTTGGTGCACTATATTCACCTGTAAAATATGGTGTCATTGCTCCAAATATCTGCCAGTTAGCAGAGCCTTCCTCGATTACACCCTTCATGAACAAATCTTCTATAAAGGCCCAAAGCTTATCATCTGTTAATTTCCACTGTGCTTTATTTTCTTCCTGCGTCACACTGCACATATGGAAATATTTACTACAGATATCAAAGAAGTTATTGCAGAATTTTGTATATCCTAGTCTGTCCATGCTATTCCAGAATCTATTCCAGTCAATCTGACTTTCATATGCGTTTATAAATAATGAAATATCTGCAAGATACTTTATTCCAATTCCCTGCAGTGAAAAATGTTTAATTATATGGAACATCTGATATATTAAATGTTCCGTATGTCCTAATGTAGTAAAATGCATTCCGCATGCATCAATTTCTATCAAACTTTCCCTTTTTGTAAGGTCCATAGATGATAAAATGTCAATTTTCTTTCCTGTATAATCTTCCCACAAAAAAATGTGAAGCTCTATAGTATGTCTGAATTGACTGTGATAATATACTCCCACCTGTGGTTTCGATGATTCTTCATTCTTTACATATCCTAAATCCAATAGTGACTGTTGTGTCTTTTCATACTGCTCCTGTGGAACCCAGATATCAGAATCACAGCTTGAACGTTCAAGATAATTCGGATACAGATTTGCCAAAACAACACCTTTAAAAAATACTAATAGCTGACCATCCAAAGCAGATAAAACATTTCTAAGCTGCACATATGTCATAATCTGCCTCTTCATTATACTTTGTGATACCTGCTTCCACTCTTGCAAAATTTCAGAAGACACATCATTTTTAACTTTAGAGTTGTTTATTGCAGTATATACAAATGCTGTCACATTATTATTCAGGCATATTTTGAAAAATTCCATCCAATCAAAATTATCAGGTTTAATCGATATATCATCTAAGCTTACACCACTAACCGCATTTCCGATTATTGTAAGCCACTTGTCCATCTTTTCATCTGAAAATCTTCTATTCATTAATCATTCTCCACATTAACAACCTTATGATTATCAATCTTTATCTGTCTATCGCAATATTCAAGCACTGACAGGCGGTGTGTTATAAGAAGGCAGGTAGGTCTTGGAGTAAGCTCCTGAACACCTTTTAAAACCTTAAGCTCTGTTGCCGGATCAAGCGATGATGTTGCCTCGTCCAATATAAGGAATGGAGCCTTCTTGATGAGAGCTCTTGCTATTGCAATACGCTGCGCCTGTCCTTCTGAAATTCCATGGCCACGCTCTCCAATTACAGTGTCGATTCCATTTGGTAATTCCATAACGAAATCATATGCCGCTGCCATTTTCAGAGCTTCTATCATCTCTTCTTCTGTTGCATCAAGTTTACCCATTCGGATATTTTCTCTTATCGTTCCACTGAATAATGTATTTCCCTGTGGTACATATGATATAAAATCACGGCTTGAAGCATTTGAACGTTCTTCTTTTCCTTCTTTGTCGTAGTATGTAATACTTCCACTAGTACCAGACATAAATGACATTAAAAGTCTGATGAGGGTTGTTTTTCCAATTCCAGATTCTCCGATAATGGCTACAAATTCTCCTGGCTTTACATCTAGCATTGCATCGTCGAAAATAGCCTCATCAGCTACATATCCAAATGATAATTCGTCAACCTTTACACCAATATTATCTGTTAATTCATGTTTATCAATATGCTCTTCAGCAGGTATTCTTTCAAGTTCCATTACACGTCCTGATGATGCAATTACTGACACCACTTTCGGTATCTGCTGTGCAAGCTGAAGCACCGGGGCCTGAACACGGTTAACAAGTGTAAGGAAAACTGACATTGTTCCATATGTAATAAGGTTCTGCGACATCTGAATTGCACCATATGAAAATGCGGCAATGTATCCAATCTGGAAAGCCATAGACATAGTTGTAGAACTGACAAGTCCAAATTTTGTCTTTTTAAATACCCAGTAGAATCGCTCCTCTCGAAGTTGCACAAGTCGCTCTGTAGAATAGGCCTCGTTTCTAAATGCTTTTACTATCAAAAGATTTGCCATACTCTCCTGCAAAAAAGATCTGTATGCCGACTCTGTTTCCTGTACTTTTACAGTAAGTCTTTTTAATTTTCTTCCAAACCAGAAACTTACTATAGCAGAAATTGGCGCCACCATTAATGCCAGGCATGCAAGAAATGGGGAGAAATAAAATAAAGTAAAGAATACAACTATAAGTTCAACAATCAGTTTTATTATATTAGGGATTGTGGAAATAACTCCATCTGCAATATTCCCTGCATCACTGGTTAGTCTTGTCATTAAATCTCCAGTATGATATTTTTTAACATCGAGCCAATGGGAATTAATTATTTTCTCATATAATTGTTTTCTTATACCAAATGAAAATCTTTCGTTGAGCATTGTAGATATTAAAGTAACAATAACCTCAACAATCTGAATAACTACAACTATTCCAAGATAAGCCACTAAAAGCTGCCATACTGTAAATCCACTTCCTGCATCATCAATGATTTTTTTTGCAACAAGAGTCATTGCAAGACCAAGACCTGTTCCGGCTAAATTTAATAGCATTATAAATACAATTCTTGGAATATATGGAACAGAATATGACATCAGCCATTTCAAATAACTTGTATGTACATTTCTATCATCCAAATACTTTTTAGTCTTTCTTATTAATCTTTTCATATTAATCCCATGTCTTTCATAAGTTTAAGCCTGTGCTCTGCTACATCAAGTTTCTCACCAGCAGAATACCAGGTACTTTTATTCTGATGGTACTTTTTCAAATAATTTATTATTTTATGAATCCATGCAACCGGAAGGAGTATTTTATTCTTTTTGGCATAAGCAAGTTCATCCGGCAAATCATCTGCCTTTGGGAAAATAATCTCTAATTTTCTCTTAAATGAAGAATTAGCAGTTCCTCTCTGCCCTGTAAAATACGGAGTCATCATTCCCATTATCTGCCAACTGGCAGTCTTGTCCGCATACATCTCTCCTGCACATAAAAAATCCTGAAAAAATGCTGTCATCTCATCACCATATGAGATGTTTCTATATTTGAGAATTGTATCATCCATCCCCAAAAACTCTACGCACAGAACAAATAATGAATATGCAAATTTGGTATATCTAAGCTGGTCCATACACTTCCAAAAATGCTCCATATCAATCTCTTTACCGTATTTACTTACATATAATGTAATATCAGCAAGATATTTTATTCCAATTCCTTCAAGGGAAAAATGCTTGATGATATGGAAAATCTGATATATCAGATGATTTTCGTAGCCTAATGTCGTAACATCCATTCCACAGGCTGTTATATTAATAAGACTATCAGGTGCTGTGAGATTAAAGCTTTCAAGTATGTCCAACTGTCGACCTTCATAATCCTCCCACAGACATGTATGTAACTCTATTGTATGTTCTTTCTCTTCGCTATAAAAAACTGTAACCTCTGAATTTGAGTGTTCATTAATTACATACCCTAATTCTTCAATCATAGCTATTGCTTGAGCGTTCTGGGATTTTTCCACATAAAAATCAGTATCACATGAATAGCGTCTTACATACTCTGGATATAAATCAGCTAAAACACAGCCTTTAAACACTACAAGTTTTATACCATTTTCTTTGGCTTTATCAAGAACTATTCTTATATTTTTATAGAATTCATATTTTTTAATTATTGCAAATAACTCTCCATTATATGAATCTGCAAGTTCTTCTCCTTTGTAGTCTGCAAATATTTTTATATATTTTTGTAATAATAGTCTCTGTGCCCTATCCTTTGAATGCTCAATCAAATTGTTTGCAGACACTGCTTTGTACTTATCCATAGTGCTTTCTTCTGGTTTTTCATTCCATATTGCACATCTTAATAAGTACATATATAATTTCCATTCATCTTCTATTTGAATCTTGTCTTTTTCCATCTTATCTAGCCCCTTTACCCTCTCTTGTCAATGCTTCAACTATTTCTGGAAAAAACCACTCATATGTCTTTCTATTTATTAAGGCAAAGTTATAGACATTCTCTGCCCCTTCTTGCTGAAAACCATCGTCCCACCAGGCACAGGTAATATTCTTGCTTGAGGCTTCATTTAAAAATGTTTCAACAAATTTTACTCTATTTTCAACAGTATTATCTTTTGCCTGAATACCAAATTCTCCAACAAAAATTGGAATATCCTTATTGGTTAACGGTTTTAAATTGTCCATAAACCAGGCTATACTATCATATCCACAATAAATATGAACCCCTACTGCAATATGATTTTCTACCGAATCATCAGGCAAAACAAAGTTATTTATTGATTTATTTTCAGATTTTGCTGCATAGGTATTAACTATAAGATTTCTGTATGCATTATTTTTGCCTGTTGCTCTTACTGTATCTACAAATAGCTGATTATATTCATTCATAACCTGATATGCTGAATCTTTTGCATCAGACCATTTCTGTTCAGAATCTAAGACTTCATTGAAGCCTTCGAACATTAAACGCTCATCATAATCCTTGAATCTGTTTGCAATCTGAGTCCACATATTTACTATTTTGTCTTTATTATTGTCGTAACAGTCCTGTTCTGCTACAATCCATCCCTTGCTTCCTGTATCATGATGCACATTAATCACACAATACATATCATTATCTATAACGTAATTTACAACCTCTTCTACTCTATCAAGCCAGAACTCCTGTATATTTCCATTTTCATCCATATAGTTTGTATAAGTAACAGGAATTCGGACCATGCCAAAACCTTGAGCGGCTATAGCATCTATTGTCTCTTTTGTTGTTGCTGTTATTCCCCATGAAGTTTCCAAAGACTGTGTGCTTATAGTCTGAGTATCTCCTTTATAGCACTCCAAGGCACTTCCTAAATTCCAGCCAACATTGATATTATCAAATGCGGTTTGTGCACTTTCCCACTCATCTGCTTCAGTAGTTTCTGTAATGTCCTCTATTTTAACTTCAACATCATGATTTGATGGTTTTGTCTGTTGTTCTAGGTAGTATGCCTGTTTTTCATTTCCACAAGCTGCAAGACTTGATATGATAAGGGCTGAACATATCATAGCCGTAATTTTTTTTCTCTTCTTCATAAACACTACTCCTCGTATAACTAAAAATATCCAAAATAATTATACCAAATTAATGAGCATTAAAAAAGAGTTCGCTTTATAAAACGAACTCCTTTTTTACTTTTTCTTTATTGGTTTAACAAATTTCGCAACCTGTGCAAAATCCGTTCCTGTTCCACCTGTTACATATAGGCCTCCGCATCTTAACCATGCATGGGCTTTCATAACACCATCTTCATGTTTTACTCCCATATACAATGTGGATTCAATTCCATTATTTAGTAAGAGCTTTTGTGCAGTAAGTGCTTGCACAAAGCACTTACTTTCCCATGGAGTATGTTTAGTAATTCTATTAACATGGAATGCTACAAGTTTTGCTATTCGATAATCCTCGACAGAAACATCTCTTGTAGATTCTATGCCTCTTGTTCCCATCTTCTTTTCAATTTTTTTCATTGGAACAAATTTAATTTTGAAACGATAATATGCAGCATAGATATATGCTAATATTGTCATCTTCTTTTCACCATTTAGTCGAATAAAATCGACCAAGGCTCTAAAACATCTTTTTATCATATTTCTAATGTTTTCTCCAATAATTCCATCTGCTCTTCTACAGTCATTTTACCGTTTGGTCTTGATAATTCATATACAGGAACTGTTTGCGCCATTTTCATTATTTTTGCAGTAACTGGTGCTGGTATATTTCTGTCACCGTATGAAGCAATCTGATATAAATTATCAATGATATATTTTAAGCTTTCAGCTCCCACAATTCTTCGGATTGACACTTCTTCGATGTCATCTGGTTTTATGACAACAATAGCTCCTAGCGGCATTTCTGTAGAACAATAATCATCTTCTGCAACTACCACTACCTTGTTTCGGTCATTTTCTTCTATCGGAATTGTTTTTTCCTTGTCATAACCAAAATGTTCTGCGGCATCTGCGCATAGTTTTCGGTATGGGAATGATGGTAACGCATAGATTTTGTCATCTTTTTGCTCTATTAATACAACGTCATCTGATAAGAATTGACCATATTTCTTTATTAGCACCTCAGATAATGTTGACTTTCCTGAACCACTGGCTCCGCTGACAATTATGCTGGAATTTCCCATTCTAATTGCACTTCCATGCATGGCAAACTGGTCGCATTGAACAAGGATATGGGGGAAGCAGGTGTTTAGTATAAATATTTCTACAAAATCTCTGCGTGGTATTTCGTCATATAAGTGATATTCTATAAGATTACCATTTGATATTTTAAATACCCCATAATCTTTCATATAATATGTAACACAGTCATCCTCTAATGCTTTCCAAGCAACACTATGATTAATATCATTTTTATTAAGCTCATCAATAAAACACAAATCTTTATTTTCTTTGATTTCTACTTCTGCTAATTTGTTTATTACATTTTCATGAGCGACACTAATTTTTAAATCTGAACAAACAACTTTATTATAAATATAATAGTAATACATATCTTACCCTCCATAGATAATATGACATATCTCTCTAAAAATTTCAAGAAAAAAAGCCAAGGCACATTGCCTTGACTTCTAACAATATTCTAAATTATTTAGACTCTACAGGTACTGTAGCTTCCCACCAGTTTCCTTCTGAATCCTGCATCCAAACACCATCATGCTCAGACTTTACATTTGCTCCACCTAATGTGTTGTTGATTGTTAACTCTTCGATTGTTGCGTTTGCCCATGTCTTTTTCATTGATATATCCTCCATAAATTTATAACATTGTTTCTTACAAATTGGATAATACAATACATAATATCATTTGTCTATAATTATAACAACTTTGTAATTTTTTAGTTCTTACTTTCTTTCCATTAAATTAACTAACATAACAGGCACCTTCATGTAGATGTTTTTTCAGAAAGTATTTACGTACACACCGGGCTGAAAAATCTACGAAAAAAGTGCTCAACTACAAATAATATGCCTGGCTTTTAAATGAATATAAATTCTAATCTAGTAATTATCCACACAAAAATCAAAAACCAAGGCATATCGCCTTGGTTTTTAAACAAAAATAAATTATTTAGACTCTACAGGTACTGTAGCTTCCCACCAGTTTCCTTCTGAATCCTGCATCCAAACACCATCATGCTCAGACTTTACAGTTGCTCCACCTAATGTGTTGTTAATTGTTAACTCTTCGATTGTTGCGTTTGCCCATGTCTTTTTCATTGAAATATCCTCCTAAAAATTTTAATATCTTTTTTACAGATAGGATAATACAACATATAATATCATCTGTCTACAATTATAACAACTTTGTGATTTTTATAAAATTCTAACATTTTAAGTGTGTATACATGACGGTTTATATCGCCTGTATCATAGGACTCAATACATGACTTATCTTTTAAGTCTTCTAGTGCTTTTTTTACATCAACAATTTTATTATCTTCATATTGTCTGTATAACTGGCACCACTCATCATATATGTTATCCCAATCCAACTCTATTCGAAGCTTCATGTCAGCACTCTGTCTTCCTCTTCCCACAAAACGATTAACATGCTCTGGAATTTGATTTCTCAAATAATATTTTACAAGTCTTCTATCAATACCAGCCTTGTCAAACTGTTCAAAAGGTAGATGAATGCAAAACTCGATTAGTCTTTTGTCTATTGATGGATCCCTGATTAATACGCCGGAATACAATGATAATTTCATTGTAAGTTCACCAATTTGTCTCATTCCCATCCAATCAACCATTACATCATATCTTGCTTCATAGTCTTTAGAAGATCTACATGCCTGCTTATGAATTTTATTCAACAAATCATTTGTCCCAAGTTCTTCTGCATATTTCTGATTTACATATGAGCCATAATATATATTATCAGGCAGCTCATCTTTTTCAAATACATCCTGCACTACTTTTTTTATAGCCATTTTCTTTGATAATCCAATAGTCTTTTCAAAATCAGATAATGTTTTATACAATTTAATCCAATGAAATTTTCTAAAAAGATAATTACAATATCTCTGTGCACCAGAATAAGACAAACAATTATTTCCATATCCTCCAGTAAGTAAAAGTCGTGAGCCATTTTTTCTTGCTTCTAAACATGCCTCCTGCATCCATAGGGCATTTAAGCTTGCCTTATATGGCATCTCAAGTATTTTCATCTGCTTATCATAACCATTCCATGAATTTACACCTTCTAATTTGATAAATTTGGGAACAATATTGCCATAATACTCTGCACTCTTAAGTACATCATCTGTCTCATCATCAATTCTTGCACCTCTTACAGAATCATGCTCATCTATAGGTACTGAGGTATATGAATACAACTTTTTATTCTTCTCTTTCAAATATGGAGAGGCCTCTGAAGCTACTGCAGTAGAATCCAATCCGCCGCTTAATAAAATTGATACTTCATCCTCTGTTCTCATAACACACCGAACAGCTTCTCTCCATATCTCTTGAAACTCTTTTTCTACCTCGTCATCATTTTTATATGTCTTTACTTTAATGTTATCAAGAGGATTCCAGTATTTTTTCTTTTCTACCATAGAATTTGTTACAATAACCTGCGAAGCTGTAGGAACTCTATATATTCCAATATAAGGTGTTTGTTCATCATCTGCATATGATCTTGTAAAATCCATTGCAAGAAAATCTACAAACCATTTATCATCTAACTCTGATGGACATACTGCATTAATTCCTTCAATTAATGATGAATAATACAATACATTATCTTTAATCTTGTAATATAATGTTCTATTTCCAACAGAATCACAAACTAAGCGAACTTTCCCCTCTTTTTTATCATAATAGACAAATGTATATGCTCCTAATATATCATTAAGGCACGAATCTCCAAACTCACTTATCAGCCTAAATAGTATTTCGCCATCACTAATGTTTTGTATTTTGTTTTCATCAATATTTAGCTTATGTATTAATTGAGCTCTATTATCAAGTACAACATCAGCATCAAAATAGACATTATCACTGCTTATTGGTAGTTTTTCTAAATATGCCTCTTTATTAAAGTACTGAATTCCACATCCCATTGCCACTGATAAATCATATATATGTTCAAATTTATCGATACAATATTCATGAAATGGTTTTTCCATTTTATTTATTAATGATGATTCTATTTTATCATTGTTTAATTGGATTGCGCCCCATATTGCTGACATAAAATTTGCCTCCTTTTAATTAAAAAAGCATTCTGATTAACAGAATGCTTTTTTATTTAGTTTGATAAATCTATTATAACAGACCCGTCAAGTTTTGCCTTCATAGAATGGCCAGTTTTTGAATCTGTATAGTACCAATAACCATCCTTATATGTCATAGGAACTGTAATGTCATGTACAAACCAGTTGGTATACTTTGTAGATGTTGAAGTGTATCCACCAGCAACTGTCCAATTATAGTGTTTTCTAAGAAGTGTACTTCCTTTATATTCTGAATCAGTTCTCATAAAATAATGTCTTGATAAAGTCTTTTTTCCGCTACTACAATATCTAGTATTATCCCATGTAGGATCTGCATGATACCACTGTCCACCAATTTTTAACATTGCCCAGCCATGGTTCATATCTCCACTTTGTACAAGCACTGCATCAATACCTGCTTCTCTTAAAAGTAATCTGTATGCCGAACTAATTCCAGCACAAGCACCAGTATTATATGCCAAAACATTTCCTCCATAATAACATGTGGCTTTTCCGTTACTATATGTTGTATTTACAACAATATTATCATAACAATATAGTGCTTTATCTAAATCAGTCATACTATCATCAAGTCCCGCCATTACATTAACAATTCTCTCTTTTGATTTAGTAAGACAATCCTTATAAGTACTATCCATACCATTTAATTTAATCGCTTTACAATAATCACCATCTTTTTCAAAAGAAATCCAAATTCCATATGCACATTCATACTCAAGTAAACATTCATTCCCAATAACTGAATTGAATACACTATTTACATCAAGCCATTTCATATGATATTTGCTTACATCATGTGTTGTGCCATCACCATTTTGAATCATTGCTATTATTTCTGATTTGATGTCTGAATAGACAACTTCTGTCTTATCTGTAGAATTCTTATCATCTGAACTTCCGTAAATTGGTGTTTCCTCTTCAAGAACAATATCATCTTGTGTGTTACTTTCTAATATTAACATTGCCTTGAAACCGCTTTGGAATAATTCCTTATACATATCAAATGATGTTGTCTTTAATTTAGTATCATATATACTAATACCTATTTTTACACATGATGATGAAACTGTAAATGTACCTTTATCTGCCAAATTATAACTTTTAATAAACTTACCATCTTTATCCATTTCTCTAACTAGAATATGATAATTTGTGTTAGAAATTGATGCAGTATATTTCTGATTTGATGACACACTAGAATAATCGTTTAAACAAATTCTTGCAGCATCTTTTGAATATAATCCATTTGAATAGCTATAGTTTCCAGTTCTCCAATTTGCAAAATTTGTCATTGCAAATACATCATTTTCATCTGTTGCCGATACTATATTGTTATCTTCTTCAACAACTTCGTCCTGCTGACTATTGCCACTTAATGTTAATGTTGCTTTAAATCCTTCCTGGAATAGTGTCTTAAACATTTCAAATGTTTTTACTTTTTGCTTTGTATCATACAAACTAATTCCTAATTTTGCACATGAAGCCGAAACCGTATAGGTATCTTTGTCTGCCAAATTGTAGCTCTTTATAAATTTGTTATTTGAATCTAATTCCCTTACTAAAATGTGTAAGTTTGTATTTGATATATTTGCAATATATATCTGTCCACCAACCACATTTACATAATCATTCAAACAAATTCTTGCAGTATTCTCACTATACTTTCCACTAAGACTATAATTTCCAGTTCTCCAATTTGCAAAATTTGTCATTCCAAATATATCACTTGAATCTTCATTTGCAGTTAATGGTACTTCTGTATTTCCTATCTGAACTAAATTAGTGTTTGTATTAAAACAATTTGCAAATAATAAAACTCCCAATAATAAAATACTAATTGCTGACATCAATCTTTTTTTCATTTTTCTACATCTCCTAACTTTTTTATAAATTTGTAAAAACCGTTATTACTAATTAACTACATCAAATATTTACAATTTTTCTATTTCATTTTAATTGACTGGTAATTCAGCTTCAATTTTTGCTTTAAAACCATCTTTAAACAATAATTCATATTCTTCGTAGCTATTACATACATTTATATTAGAATAATTATATATCGAAACTCGTGCTGTATAATCATTTGAATCGACTGTAAAAGTATTCATATTTGCTAAATTATATGTTTTAACAAGTTTTCCCGACGAATTGATTATTCTTACGAGAATATGATAATTTGTATTGTTTATACTAGCAGTATATGTAACATTTGCTAATAATTTCTTTTCTCCTGCCAAACACAGCCTATTGGCATTTGATACATATTTTCCTGTGAGATAACTATAATCCCCTGTCTTCCATGCTGAAAAATCACTCATTTCAAACATATCTTCAACAAGTTCATAACCTTTATCTTCTAAATAAATTATTTTACTATCATTTACAATCTCTGTTGCTAATTTATCAAAATACCATTTTCCTGTTTTTCTTTGTAAAATGGCATAATTTGAAACTGCTGATGATGATGAAAAGATGCCGCCATCATCCCACCATATACAAGTAATTCCATAACCTGATGCAATCGTCAAAAAATCACTAGCATATTTTTTTCGACTATCTTCTGTATTTTCATTACTATTTTTTTTGCCCCATTCACCGATAATAACTGGAATATTATGCTTAACAAAATATTTATGTAAATTACCTAGTTTTGTTTTTGCACTGTCGATTCCATCGTAAATATGTGTACTTACAATAAGATGATCTTTTGTTGAATCCTGCGGTAAAACAAATCCATCAAGAACACTCCTTGTTGCTTTTGCTGCGTATGTATTTACTATCAAATATCTGGATGTATTATTAGCGCCTGTTGATCTAACTGCATCAACAAAAGTCTGATTATAGTTATTAACAACAGCATATGATTTGCTATCCGCACTATCCCACTGCCCTGCTGAATTAATAACCTCATTAAAACCTTCAAATATTAAATCTGTTCCATAATCTGAAAAATATTCTGAAATTTGTTTCCAAACGGCTTCAAGTTTTTCTTGTCCAATTGCTTGTTTATCCGTATCAGCCACCAGCCAATTTTCATGATGAACATTAATTATGCAATACATATCATTCTGTAAAACATAATCTACAACCTCTTTTATTCTTGAAAGCCATTTCTCATCAATCTGATTATTTGTGTCGATATGATTTCGATATGTAATCGGAATCCTGACAGTTTTAAACCCTTTAGCTTTTACCGCATCAATAGTAGCCTTTGTAGTGATTGGATTTCCCCACAGTGTCTCATAATAAGACACTGATTTTTCTCCATAATTCTTTCCATCGCAACAACAAAATGAATTACCAAGATTCCAACCAGCTCCCATCTTACTTACAAATTCTAAAGCAGATTCTGAACTGTTTGTTCCGTTCGAAAGCGGAATATCGGTCTCTGATATGAATGTGCCATATGTTGCACTATTACTGGTTGAAAAAACCATCAACAACAACATGAACATTACCGTTATTCCTGATAAAATTCTTTTTTCCATAACTATACACCTTTCATACATATGAAAGCCAGTTACAGAATTTATCAATTAGTTCGGTAGCTGGCAATCATAGATTTCTCCTTAGACCCTAAAGCTTTGCGTCTTTGCCTTTCGACAAATTTGCCTTTTTCGTATGTCTCTTTATATATTAAAGTCTATTTTTGGTGTAAAGTCAAGTTTTTTTAGTTCTATAGTACTATTTCGATGTCAAAAGTACTATTATTTTGTTTTTTCTCGACTCCAACTAATGTTATGTTTAACAATCTTTCCTGGTGAACCAACTATTATTACATTTGGCTCATCAAATTGTTTTGAAATAATACTTCCATATCCAACAACAGAATCACTTGGAATTACCGCTCCCTTTAACAATGATGATTTTGCACCTAACCAAACATCATCACCTACCACAATTTTATTATCCGGATTACACTTTTTCATATCTGAATCAAGTATGTCATGTCCGTCCGTATCAATAATTTCTACGTTCCATCCCCATTGAGCATTTTTCCCGATGGTCACCTCTTTTGAAACATTTATTGATGCATTTGTATTACTCATAAAACCATCGCCAATTTCAAGAATTCCATCCTCATATATCCTTATTGCTATACTTTCATAAAAATCTGCTCTACCATTAAAAATTATTTTCCCATTTTCTGTTTCAAAATATAAACATGATGGACTTTTATCATTATGACTTGATACTTCTTGCGGAAGTCCTATCTGAATCATTCCCTTATAAACAGAATCACTATGTATTTCTATACAACCCTTTCTTAATCCTATACAACGCACATTATAGTTAACTCTTAATGGAAGTTTTTTTGCCAATTCTCTTGGGAAAATTTTATAATTAATTGGAATTGAGTATATCCAAATCAATATATTTCTAATTTTTTCTTTCACACTAATGCTCCTATTTATAAAATACTTACAATACTATTTCACTATTTTGTATATTCGAATCAATAAGAAAGGAAAATAAATTGCCAGTCTAGATAAAATCCGTTCTTTTCTTGATAAGTATTTTTTTACAGACTTATAATATTTCTTAATATATAAAATACTATTATCTTTAAATTGTTTATATTGACCTTGATTATTTGAATATCCAATATTTCGTAATACAGCCAGAGAACTCTGAACAAATCTGATAGCCAGTTGTCTTCTAACCTTCAAATAATTCTCTGGTATGAAATCTACCATCTGTTCTTTAGCTCTTATTGCACTATACGATTTATCAACTGCAATAACATTATTCCCACCACCATGAGATACTGAAGTCTCCAAGTAAATATAATAATATTCAGGAGTTGGATCAAATACTATCTTATCAATATGTCTCATATACTGAAATACAAATAATACATCTGTCCATACAGCTAACGACACATCAAAGCTCAATTTATTTTGTCTAATAATATCTAAATCAAATATCTTATTCCAGACATATCCCTTAAATGAATCCTCACGAAGAAGCATTTCCATTCCCGTTTCCTGATTCATAATAGAAATCTCTCCACTTGTTTCATTTAAAACAGTATCTTCTCTTAACTCTGTGAATCCACAGATAGCAAGCCTTGCATCATTCTTAACCAGATTGGTATATAACCTCTCAATAAAATCATCTTTTACATAATCATCTGCATCAACAAATGTAAGATATTTTCCTCTTGCTTCTATTAATCCAGTATTTCTGGCAGCACCTTCTCCACCATTTTCCTGATTCACAAGTCTTACTCTTTCATCTTTTTTAGAATACTCCTCACAGATTGACTTTGTACTATCTTTGGAACCATCATTTACAATTAGGATTTCTATATCTTTGTACGTTTGCTCTATCAATGATTCTATACATCTGCCTATATACTTCTGCGCATTATATGCAGGTATCATTACTGTAATAAGGTCATTCATATCTTATCCTCTCTTATCACTTTTAGTTAATGCCTTTTAATTTTAGATATAAATTTGGCAAGTAATTAAAAAATGTATAAAACTTTTCTTTGTTTAACGCTTTTGATTCTTTATATAACTGCTTATATTTGATATGTAATTGCTTCATTTTATCAGCATTTTTTCCCTTTGACTTTGAAAGCTTACAATAATAATCAAATATCCAGTACATATATGTCTTTCTAGGATAGTCAGTTAAATCTTCATGATGCTTTGACATATACTCTATTTCCTCATCTAATGCCATAAATACATCACTATAAAACTTGTCCTTAATTGAAAAAGTAACACTATTAGCGTTATCCTTAAAATAAAAATATAAAACATCTTTCGAATATACAACAGATTTTGCTCTATCATAAATCTTGTATAAAATAGCTAAATCTTCGCATATTCTACCTGCTGGAAAAAATATTTCATCAAACAATTCTCTTTTAAATAGTTTTCCCCACATAACCACATACAGTTCATCTGTAACCATATGCATATTTCGTATACAATCAATATTTGATAGTTCTACAATGTCAGTTGTAGCACTTCCTAATCCTGTATTTCCAGCCTTGTCTTTTATATCGGATATAGAAACTTTATCTCCAGAGAAGTAACAAAAATGCGTCATGGAAATATCTGCATTGTAATCATATAATAGCTCAATGAGTCGTTGTATCTGATTATCATCCAAGTAATCATCTGAATCTACAAAACAAAAATACTCTCCTGTCGCTATTTTAATTGCTTCATTCCTGGCCATTGACAGTCCTGCATTTTCCTGATGAATTACTTTTATCCTTGAATCCTTTTTTGCATAATCATCAATAATCTTACCGCAGTTATCTGGTGATCCATCATCTACAAGAATTACTTCTATGTTCTTATATGTCTGCCGTAAAATTGAGCTTACACATCTATCAATATATTTTTCAACATTATAAACTGGCACAATAACAGATACTTTTGCTTCTTGCATTATGACCTCCTGATATAATTATTTACCATACTATACACTTAGCTATTATTTTAAATTTATCCTTAAAAGTCATCTTTGCTACTAGCAAGAAATGACCCAGCCTTTTTCTAACCTTTCTTTTACATGATGATACAATTTCTCTGTCGCCTTCTACCTTAGCCTGTTTCATACATTCCATACACATCATAATATAACCTTCCTCTATAGAATCAAATAAAAATCCTGAAGGTTCTATTTCTTTCATTATCTCTTCATGTGTACTCAATGCTGCATAGGTTTGTCTGCATCTTGCTGTATGTAATGCACTACTACTTCTTACAAGCCAATTATATAACGGCATCGAATTGTAATATACTCTCTTAATTTTTCTAGAAAGATAATACAAAAATTTAAAATCTTCTGATATTGAAATATTGGTGTCAAATCTAATATTCTTTAATAATTCTGATTTATAAATTTTCCCCCAAACTGTACATGTATATTTTTTACATAATACTATATCTGACAAAAACTGATCATTATCTAATACTTCTCCCTCTAGCTGTAGGCTTTGCTTTACAATTTTACCATCCTCACTAATATCATTTGTACCACATATAGCTAAATCAACATTTTTATCCTCTAACCAATTCAGCAAATTTTCAATATAATTTTCACATATAAAATCATCACTATCAACAAAGGTTACATAATCTCCCTCTACACAATCCAACCCCATATTTCTGGCATTAGAAACTCCTTTATGTCCTCCATTTAATACCTTGATTTTTGAATTGCAAGCAGATGCCTCTTTAATTATATCTGTTGTTCCATCTGTCGAACCATCATCAATTATTATCAACTCATAATTCTGATATGTCTGATTTTCTATTGATGTAATGCACCTTTTTATATATTCTTCTACATTATATGCTGGTACAATCAATGATACTTTTCTATTCATCTACACATCCTCATCGTTTGTTTAATCACATTATGCTTTGCTTAATGTAATTCATTGATTTTTCTCTCATTTTCTGAAGTCTGGTATTATTGTCAAAATCAATTTTTTTATCCATATCTACTTTTGAATAGTTATACGGACTAATTACTCTATCTTGAACTTGTAACACATCTGATATCTCAATAAGCCGGGTATTCATATTCTCGAATTTTTCATTTGTGTCTAAGAGCCAGAAGTCCTTTTTAAAAATGTATGAAAAAATCATTCCGTGAAATGATTCAACGAAATTAAGCTCTGAATAATACATCAAATTCAAAAATGCAAGTGGTCCATTCTTCTTACATAAATTAAATCCCCAATTTTTTTCGCTCTTTCGAATCCATTTCTTTGGATCTACAACATAAACCTTGCAGCATCTGCGCTCAGCTTCTTTTTTAACAATATCTTTGAGTGAGTCTTCACAATAAGCCCATGAATAGTAGAATATATATTTCTCATCGACTAATCTTTTTCCTACTAACTTTTCCCATTCAGAAGGTTCTAGTACTAATGTTGGGTCAAGAACCAACTCAACATTTTTATCTGTTGCCCTCTCTAAAGACAACTTTCCTTTATTCTCTCTAACTGATATGTTAGAAAATGAATTTACCCACTTTTGAATTTTATTATAGTCAGCAGACTCTTGAATATCGTGACCACCCAGACTAGGTGCATACGCTACTTTTTTACAATCCGTCCATCCACAGAAGAAAGCCTCATCATAATCTGCCATGTTTACATTCCAAATTTGGTCGCTTCCTGCAACAATAATATCATAGTTATCCTTTATATCCTTTAAATCTTTTGGATATAGTTCAGGTCCATGTAGCCCAAGATTTTTCTTTCTAAAATTTGTATAATCCGCTGCGCTTGACTTTAATTTCCCATATGATTTTAAATGATAAAATAATGTTCTTGGATGTTTCCAAACATATTTGGGAATAATATCATACATATTATGAGACTGTTCAGTTGTAAAATTAATTATCTCTACATTATTACCCAAATTTTCAAGTATTGTCTTTAGAGCATATGACTGAAGCAATGATCCACAATTATCGGATGCTGATAATGTCATTATACCTATTCTCACAAACATAATCCTCCTAAATCTAACTACAATTTATATCAATTTAATTCATTGTCCAACATTCTAAAATTTGTTGTTAACTTATACATAATTATTCCTATTTTCTTTTTATCTTCTTCATTACAATTTCTTTTGCCATAAGACGTTCTTCTTTATTTAACACAACAACATAATTTACAGCATATCCAATAACACCACAAATTGCTCCCCATAATAACAATTGAATCCATGAATCAATTGTTATGTTTTTTACGATTACAAAGAATATAGTAAGAACAATTGCGGATGAAAAAGTACCTCTAAGCAATGGCTTATAGAAAACCCACCACTTCTGCTTCAAAATATGTGCTGCATATATTGGTGCAAAGAAGAATACTCTTGCAGTAAGTAAGACACTACTTACTATCTGTATTGCATATACACCTAAATCTGTATATACGCATAAAACAATTGAACCAATAATATTTGCAACACCAATTCCAAATGATACCAATACTGGAATCTTAAGCTTTGTTGTTATACTGTTTACTGTATATAACGGATAAATATATACATCAAAAACAGTCTGCGCCAATATCATAATTGATAAAATCTGTACTGTATTAATCTCACCAGATGTAAGTGTTGGCAACCACAATGAGAAGAAGTTCGTACCAAATGCAATAAATCCAAGAATTGGTACTGAGCATATAAATCCACAGACTTTAATTGCACTATTTACATATTTTGTAAATTCTTTCATATCTCCTTTTGCATATAACATTGTCATCTGTGGTCCAAACGATCCTGAAACAATACCAATTATTGACATAAGATAATTAGGTATTGTCTTTGCAAAACTCATAAGAGTCATTTCTGCAGCACCAATATAAAGATTAGTAATTAATGTATCACATCCATTGATAAGTATAGATGTAAGCTGTTGGAAAGAATTCCAAATACCAACTTTGATTAAATCTACAATTGCCTGCCACTTTATAAGAAGTTTTTTAAACTTTAACTGTGGAACTAATTTAATTGTATAATACACATTTGATGCTATAATAAAGAATCCACAAACAAATTGTGTAAATCCCACATACCATACTTTTGCAGGTAATAATGCAAACATTGCAATTAGTAAACCAGCTCTTAAAAATGTTTTTTCTGTATTACGCTTTGCTGATAAATCTAATCTGTCACTAGCATATGTAGCTACTCCAAATGAATTAGTAATTAATGCTAAAAAGAAGTCAATAAAAATAAATGCCCAAAGTATTTTAACATCCAAAACATATGCTGAAGGAATTTTGAGGACATTATCTAAATACAAAATAATAAATGCAGATGGTATTGCAAAAACTACAGATAACAATACATTTGCAACTATTACTGAAGAGAAGTACATATTTGCACTATCATAATCTTTCTTACTAAGATTTATTGTTATATATCTTCCAACCATTGCATTTAGTGCACTTGTAAATATTGTTACATAGCCAGTTGTCTGAAATGCCAGATTGACAAAACCATATACTTCCTTACCAACATTTGCTGTAATAAATGGTGTAAGAAAAAAGTTAATGGAAATATTAATAACAAATGCTAAAAACTGAGCTATCATATTTACCGCTATTCTCTTTTTATTTCCCATTTAAATTGTCCTCCAATTTTATTTTCTATAACAAACTCCTGGATACAATGCATATAATAAATAACTGCATTTTTTCTTTGCAGAAATGTTATTTTTTGTAATAATACTAATAACATTTTTTCTATATGCTTTTTTATATTTTTTCAAAATAGCCAAATCCATATCATCGCGCTTTTTTATCTCATTCGCATAACGGATTAAAAAAAGCTTATACAAAAATAGTATTTTATCAAACCAATCAAATTTTTTTATGTTCTTATAATGTTCCAAACGCTCAAGATATGCATCTAGTCTTAACAATCGCTTCTGGTTAAAAGACTCTCCCATTATGCTGTCTCCACGCTGAACGTAGTAATATAACTTATCTTTTATAAAAGCAACTCTATTGGCTTTTTCCAAAAGCTTATATGTTGTAAATTCATCTTCATGAATTTTACCCTTTGGATAGCGTATTACTTTGAAATATTCTGCTGGATACATCTTATTCCATGCTACTGTAAATTCTTCATAATTGCTTTCAAAATAATACTCAGTCTTATCTTCATTACTCTTTAAAATAACGACATCAGGATGATTAATTTCCTCAAATATTTGTGCTTCGCCATCCTTTACCTTCTTTACACCACATACCGATACATCTGCATTATTATTAGTGATTCCAGAATATAGATATTCAATCATTTTATTATTAATATAATCGTCAGAGTCAATAAAGACTATATATCTTCCTGTTGCAATATCTATACCTGCGTTTCTTGCATCAGATAATCCACCATTTTGTTTATGTATTACCTTAATTCTATTATCTTTTTGCTTATATTCATCGCAGATTTTACCACAATTATCTGGTGAACCATCGTCTACCAAAATAATTTCTAAATTGCTATATGTTTGATTAATAATACTATCAACACATTTACCCAGATAATTTTCAACCTTATATATTGGTACAATAACACTTACTAAATCATTCATTTAACTACCCTATCGTTTTACTACTTTTTTGATTGTTTGATATATACCACTCGACTTAATTCTATTTACTTTCTGGTCTTTTTTTATTCTTTGACCTATACTGGTTTTACAAACTAATTTGTAAAAATCACCATCATAATTTTTTATAAATACTTCTCTATCAGAATGCATTTTGGATGGATGATTTAACTGTTCATTATATTTTAATGCCTCTTCATACAATCTTTCTTCAGTATGAATTGCACTCATACATTCATCCAATAACTTTTTACCTTTATCAGAATTTGCTAATATTGTAGATATTCTTCCATCATACTGTTCTTTTAAGGTATTTTTATCTAATCCCCAGAAATCTCCAATGGTCAAATCAGAAACTCTATCTCTTCTTGCATATTTGCATGAATAACAGTTATCACGATAAGTAACCCCTTTTAAGAAGGTTTCAAAATAAAAATCATCGTATGCTCTTACATTATACAAACATTCTGTTCCATCAAATATGGTCAACTGGTAATTATTCTCACCTCTGAATTTTATTTCTGAAACAGTTTTATCTGGAAGAATTGAATGTACATACTCCTTTAAATATTCAATCGGAGGTGCACCATGACATATGATATCAACTGTATACAAATTATCATATTTCTTACCAAGAAAATGCAATAATCCATCTATCTGACAAGGAGTTCCAATGTACAGAACTCTTTCACCTTTTATTAGCTCTTCTTTTGCTTTTGTATATGAATTACCAACAAAGCTCTGAACATATTTAGAACTCTTAAACTTTTCCAAATCAGACTCATCATTAGCCATTCTTATGTTTAGGTTCAATTCATCATCCCAGTCTGTTCCAAATACTTTTCCGCCTTTTTTCATAAAGACACGCGATAAAGCAGTTGCAATACCACCTGATGCACAGTTAATCTGGTCATCCTTATCCAAAGTCCATGCTGCATAACATTTATCTGGCTCATTAAATTCACTTTCATTAAGTACTGGACATGATTTTCGGCATAAACCACACTCCACACATAATTGCGCATTAATTTTTGGAACGGTCTTTTTTAGTTTATCATGTTCTACAGTTATTGCGTGTTTGGGACAAACATTCATACATGAAAAACATCCCACACAGTCTTTTAATTCACATAATTCCATTCCACTCACCATTCTTTCATTAATGTACAAACTGACTCAAATAATTAATTGATTTTTTTCTTTCAGTATCAATTATTGTATTAACTTCATCATAATTTACCTTTTTCAATAATATCTCTTCTAATGATGAAATATTTTCAACTGACCTGCTTTCAAGTCCAAATGTAGATAAAAGATCAAATAACTTTTCGTTATTACCATATGTTCCCTCATAACCACCACGAATAAATGTAGCAAATTGCTTGTTGTATTTAATTGAGAAAACACTTCCATGGAAAGTATCTGTAATAACAAAATCAGCATTCTTCACATACGCTAATACCTCAAACGGATTCAATGGCAGATATCCATCAATATATGTCTGTGGTGCACATAAACATACAATTTTTTTGTTATGTTTCTTTGCAAATTTTATTATTGCTTTTGATTCCTCTTTTGAGATTCTTCTTGCATATGCATAGATAACTATATAATTATCAATTGGAACCTTTATTTTTTCAATTTCTTCATTGTAATCATATAAAAAAACAGGATCAACATTCTTAATTACATCTAAATCTGACATCTCTTTAAGAATGTTATAAGTATTCTTATCACGTGCTGATACACCTGCAAATTTTCTGATAAGACCGGCTATCTCATCATATATTCCATATTTTTTTAATCCCTCTTCCTTTGTATTACCAAATGAAGCTGCATATGAAATAACTCTATCGGCCTGTGTATCTCCTCCAAATAAATGTTTTGAATATCCTACATCTGGATTTGGCTGAAGACAATTAAAAACTTCATCACTTCCAATAACAAGTAAATCAAGCTTTGTGCAATATTTTTTCTCAGATGATACTCCAAGCATTGGCAACATTTTTTCGTTATACTGAGCATCAACAATTTTATATTGGTCCCAGTACTCATTCATTTTTTCTTTTGGAACTTTCACTGGTGGAACTATTCTATCTGCTATTTTATGCAAGAATGAATTTTCTTTGGAAGATGTTTTGTCTGATGAATCAACTAATACTGGTCCTGGCTTGTAATCAACAAACTCAACTTCTGCTCCTAGTTTTTCTATATTCTTTTTTAAACTATACGCCTGAAGAAAAGAGCCATTATTTACCACTCTTTGCATAGACATTATTCCAACCTTCATCTTTTCACCTCAATGTGTTTAATCTTCAAATATAATTTTCGAAAAACCTTATTCATCAAAATAATACATACAATTCTTCTCTTGATATTAGTTGTTTTACTTCTAATTGCATTATTAAACAACTCTGTAACTGTTTTATTATTCAAAAAATTATTTACCTGTATACATAAATCATTAAAATTCTCTATGGACTTTATTGCAAAATTTATTTTCGCAACACTAATATCTGCATAGCTCTGATAGAATTTTTCTCTAACTTCTTTTGACCAATTCATATCTTGGCCCATTTGTATTTTTATTTCAATACCATTTGCAAATTCATTAATTCTCTTATTAGTTAATTCCTTTCGCAATTGTACCATAGCACCGCTATTATTCTGACGATATCCATATGCATTACAATTTACACATTTTATCGTGTAAATACTATTTATGAGTTTTGCCATCCATAACATATCTTCCCCAACCGCCATGTTAATAGGAAATTGTATATGATTATCCCTTACAATTTTTGACAGATATATTTTTCCCCAACAGGTATTAAATAAATGTCCTAACAAAAAAGAAACCTTAACATCCTGAAGTTCCTTTATATTTTTTGTAACACTAACATCTTGGATAAAGCTACCGGCCTCATCAATATCTATATAATCATAAATTACCATGTCAGTTTCAGTATTAGCCCATGTATCTATGCTAGTCCAAAAAGACTCTAACACAATATCATCAGCATCAACAAATGTAAGATATTTTCCCTCTACTGCTTCCATCCCAGCATTTCTGGCAACTGATACGCCAGAATTTTTCTGAGATACAACTGTAATCCCATATTTTTCTTTATATGCCTGCAATATTTCAGCCGATCTATCAATACTTCCATCGTCAACAGCTATGATTTGTATTCTATAAGTTGACAAATAATTAACCATTGAATCTAAACACGTCTCTATGTATTTCTCAGCATTATATACAGGTATAATAATCGATAATAAGTATTTTTCTTGCATTATCAGCTTATCCTCTTTTAATTATTTTTTTAACAGCCATAGCAACCTTACAATTCTTCAACTCACTAAGCCTTACATCACTTCCAATCGAAGTAAAGCGCAAAGCTTCGGCAATTCCTTTATTATAATTCTTCTCAAACTTCTCTCTATCCTTTGGTCTTTCAAATGGATGATTAAGCTGATCATTTCCTTTAAGAGCCTCCGCAATAGTCCTCTTCTCGAAATGAATTTTTTCTTTTGACATATCAAGAAGTTCTTCACCCTTTGTTGAGTTTGTTAAAATAACAGATACATTACCATAATACTTCTCTTCAAGGGATGACTTATCGAGTTCCCAGAAGTCTCCTATTGTCATATCAGACACTCTGTCCTTTTTAGCATATGAACATTTAAAGCAGTTATCTCTAAACATCATTCCTTTTAAGAAACCATGATAATATAAATCAAGATAAGAATGCTTCTGATATATTCTCTCATTATCACTATCTATACAAAGCTCGAAATCTCTTTCTCCTCTAAAAGCAATATTTTCAAGCTTTTTACCTGGGAATAAACCATGTAAATAATCTTGCAGATATTTAATTGGTGGAACACCATGACAGATAATATCTACTGTATAAAGATTGTCATATGGTTTTCTCAGATAATGTAAAAGTCCATCTATCTGACAAGGAGAACCAACATACAAAACCTTTTTTCCATTCTCAAGTTGTTCCTTCACAGCCTTATAAGAAAATTCTGTACAGCTTTGCACATACTTTGAGCCTTTGAATAATTCCAAATCATTTTCCGACTCAGCCATTCTGATATTAAGGTTTAACTCGTCGTCAAATGCACATCCAAATACTGCTCCACCATCTTCCATTATGGTTCTATAAAGAGCTGTAGCAATTCCCCCAGATGCACAGCTTTTCTTATCATTATCAATCTTTGTCCAAGCCGCATAGCATACCTGTGGCTCTTTAAAATCAGTTCCTTGTATTACTGGGCAAACACTTTGGCATAACCCACAGTTAATACATTTTGAATCATCAATTACAGGAATTGTCTTATCCAAATCATTATATCCAATTGAAATTGCCCCTTTAGGACATATATTCATACAGGCAAAACAACCTACACATTTTTCCTGTTCACAAAGCTTCATACTCGCTCCTTATCTAATTAACTTAAACTATCAACCTGCTCTTTAAGATATGCTTTTCCTTTCTTAACCTCACTATCAATAATCTTATTAACCTTATTATAATCAGGCTCTGAAAGTAATATATTTTCCAAATCAGATAGCTTATTTACACTTCTGTCTAATAAATTAAATGTATCAAGTAAATCATATAACTTTTCGTTATTACCATATACTGTCTCATGCCCACTTCGTAAGAATGTGGCGAACTTCTTGTTATTTTTTATCGAAAATACTGTTCCATGGAACGTATCCGTAACAACATAATCAGCCTTCTTAACATATGCAAGCACTTCAAATGGATTAAGTGGCAAATATCCATCAAGATATCTCTGTGGATTGCAAAGACACACAATCTTCTTATTATGTTTCTTTGCAAATTTCTTTATCTCTCTGGCCTCAGCTTTTCCAATTCTACACGAATATGCATATACAACAATATAATCACTAATCGGAACTTCAATCTCTGTCTCTTTTTCAAAATCATACAAGAATACAGGATCAACATTTTTTATAACCTTGTTCTGATACATTTTATCCAAGAGACTATATGTATTTGCATCTCTAGCTGATAATGCATCAAATTTGTTAATCATTTCTTTTACTTCATCATAAATTTTATATTTCTTTAATCCCTCTTCATTTGTATTTCCAAATGAAGCAGCATATGAAATCAATCTTTTGGCATTATTATTGTAACCAAATAATTCCTTTGAATATCCGACCATTTCTGTAGTTTGTAAACAGTTAAATACCTCATCACTTCCAATAACCAACATATCAAGTTCTGGTCTGTACACCTTCTCTTCTGATATTCCAAGCATTGGCAACATGACTTCATTATAAATCTTGTCATATTTACCCATTTGACGCCAGAATTCATCCATTGTACTTTTAGGTAACTGATATGGTGGCAAAAGTTTTTCTACTATTTTTCCTAAATTAAGTTTTGATACAACACTTTTATTTTCAGCTTTTACAATAGGCTTTTCAACATCATAATCAACAAAACTCACTTCCGCGCCAAGTGCTTCTAAATTATGTTTTAAACTATACGCCTGCAAAAAGGATCCATAATTAACAACTCTTTGCATAGACATTATTCCTACTTTCATCAGATTATCCTCCAATTTTATTTCCGCTGAAACTTCCAAACATTATAATATAAACCAAAACTTGATGTAAAAAGAACATATTCAACTATTACTTTTCCTTTTAGTGGAATTTCGCATTCTTTCACTGTTGAAATAATTTTTTTTCGATATTGATTTACAAGATTGCACAATTCTTTCTTTTTAGCTTCATTCCACGCATTATACTGACATAACATATGCATTGCATGCAATAAACTTTTTGTGGCAAGCTCAGGATAATTCCATTTCATATAAAATCGCATTTTCTCTAAATACCCATCAAATGCATCAAATCTGCTTGCCTTAAACTCCCCCATAATACTATCATTTCGAACAAAATAGTAATATAAAGGTTCTTTAATTATTCCTATATTGCCAGCCTCATGCAAAAGCTTAAATGTTGTAAATTCATCCTCATGCACTTTCCCTTTTGGATATCTGATATTCTTAAATAAATCTTTGTGGTAAATCTTATTCCAGGCAACGGTATACTCTAGTCTCTTATCTGGATTTGTAAAATATATTTCCTGTGCACGATATGAATTAACTTTCTTATACTGACCAAGAACATCCGTCAGGTTTAATTTTTTATCCGCATATTCTTTTCCTTCATAAGCATACTGATAACCACAAATTGCCAGATCACAATTATTATCTGTTATCATCCTCATCATTATTTCAATTGTCTGTTTATGAATCCAATCATCAGAATCTAACAGGAAATAATACTCGCCGCTTGCAACCTCTATTCCTGCATTTCTTGCATCTGACAAGCCTCCGTTTTGCTTATGAATTACTCTGATACGAGAATCTTTTTCTGCATACTTATCACATATTTCTCCGCAGTTATCTGGTGAACCATCATCAACTAGTAATATTTCCAAATTATTATATGTCTGATTCTGTATACTCTTAATACATCTTTCAAGGTATTGTTCTACTCCATATATTGGAACAATGACACTAACTAAAGCTGGCACTACCTTATTCCTCCTAATTTTTTAACCATTTTTTTGATTATATAGTTACGTGAATACCAACGGCGATATTTTTTTACTTTGCGTGATGGAACTATCCTAAGACTCTCTTTTATAAGATCATCATTTTCAAGTAACTCTATCCAGTCATTTTTTTGCAAATCATCCCATTTGTATTCTTTATTTGTATCATGAATCTGTCTGACATAGAAAATAATCCAATAAAAATTAATCTTTTCAATATTTTTGTCATATAATCCTAATGACTTAAAAGTTTTTATATACCTTTCATATATCAGCTTTCGATTTTGAAATTCCAATTGGCAATCTGAAAGCTGTTTACTAGTATTATGTGATAATGATTTTGTTCTTTTCTTACTATAAAATACAAGTTTATCATCTATAACATTAATAGCATTAGAGTGATAAATATATTCTAGATTAAATATAAAATCTTCACCAAGATTCACTTTTGTATCGAATCTGATATTATATTTTTGAATAATTTGAGTTTTAAATATTTTATTCCAGACAACACCATAATAATGATGTCCCGGATCTTTTAACGTATTACATAAATATTCTTTTGCAGAATATTTTCCGCTTTTTTCAAGATGTTCTACAGAAATATGTATATTATTTGTAAATTCCTTATAGTAACTACAGACAACCATATCTGCCTGGGATTTCTCCAATGAATTTACCATTGTTTCAATTGCATAAATTTTCATTTCATCATCTGCATCAAGAAAAGTGACATACTCTCCCCTTATGTAATCAAGTGCATAATTTCTACTTGATGACACACCAGTATTATCTTTTTCATACAATTCAATTCTTGCATCTTTCTGTCTGTATTCTTCGCATATCTTATATGAATTATCAGCTGAACCATCATCTATTAATATCAACTGAATATTAGAATAAGTCTGCTTTAATACTGATGATATGCTTCTATTCAATTCATTCTCACAATTAAAAATCGGCATAATCACCGAAACACACTTACCACCCAAATTTTGTAATACCTCGCACTATTTTGTTGCTTCGTCTATCATATCTAACAACTTATCCGAAATACCGCTCCTTACTTTTCTACAGAATAACTCTTCAAGCCCCATAAGTTTATCAAAGTCTTTTTCTGTAAATGTTACTACTCCTTCATCCGGAAATTCAAAATAATGAATGTTTCTCCAGTTTACAAGCCATCTCTTTAATGGCTCATCATATTTCACACAATGCGTCTTAAATCTTGAATTATGCACTACTGTATGGAAATATTCCTCATCTGGGAATTTAATATGCTGCATCCTCTTATTGAATTTTGGATGACTGTTATAGAAATCTACCATATACTTTGCACAATCCCTTGTAACTGCCCACTGCGCCGTACCATAGTATAGTTCTATTTCCTCATCATTTTCTTTATGAACTCCATTAAATCCAATAGTCTTAATGCTCATCAACGCATGAAGTCCATCCCATGCAAGCTTTGTAAGCTTAGAATGATTATTCAGATAAAAATCTTTATCTCTTGAATTATATATCTTATACTTTGCTGAATAATGCTTATCACTCGTTCTTGCAATATTACAACCCCTGATAAACTCACGACCATTGTTGTTCTCGAAGAATTCCTTTATATAAGCATTAGACTTTATTGGATAATCAAGATTCTGCAATGCAACCACATAATCATAATTTCTATTGCTTTTTAAAACTGCATTTAACAATTCAAATGTTGCCAAAATTGCATTATATCCGCCCCAGTAAACCTTATATCTGTTTTTCAAAAAAAACACCTGGGCATTTTCTTTCAGTCTTTCTTCAAATGGTGTAATATCTGACTTTGCATCCACATGAATATACATATCAAAGTCTGGATCTTTTGTAAGTTTATTAGCCACACGCTCTACAATTGCAGGATCTGTATGACACAAATTCAAAAAAGCGATTCTCATATTTACTCCCTACTAAATTCATAGTTAACCATTTTAAGACAACAAATTGCAAAGAATAAAAGTCCATACCACCCCTTTTTCAGGAACATAAATGGAATCTTCTTAACCCCACCTTCTTTTGCCGGGACATATCTTCTTACAATTTCTTTTACTCTTTCATCTGTCACATAGTTTTTATATGCAGCATATCTTTCTTTGAAACTATGCTCTGGATTTCTTCCAGCCATCATGAATCCAATCTGTACAGCAGACATCATTGCTATTCCACCCCATGTGTCAGAAATATCCTTACCCGTACGCTCTTTTATTCTATTTGTCAAATCAATTCGTCCATCGAGAAGATTTACCTTTCCCTGAACCTTCTGCATTACTTTTCTTTCGTATACAAAGATTGTTGATGTCTCTCTTGTTACAAGATAGTAATAACATTTCTGCTTAACAAATACCCTATTTGCACAACTTAAGTATTCAGAGATAAAGCATGTATCCTCACCTACTTTAAGTCTTGTGTCAAACGTAAGATTATTTTCCACAATAATCTTTCTAGATACCATGATTCTCCACAATGCAGGGTTCTCAACATACAACGAATTTTCTTTTCCCCTTAGCCAGTCGTTAATCTTGTCATAAGAAAGTCCTATAAACTGTGGAACCATCTTATCTAATATTTCTTCACCTTCATATATTTCTTTATCAAATAATGGATAGTTTGTCTCAAATACAGCTCCGTCCTTATATCTGTAGTATCCGTAAACAACTGTATCAACATTATTTTCTTCCATAGTATGAAGCAATTCCTCACAGGTTTCTTTCTCCGCAAAGTCATCTCCATCCCAGAACAAAATATAATCTCCGGATGCCATCTTTATTCCATCATTTCTTGCTGCAGATACACCTTCATTTTCTTTATGAAGAATTTTTATTCTTGAATCTTTTGCAGCATATGTATCTAGAACCTCTCCGGTTTTATCTTTTGAACCATCATTAACTACTATTATTTCAAAATCCTGCCATGTCTGGTTTAATATACTATCAAGACATTTTCCAATATAATCTTCAATATTAAAAGCAGGTATAATAAAACTCACTTTTGGTGTCATTTAAGCAACATCCTTTCTGGAATCCTTTGTCAATTTCTTTCTGTGATAAATTGTCTTAACATTTATTTTCTTCTTTTTATTTCCCGCAAAAATATATTTACCCACGAATAATATTGGGAAACAAAGAACTGAGTTTAAGATATAATTTTCCATTACTCCATATAGACAATATGAAATAATCATGATAGCTTCAAGCGTTGTCAACCTTTTTCTTATTGCAAATAAACCAACACATATAAGAACCATGAATACAACACCATATGAAACAAAAAGCCATATATAGCTATTATCGAATACCATTCCATCCATCCAGCGGTCAAACCAGAAGAATTTTCTTGGGAATATCAACTGTTTTCCAATTATTGAAAATCCTCTCATGTCATAAGCACAGGCGCCATACATAAGTCTTCCAGTTAATGCCTTATCAAAATTTTTATATGCAATTAATAATCCACCAGAAATCTTTGTGTAAATAACCGATGTTGTAATAAACAAAATAGAAAAAAAATATAAACAAATATCCTGACAAAATATTGAATATTCTAAATCTTCTATTTTTCCATATTTTTGTTATAGATAATAATACCGCACATGTTGTTCCAACAATCATTCCTGTATTAGAGTTTGTAAACACATATGTCAAATACAATACGCCCCATAACAACCATATTTTGGTAATATTTAGTTTTTTATAATATGCAAAATAGAATTCCAAAATCGCCCATAGCACATACATAGAAAATGTATTTGCATGTCCTGCAAAAAATGTATATCTAGGCGCACCAGCTTCTCTGTATGAATAAGTAACCATAGATGGTGCCACGACCATACACGCAAAATACACAACAACATGAAATCCCATCAGTGCCAATTTAAGTCTTGCACTTCGGCTCATTGTTAACGTCAAATCAACATCCTGAATTCCACAAATACAAAGTATAGTAAAAACAAGATAAAAGAAACTCATCTTAACACACGAATAGCCACAAACCAAAATAAGTGGAATCAACAAACTAACCTGCCAGGCCTTATAATGCTGTGTCGATATCTTCCAGCCAATAAGACCTAAAAAACTAAGAATAAATAATGTATCCAATATTTCAGGTCGTGAACCCAAAATTTCTGACGAATCACATATGTTTTTAACTACTAGTATTAAAACACCAAAATCAAATAAATTTTGATGTAATTCTCGATTTTTTTCTGATAAACTTTTCAAATTAAGATATCCTTGCCTTTGTCTTAAAATAAAACTTCAACATCATAACTGATTTGCTTTTAATCAATTTATACTCAAGCTTCTTAAGCTTTGAAAGACCAAGTCCTTCCAAATTCTTTAATACATTCATGGCCCACTCATCTTCTAGCAGAATTCTAAATGTATTAGTAAGAGTTTTCCCGCTCTCCCTCTGTGCATACTCTCTATATAGATTCGTAAGCACTCTAAGATAATATACAGCAACCTCATCCTTCAATTCTTTATCATCAATCTTCGCAAGCTTTCGATAAGCTAAATCATAAAGTGGATATGTATATCCCAAACGTTCTCTTATATCATAATGACGCATTGCACTTGCATCATGCTGTCTATAATAAAGCATCTTCTCATTATAAAATGAATAAGACTTACAGCGTGAAAAATATTCTGTAACAAACGCTGCATCCTCTCCGATTGCAACACCTCTTTCAAATTCAAGTCCCCACTCATCAATAATACTTTTCTTAAACAGTTTAGCCCAACAGGCATTTAGCCTTGAAGAAGCATACATAATTCGGTTAGCAATTTTAATATCTGATGCTTTATCTCCATCAAAATCAAAAAGCTCATCCTTTACCTTTCCATCATCAAACAATGTGTAATAAGCAAAAGCCACAAAATCACTATCATCATTTTTAGCTTTGTCAAGAATGAACGACCATTTTGATTTATCAATATAATCATCCGCGTCAAGAAACATTATTCGATTACCACTACAGTGATTTATTCCATAATTTCTTGCATTTGACACTCCGCCATTTTCTATGTGAAATGCATGAAATCTATCATCTTTTTTCTGCCATTCATCACAAATCTGTGGCGAAGAATCCTTACTTCCATCGTCAACAAGAATTACTTCAATTTCTTTAGTAGTTGCAGCCCCGATTGATTCTAGACTCTTATTCAAATATTTTTGTGCATTATATACTGGTATTACAATACTTAAAAGCATTTTAACCTCATTTCATTTTATATAATATTGGAAAAATCTTTGTATACATCTTATATGTTCCTGAATTAACGCTTCTCATAAAAATTCCATTTTTGGATTTCATCTTTTTAAGATATTTATTTTTCTTCCAATTTGGAAAAGTGTCATTTAAAATCCTAAAATTTTCTGTAAGAGCTTTATTTCTATCCGCCTTGTCAGGAATTTGACACATTCTTGAAAAAGAACTACAAAGTAAAATTCTTGTATAAAAGAACTCTAGAGCATCATGATACTCTTCATAATAGCCATTATCTTTATAATAATCTGATATATTAGTAAGAATTTTTATAATATCAAGTGTCTTAAGCGACTGCTTATTATTAATTGAGTCACCTCTTTGAACATAATATATTGAAGCAGCATCAACATACGCATATGATCTGATGCTTGGAACAAGCTTACAGTAAAACTCTACATCCTCATAAATACATCCCTTAGGAAAAATAACTCCTGTATCTACAAGCCAGTCTCTCTTATAAATTTTATTCCAAACAACGCTTCTTCCCATCATAAGCATCTCTTTCTTATCAGTGATGCGCTCACCAATTTCTGTATCGATACTTCCATCTGGAAATACATGATGAAGGTCACATTCTACGACATCATAATCACCTTCTTTTGCCTTGTTATACAGACGCTCATACATGTCATAATCCACGTAATCATCTGAATCAACATATCCAATATACTCACCCTTTGCGTATGGCAGACCATAATTTCTAGCATCAGATAGTCCTCCATTAGGCTTTTCAAGTGCTATAATATTTGAATATTTTTGCGCAAATTTTCTTATGATATCCGGCGATGAATCCGTTGCTCCATCATTTACAACAATTATTTCTATTTCCTGGAGTGTCTGATTTACAAGAGTTTCAAGACAGTTTTCAAGATACTTCTCGACATTATAAACAGGTACAATTATACTGACCTTTATCATTCTTCATTCCTCGCAACTTACTTATCTTCTTCTGGCAAGATGGCCAAAATAACATCGTTTTCATCAAATACACATTGCTCAACTGACTTAAGTTTATCAGTAAATAATTCTAATACAAAAAATACTATACAGCTTCCTGCAAAACCAACTAATCCAAACAAAAGTCTCTTTGTCCACAAAGACTTTACTCCATCATTTGCAACAAAATATTTATCAGCATAGTCAAGCATCTGAATAGCATCACTACCAATAATATTTTTCATCTCAATAACAAATGCTTCACCTACAGCATTTGCCACATTAACTGAAGTCTCTGGATCATCTGATGTAGCCCATATTTTTAGAATAATTGAATCTGAACTATATTCAGAGCTAATCATTTCCTGAATATCATTTGCTGTAATATTCGAATTTCCTAAAATAGATTCAGCTCTCTCACAAACCTTCTTTGTTGTAAGAACATCTGCATAACTTAACATAGCTGATGTAGCATCTGTAGATTCTTCATATGAACCATAAATTGCTCCATATACAGAAGACATTGCACTATATGTATTTTTAGAATCTGCTGTAATTGTAACCAGTATTCCGATCAAAAAAGCTACTAAAGAAATAAGTATTATCAAAAACTTCCTCTTCCATAAAGAAATAAATGCAAGTTTGAAGTCTTCAAATCTAATTTCGTCGTTCATATATATTCTTTCCTTTCGCCAGATTATGATTTCTTCTTTCTATACACAACAATTAAAACAACAAGAATTATTATTACAACTGCAATTACAGCTATCTGAATAACAAAATTTTTTGAATTATTACCATTTTGCCCTGTAATGTTTGTCGGACTGTATCCGCCATCTGTCGATACTACAACATCATAACTTTGAATATCAGTTTCATGTGTCAAACCTTCTTCATCGTCATATGTAAAACTAATTTGAAGATTCTGGGCACCAACAGCTAAGTAATCGATATATGCTTCTGCATATTTTTTATCGCCACCAGCTAATGACTCAAGTGGAATATCCAGATTATCACCTAATCTGTTTCCAACAATATGAAGAACAATATTACTAAGCTCATCAACTCCTGAGTTAGCGTACGTAATACTGATACGCGATTTTGTTCCTAATGATGCCACTGTAGGAACTGATAAATTTTCTATTCTAAGTGTTCCAGTTGTACTTACTGGTAAAAACAATTTACTTTCTATAGTATTTTCCAAAGTATTCTCATCTGCATACTTAATATTAAAAATGAGTGGTGTAGAAACAGTATCTATATTTAGTGCAGCCTTTAATTTAATTGATACTTTTGCAGAATTTGTGGCAGCAATTCCATCAATAAAAATCTGATTTGACTGCCCATAAACTGGTTCAACCATGCCATCTAAAGATTCAAATGTAATAAGACAACTTCCCACATTATTAAATTGGCTTGTATTTTTAAGCGATAGCTCCAGAGTAAATTCTTCACCAGGTACTACAGCTTCTTTTTCTATTATATATGATTCAATCTGAACAAATGCCTTATCAAAATCCGCCGCTTCAATTGGTGTGTATACTGATAAAATTATCGCTAGCATACACAAAACCATGCCAAAAATTTTTGCAGTTTTTTTCATAATATCCTCCTAAAATGTGTTAATTATTTTTCTTTGATTTCATCATTTTCTTAAGATTCTTCTCATATTTATCGTTAAGATTATCTGCACAAAAATAATCAAAGTCATGATTATATTTTTTGTACTGCATCATATCTACTCTATTTATTACAAGTCCTGCATACTTGTCTTCATAAAGTTCCATTTTCATCTTAGCTTCTGCGAGCTGTTGTTTTGTGGTTTTTCTCATTGCAGCAATTAAAGCTACTGCATCAATTGAAGGTATAAGAATATCTGCATCTGGCACGATATCTATTGATGGAAAATCAAAAATTATAAAATCGTAATTTCCTTTTAATTCTTCAACAAGTTTCTCCATCTTACTTGAACACAAAAGGCGAACAGGACTAATATTTGTTGTTGCACCACAAGGGATATATGATAGTTTTTCATATCCGGTATTATACAAAATATCTTTAAGCAAAAGAGAACGTTCAAGATAATTCACTAGTCCTATCTGGCTGTTCTCGTTTAATCTCTTAAACTTATCATTTTTTCTCATATCGCAATCAACAAGTAACGTGTTCCAACCTGCTACTGATAAAGCAATAGCGAGATTAATACTAACACTAGTTGTTCCAACCTCTGAACTGCAACCTGTAAGAAGAAATGTCTTGTCGCCTCTCTCCTTCTTTCTACGATGAAATTCAACAACTATTCTGTCAATCGCATCATTCATCAACTGACTTTCACTTCGATAGAATTCGATTTTGTTATTCATAAATCCTCTCATTCCGCCATTTATAGGCTATTAGTATACTTTACTAAAAAAATAATATATGCTATCCTTTTCAGAAAAAAGGAGTAATTCTATGATAAAAAATAAAACAAAACTCTTAACTATACGAAAATTTGTACGAATATTTGTTTTATTATTTGTTCTTTTTATATTTTTTGGCTTCATTGAGCCACTTAGCATTACACACTACGACTATACAAGTGATAAAATCCCAAAAGATTTCGATGGGTATAAAATTGTGCAGCTTTCCGATTTCCACTGCAAAGGTTTTGGCATGGAAGAAGATGTACTAATAAATAAAATCAAAAAATCCTCTCCAGACCTTATTGTATTAACCGGTGATATGGTGGACGAATCTCACCCTTCTGACAATTTAAACACTTTATTATCAGGAATAAGTGATATCGCACCAATATATGCCATTTTAGGCAACCACGACACTATGGATCAAAAAGTCTACAACGAAATGCTTCTTATGTTTGAACAATATAATGTAACATTATTGCCCTATAACCATGCTACAATAACAAAAAATAATTCAACCATAAATATATATGGAACTAATTTTACAAACTGGGCAGGCAATTGTATTGTTGCCTCAACAGAAGGTTTCAATCTTCTACTATTTCACGATGCAAATGCTTTTCCAATAATTTCAAAATACGGATTTGATGTTATCCTTTCTGGTCACACCCATGGTGGGATAGTAAGAATTCCAGGAATTGGTGGTTTAATTGGAAATGACAAAAAACTTTTCCCAACCTACACAAGCGGAAAATATGTAAATCCAGATACAAACTGTACCATGTTTGCCAGTCGTGGTTTAGGAGATACGGAAATCCCAAGATTTTATAATTCTCCTGAAATTGTAGAGTTAACCCTTCATTCAAAATAATTAATTAAAGCAAATTATGGTTTAATCGTAATCTCTGGATATGTTCCAATAGCACTGATGTTTCCTGTAAATGCCAGTGCTTCGGAATCAATTAATATCTTTACAATTACACCTTTTCTTTTACAGATATCAATATATGGCTGTAATTCTCTTTCTGGCTCTATACTCTTTTGTTTTGTATCAATCTTCTGAATAAAATACAACATCTGCAGTTTATTTTCATCAATAATATCCTCAAGATTTTCTAATAATCCAAGAACATGATATGTTCCATCGTCATCTTTTATATTCTTAAGAATATATCCTCTCTGGTTAATTCTAACACTATTTTTATTTATGAAATAATTTGCTTTTCGAAATTCATTAAAGCTCCCAACAAAAGCTGTACGTGCTGCATTTCGGCATCTAGTCATCTGTTGTAGCCAAATTCCTGGAATTAATCCAATTATTGTTAGTATATAATCAACCAGACAAAAAACAATAGAAAAAACAAACAAATTTTGTGGTTGTAATGTTGCAAAAATAAAACATTCTACCGATATAGTTGCAACAATAAATGATTTTGTCAAAAGCTTAAAATGTCTATCCAAATAAACAAACAGTGTAACATCATAAAAATTGCCAGCACCATTAGTAAGCACAAATATTTCTCCAAATAATGCAATCAAAAAAACTGCTTTTCCATAGTCATTTGCCACAAGTTGCCTATTGTAAATAAGAATAGCAATCATTCCTGCCACTGCAACTGTACAAATGTTATATAGTACCGCAAAATAATTTCTCTGAACCTTCATTTTTTCCCTCCATCATCAGGTTTTTCAAATATTGATATGTAACTCATTATAATATCTTCTATTTTTCCACCCTTCATTTCATATGGGGCAAACTCGAAGTTTCTTGCTTCCTCCACCATTTGTGGAAGCTTCTTTAAATTCTTGCAATATAATACACATTTCTTTGAAGCAAAAGCTTCTGCAATCTGCTTTTGATGATCATCAACATGTTCATTATACTTTGCAAGTCTTGGAACAACTATGACAGGTCTATTAGCATTAATCCCCGTCATAATAGATCCCACTCCTGCATGTGCAATCAGCACAGAGCATTTCTCTATCATCTTTGCAAACTCATTACGTTCTACAAAATCTTTGTATTTACAATTCTGGGGCACATATGTGGAATTTCCCTTTTGGATAAAAATTTCCTCATCTATTTCCAGTGCAAGTTTATCTACTGCTTCAACCAGACGATTCATTTCAAATTTTTGTGTGCCTAATGTTACTAGTATCAAAAAATTCCACCTCCTAAAATGGACTTTGGATATTTTATAAGCATATCTTTCCATTGAACAATAAATAAATCCGCAAAATTATACAGCAATTTTCCAGTTAATGATGGATTATCCACTCTTGCAAATGATTCAATATAAATTATTTTGCAATTCATAAGCTTTGCGAACAAACAAAACGGATAAGCAATAAGTGCTCCAGTTGTTATTATGTAATCAGGTTTTTCCTGTTGAATAAGCTTTCTGGCATGTCCAAACAACCAAATAAACTTAGGAAAAAATGTCAGTTCTTTTCTATTCATTTGCGGCACAATATACTGTTTCTCACAGAAATCCTTTGCTGAGAAATCGCCTTTTTCAGTAATTAAGAAACTATCATACATATTTGCTATCTTTTTTAGTCTAGTAATTTCCTCCAAATGTCCACCTGACGATGCTATAAAGGCAATTTTTGTCTTCTTCATAATAATACTTCCCCCACTTTAATAGGACTATAGTCTCAATAATTATATATTGTTTTCACCCTTTACGTCAATGGATAAACACGCACAAAGAACCTTCTTCTAGAAAACTAAAAGAAGGTTCGCTATTGCAATATTATTTTATCTTTTTGGAATATGCAACCGCTATCGCACCTGGTCCTATATGGCACGCAACAGATAAGGACAATGGATTCACAACAATATCGTGGTTTGGAAATTCAGCCTGGATCTCATCTTTAAACTTCTCCGCCGCATCAATGTCATAAGAATAAGCAATCTCAATATGCATATCCTTCCCTTCGGGATCATTGTACTTTTCCATAAAATCTTTTTTTATGGTTTCAAGCATTATACTCTTACCCTGTTTTGCTGTACGAGCTTTAGCAAAGGCATCAAGCTTATCTCCCTGAATCTGAAGTACAGGCTTTAATTTAAGAAGAGTTCCAAGCGCAGCAGCGGCTGGAGTAATTCTTCCACCTTTCTTAAGGTAATAAAGAGTATCTAACATGATATAAATTGAGGATTCAAATTTCTTTTCCTCAAGTATATTTTTAATTTCTTCTGCAGTCTTTCCCTGATCACGTAAACTCATTGCATCAAGTACTGACTGTCTCATTGTTACAGAAATTCTCTGGTTATTAACAACACAAACCTTTCCGTCATAATCCTGTGAAAGCATAATTGCAGTCTCACAAGAACTTGATAATCCTGACGACATAGGAATATAAACGATTTCGTCATAATCCTTAAGCAGTTCATCCCATTTATCTGTAACATCTCCAACTAAAGGCATTGAAGTCTTGATTTCACAATCTGATTTAAGCCTCTCATAAAACTCTCCCTGAGTTAAATCGATATCCTCGTAATACATCTCATTATCGATATAAAAAGGCATTGGCAAAACTGTAATACCAAGCTCCTTGCCCTCAGCCTGTGTAATACCACTATTGCTATCTGTCATTATTGCTACTTTACTCATATGTTCCTCCACACTATTTTTCAATAACACTCCAGTGTTAAATATAACATATGATTTTTAAAATGAAAAGCTAGTAGTGTTCTCGGCTACACGTGGTATTAAAAACTACTTTTACATCATTCCGCCCATGCCGGCTCCTGCTGGCATAGCTGGTGTATCTTCCTTAATATTAGCAACTGCTGACTCTGTTGTAAGAAGTGTAGATGCTACTGATGTTGCATTCTGTAATGCACTTCTTGTAACCTTAACAGGATCAAGAATTCCGCTTGCCACCATGTCAACATACTCTTCTGTCGCAGCGTTAAATCCTGTTCCGGCCTCAGACTCTTTTACCTTGTTGATAATTACTGCACCTTCAAGTCCTGCGTTTGCTGAAATGTAGTAAAGTGGAGCCTCGAGAGCCTTAAGGATAACCTTTGCACCTGTCTTCTCATCTCCCTCTAATGTCTCAGCAAGCTCTGCAACCTTCTTTGATGCATGAATATATGCTGATCCGCCTCCTGCGATAATTCCTTCTTCAACTGCTGCTCTTGTAGCGTTAAGAGCATCTTCCATACGAAGCTTAGCCTCTTTCATCTCTGTCTCGGTAGCTGCACCCACACGGATAACTGCTACACCACCTGCCATCTTAGCAAGTCTCTCCTGAAGCTTCTCCTTATCAAACTCAGATGTTGTCTCGTCAATCTGTCCACGAATCTGGTTAATTCTTGAATCGATAGCTGCCTTATCTCCGGCACCATCAACTATTACTGTGTTCTCCTTCTGAACCTTAACAGACTTAGCACGGCCTAACATATCAATTGTTGTATCCTTAAGCTCAAGTCCTAAATCAGAGCTGATTACCTGACCTCCTGTAAGGATTGCGATATCCTCAAGCATAGCCTTTCTTCTGTCGCCGTATCCTGGAGCCTTAACAGCAACTACGTTGAATGTTCCACGAAGCTTATTTACGATAAGTGTTGTAAGCGCCTCACCCTCAACATCCTCAGCGATGATAAGCAATCTCGCACCAGACTGTACAATCTGCTCAAGAATTGGAAGAATATCCTGAATATTTGAAATCTTCTTATCTGTGATAAGGATGTATGGATCATCAAGTACTGCTTCCATCTTATCCATATCTGAGCACATATATGCTGAAAGGTATCCACGGTCGAACTGCATTCCTTCTACAAGGTCAAGCTCTGTCTCCATTGTCTTTGACTCTTCGATTGTGATTACACCATCATTTGTAACCTTCTCCATAGCATCTGCTACCATGTTACCTGTAGCCTCATCTCCGGCAGAGATAGCTGCTACCTTAGCGATCTGATCCTTACCGTTTACTGGCTTACTCATCTCCTTAAGAGCTGCTACTGCAACATCTGTTGCCTTCTTCATTCCACGACGAAGAACGATTGGATTAGCTCCTGCCTCAAGGTTCTTCATTCCTTCCTGAACCATAGCCTGTGTAAGAACTGTAGCTGTTGTTGTTCCATCTCCTGCTACATCGTTAGTTTTTGTAGCAACTTCCTTAACAAGCTGGGCTCCCATGTTCTCAAATGCATCCTCAAGCTCAATTTCCTTTGCAATTGTAACACCGTCGTTTGTAATAAGTGGTGCACCAAAAGACTTATCTAATACAACATTTCTTCCTTTTGGTCCAAGTGTTACTCTAACTGTATTTGCTAATTTATCTACTCCGGCACCGAGTGCTGCTCTAGCTTCTGATCCGTACTTAATTTCCTTTGCCATTTCTATATCCTTCTTTCTTTTTTAATTAATTTCAATAATGTTCTAACTAGAGATAAAATTATTCTACTACTGCAAGAATATCATTCTGTCTTACGATAATATATTCCTCGCCATCAAGCTTAACCTCTGTTCCAGCATACTTAGAATAGATTACCTTCTGGCCTTCCTTAACCTGCATTACAACTTCCTTACCATCTACCATTCCGCCTGGTCCAACCGCGATAACCTCTGCCTCCTGTGGCTTCTCCTGCGCTGTACTTGTAAGGATAATTCCTGACTTAGTTGTCTCTTCTGCCTCTAACTGCTTTAATACTACTCTGTCTGTTAATGGTACTAATTTCATTATATATGCCTCCTTTTATTCTCTGTTAGCACTCAACTCCTTCGAGTGCTAATCGCTAAAAACATAATAGTTCTCTGTCTTATGTTTGTCAATGGCTTTAT
The DNA here is from genome assembly GCA_036309425.1 of Agathobacter sp. Lineage (GTDB taxonomy): Bacteria > Bacillota > Clostridia > Lachnospirales > Lachnospiraceae > Roseburia. The sequence goes on from JAXJTU010000103.1 coordinate 58,075, forward strand.
TCTTTTTTAATAAATTAAATAAGTCCATAATATTTGCAGCCATTTAATATGCCATTATCATGTATATCAGTTGTAATATACTCTGCTGCACTCTTTGCTATTTCCGTTCCATTTCCCATTGCGATTCCGTGTCCTACGCTCTTTAACATATCAAGGTCATTAATACTGTCGCCAAAAGCATAAGTATCTGAAATATCAGCGCCAAGATAATCACATAGCCATTTTATTCCTGTAGCCTTAGATGTATTCTTAGGAACTGCTTCCATCACCCTTTCATCATGTTCATAAAAATCAAACTCATCTAAAAGCTCTTCTCTAAATCTATGATAGTTAGTGTGTTTAAGAACTGCCGCAGAAAATTTATTTACTACTATATCATCTGTGTATTCAGTTAGAACTTTTGCACGCTCATTCATAGATTCAAACAAATAATTCACATATGGGTCATTATCAAATCCCCAATCAGAAATCCAACAGCATTTTGGTCCTTCAAGAATTATTGGCAATTCACATTCTTTCAATAGTCCTACTATTTTCTTGACAAGTTCTTTTGGAAGTAGTCTTTCATATAAAACTTTACCATTCATCTCTACATGGTTACCACATGCAGCAATAATTCCATCAAAACCAAGCTCGTGAAGACTTTCTTCCATAATATTTGCTCTCGGACGACCACTGCATATAAATGTCTTGTGACCATTTTCTTTTAATTTCTCTACTGTTTCTTTAGTACTTTCCGGAATTATCATTCTTTCATCCCAAAGCGTACCATCTATATCAAAAAATATAAGTTTAGACATAATTTCCTCCTTTTTCTCTCAAAACATAATACAATAATTTTTGCGATGACGCAAAGAATTTCCTATGATATACTCATAAAAAAGGAGGGTAAACCATGTCAAAAAAAAAACTATGCGGCTACTAATAATATTTATGTCCATAATTCTTGTGTTTTTAGTATTATCACTTGCTGTTCAGATTATAATACTCCCTCAAATCAAACATGAAACAACAGAGCTTATAATAGAGCAATTTATCGGAAGTGATACTTCTGCTTCAGATGTCCTTGAGCAGATGGACCAGGAAGATATTGAAACAATCGAAGAAATAGTAAGCAAATCCATCTCTTCTAGTGATTTTTCAACAATAAGCAAATATGTAGCCAATCACGACATTGATAGTATAAAAAAATATGCCAATGACAAACTAACCGAATCTGACAAGCAAAAAATACAGGATTTATACGAAAAATATAAATACATTAAATAATTAAAGTAAAAAGTTATAAAAAGTATTAATTATAAATTGACACTTTTCTATTAATATTTTATATTTTTTGTATGGATAGAAATACAATAATTCAAAACATTACTACTAATCTAGAAAAAGACCGAATATCAAAAAACTATTCTCAAGCAGCCTGGGCAGAAATTATTGGAATGTCACTTTCTTCATATAAAAGACTAATAAGTGGTGCAAGTACCAAAATTGACATTTTAACAATCTTTAAAATTTATGAGCTCACAGGCAAAACATTACTTGAACTGGCAGAACAAAGAAATGAGGTCATCAATACAGTTTTAAAACTAAATTACCTATCAACTCAACAGCTGAAATTCATTAATTATATTATTGACTTTGAGCGGAACTTTCTTTCATCTATTAGCAAAGATGAGATTGATGATTATTTATCAGTCATGGTTCCAACTGGAGATATGCATGATGGGATGATTTATGATTCTGCAAATGTGGAAAAGGTAAATATAAAGAGTTATCGTTCACGCCTAAACAAGGAAATTAATTTTGGAGTTAAGATTACAAGTAATCATCTTCATCCAGTTTACAACCTAGATGACATACTTTTAGTTAGCCAATGTCCTATACGTGATGGTGATATCGGTATTTTTTTCAACCGAACAAATCAACGAATTTACATAAGAAAATACTATCAGACATACCCATGTAAATTGGAACCTATCAATAATTATGGTCAAACATTCTATGTTGACCCAAATAACAAGTCAGATATGGACCAGTGGACAAAGATAGGAAAAGTTATAGTCAAAATCAGATTGTAAAGTTTAGATTTAATATCTCAACCCACACTAAAAAATGCCCTATGATTACTTCATAAGGCATTTTTTAATAATCTTTATTCTTCTATTTTCAAATCATCAAAGCAGTCAAATGTAGCAAAGTAATCTGCTGGAGTCTCTGCTCTTCTTATCATTTTAACACTTCCATCTTCTTTAAGAAGAAGCTCAGCTGAACGAAGCTTTCCATTATAGTTGTATCCCATTGAGAATCCATGAGCACCAGTATCGTGGATAACAAGGTAATCTCCCATATCAATCTTTGGAAGGTTTCTGTCAATTGCAAACTTATCACAGTTCTCACAAAGCGAACCTGTAACATCATAAACGTGATCACATGGTGCATCTTCTTTTCCAAGTACTGTAATATGATGATATGAACCGTAAATAGCTGGTCTCATTAAGTTAACTGCACAAGCATCTACTCCAATATACTCTTTGTAAATGTGCTTCTCATGAATTGCTTTTGTCACAACACATCCGTATGGAGCCATCATGAATCTTCCCATTTCAGAGAAAATCGCAACATCACCCATTCCAGCCGGAACTAACACCTCATCATATACCTTGTGAACGCCTTCACCGATTACTCTGATATCATTTGGAGTTTGCTCAGGTTTGTAAGCTACACCAACACCACCTGATAAATTAACAAACTTAATGTCGCATCCAGTTTCTTTTTTAAGTTCTACAACTAATTCAAATAACTGCTTTGCAAGCTGTGGATAGTACTCATTAGTTACTGTATTACTTGCTAAAAATGCATGAATACCAAAATACTTAGCCCCCTTTGCCTTAAGAGTCTTATAAGCCTCGAAAAGCTGTTCCTTTGTCATTCCATACTTAGAATCTCCAGGATTGTCCATAATTCCGTTACTTAATGTAAACACTCCACCCGGATTATATCTACAGCTGATTGTCTCTGGAATATATCCTATTGTCTCCTCTAAAAAGTCAATATGTGTTATATCATCAAGGTTAATAATTGCACCAAGCTTAGCTGCATATGCAAAATCCTCTGCTGGTGTATCATTTGACGAAAACATAATGTGCTTTCCATCAAATCCACATGACTTGGCAAGCATAAGCTCTGTATATGATGAGCAATCACATCCCATATCATATTCCTGAAGAATCTTCAAAAGATATGGATTTGGTGTTGCCTTTACTGCAAAATATTCTCTAAATCCAGGGTTCCATGCAAATGCTTCCTTTACAGCCTTAGCATTCTCCCTGATTCCCTTCTCGTCATATAAATGAAATGGTGTAGGAAACTGCTTTGTCATTTCCTCAACCTGTGCTTTAGTTACAAATGTTTTCTTTTGCATAGTTCTCTCCTTACCATTCTGTTTTCACGAGCTAAACAGCTAAAAATATGCTACAACATATCACTTTTAAATTCAAGTATGTTTTTGTTTTTCTCAATAAATATGGTATACTATTCTATATTATACTTAAACTTAAGAGGAAAAATTATGAATGTAAACATTTTACCCTATATCGACAGAAATCAGAATATAGCCCAGCAGACTGATAATTCAGCAGTAGACAGCATAACAGCAAAAAACATTTCTAGTACAACTGGGAGTACATCAAACTCTACTGAAAGTCAGAATTCTGACTCATCAAGCTTTGATAGTGCTCTAAAAGAAGCAACAGCTCGTGCTACTGCCGCATTAGCTATAGATAAACTTGTCAAAGCCAGCCAGTCAGGCTCTGTTGACGCTGCTGAAGTTCAAAATTTCTTCGACCAGCATAATATCAATATAACTGTAAGTGTTAATAATGAAGTAAAGACCGCTGTTACTAATACTTCAAACCCAGTTGGTGCAGCAAATACAATGCCTTTGGCAAATACTTCCAATACATCAGGCATTTCAGACACTATACCTTCGATGCACACAAGTATCAATCCTGGCGATATAATAAAACCAGAAGGATATTCCAACTCCGGCGTCCTTGCGTGCTCTGATGAATACGAAAAGTATTTTGAAGAAGCCTCCGCTACATATGGTGTTGATTTAAAACTTCTAAAAGCGATTGCTAAACAGGAATCCAATTTTAATCCTAATGATGTAAGTCATTCCGGGGCTGTCGGAATAATGCAGCTTATGCCTGCAACAGCCGCAGAATTAGGAGTCTCTAATTCTTATGACCCTTACCAGAATATTATGGGTGGTTCAAAGTATATCGCTGAAAAAATCAGCCAGTACAACGGAGATGTCTCCCTCGCACTGGCTGCATATAACGCTGGTAGTGGAAATGTTGCCAAATATGGCGGCATTCCTCCTTTTAAGGAAACCCAAAACTATGTCAGAAAAGTAATAGGTTACTACAATTCTTAAGTTGTCAAATCTAACTGTTGCATGGTTCCCACACCGCCTTGTTCATATAAAAACATTCCGGTGCGGCGAACCACGGCATTAGTATTATTATCATCTGAATTCAAAGAAAACTCTGTTTCCCTGCTTCCAAGGTAAATAGCTCCAACCCCTGCTTTTCCAAGGCCAATCAAAGTACTTTTTCCGTCTTCATCCATACTCCAGATTCTTAACTGTTCAAAAATCTCATCTGCTTCGTCAATCCATCCATTTCCGTCGGAATCATACTTCATCAAATCAGCAAATCCATTTCCGCTCTGCGTACCAAAAAGCTCTGTTCCATCATTTATCACACCATCATTATTTTTATCAAGAGCTAAATATCCACTTCCTGATGACAACTTAGAAATATATTCCTCATTACCGTCTCCATTTAAGTCGAAATAAAATTTCTGATCGCTCACATCAGCTGAAGCGCAATCCAAATTAATAACAAGTGGATCCATAAATACCGGATTATCAAAACTTATTATATCAGCGGATGCCTCCATAAATGTTCTTGACATAATGAGTTCAACATTAAAATCTATACTCCTTCCATCTGAAGTCTTTACAGTTCCAACTGTATTAAATGTTGTAGTCTCTGTCTCTTCAAAATAATTCAATGTAAAATTATATCCTGAATTATTTTCTTGCTCACCAGTACTATTTTCTATCACTTCTTTATTGTCATTCCATTCTTCATTGTTATTGAATTCTTCATTTATTGGAGAATTCCTTCCAAACAATATATATAACAGATAATCAATTGTTTTAACCCTAAGCTGATGCAAAGACTGTCTGTTATCACTCATATCAACCTGTTTAATTTCTCTGACAGAACGAAAATCCTTCATCAAAAATCCTGTTCCTGACTTAAAGTTCCGTCTTTTCTGCTCTGATTGATTTGTTATGCTTGAAAAAGATTTATAAAATCCTGTTTTATCATTTCCAATTACACTAGAAGTTATATTACCGCTTCTTGATTTATAGCTTCTCGACGCACCCATACTTATTGTATCTGATTGTATAATCATGTATTCACCCCTTCTGGAACCATACCGATTATCCCCTTAGCATCCTTTCACAGGAAATAAAAAACAGCATAAACCGAAAATCCTTTTTCCAATTCATGCCGTCCGTGGTCTATCCATATTATATTTTCTTACTCATTCAAATGGCCATTTAATATGTACACAATTTATATCGGAGCATCCAATAAGTTTCTTAAGTAGTTGACAAGAATATTTAAATACAGTATACTAAATAAGCTGATGTGACATATTATTATTATGCTGTTATAGCTCAGGCGGTAGAGCGTCACATTGGTAATGTGGAGGCCACGGGTTCAAGTCCCGTTAACAGCTTAACAAAAGCAGGTTGAAAATATTTCAACCTGCTTTTTTTATTTCATTATTAACTTTACTTATTTATTTAGTTATTTATTGTCATCAAAAAGTTTAATTACATCTCGATTATATATTTTTCATAACCATTTATAACCTTAGTGTTTCCTTTTACATCCTCACGAACAAATTGCCTGCTGTAATTCATATGAACATGCCCATGTAAAAAATATTTTGGCTGATACTTCTCCACCAGCTTATTAAACACCTCAAACCCTGTATGACATAAATCCTCAGCATCATGGAATCCTTTTGCAGGCGCATGTGTTACCAACACATCGAATCCTTTTGCTCTCATAAGTTTCCATTTGAGTTTCTTCACTCTCTTTTCCATCTGCTTTTCCGTATACTGATTATTACCTCGCTTGTATCGATTACAACCGCCAAGTCCTAATATTCTGATTCCTTCATGCACATATATATCATCTTCTATGCATATGCAGCCTTCTGGAGGGCGTTGTGCATACGAATCATCATGATTTCCTCTTACGTAAAGCACTGGAACAGACACCATTGTAGCCAAAAAACTAAGATATGATGCCTTTAAATCTCCACACGATATAATCAAATCAACCCCTGCAAAATCTTCTTTACGAAAGAAATCCCAATATGCCTTTGATTCGATATCGGCCAGTACTAATATTTTCATTTTTGTTTATTATCCTCTACACCTTTTAATTCCAAAACTTGTTTTGCATCATCAATCACATCATTTCTGGTAGGAATTTCTCCAATAATATTCTCAACCAGATAATCCATGTTCATGACATCTATTGGATTCATTCTTTGATGTTCTTTATTCTTAAGTTCTCCACTTTGAGAATAAATCTTTCCAAAAAACGGAACCATACTTCCATCACACAAGTCTTCTTTAAGTTGAAATGCCAATCGTCTCACACCATAAGGAACATTATGTGAACAAATAAGATCAATTACTCCCGCAGACATTCCCCACCAGTAATTTAAGCCTTTTTTCTCAACACCTTCATTCTGATATGAACCTGCCAAAACACTTTGAATGAGTTTCTGATAAAAAATTCCCCAGTTCCATACTGTCATTGCAAGATTTACAGTTTTTCCGTCTTCAATCTTGTATAATCCAAACTGTCTATCCTGATCCTTTGGAGTAATCATATCCTGATCTGATACATAATGAAGATCATTCACTCTTAAAAACTTTTCTCTGTCATAATCCTTAGCTGTCGACCATGCAAGATATATTTTAGCTCTTGGATTTGTACACATTGCTCCAAGTGCAAACGCATTAATATTGGCAATCATTCCATAGATTGGATAATCTGCAATATATGCAATTCTATCATTATCCGTAAGTATACCTGCAATTGCTCCCGACAAAAACTTAGCCTCATACATTCGCCCATAATAAGTTCTAATATACTGATGCGGAGTATTCAGCGAACAGTTAAGAATTTTAACTTCAGGATGCTCTATTGCCACCTTTAAGCTAGGCATCATCATCTGTGGGGCAACCCCAAAGATAATATTTGCACCATTTTTAATTACATTCTCTAAAACTTCTGTAATATTTTTCTCAGTAACATTTTCTACAGAAATAGTCCTTAGCTGTTCTGAAAATGTCTCCTCAAGATAATTACGTCCTAACTCATGAGCATATATCCAATCTGATTCATCAGGTGATTTTGGGTATAAAAATGCAACCGTAAATTTCTTCGCTGTTGATGGAATAAAAAATTTAAAAAGTCCAAATTTTTCAGGTGCTTTAGCCTTCTCCTTAGAAGGATCCATAACCAAATCAACAGCTTCCTTCTCTGCCTGAACACCAAATTCATTCCAGACCTTCAAGATATTTGTATTATATTCGCCCGGAGTCATTTTCAGCATTTCTTCAAAACCAAAAATGTTCATAAATGCAACAATAGCATCTCCTATGGTTATCGGAAGACGTTTACCACCTCTGAATTCATAAGCCTTTGTAAAATCATACATAACTTTACCAAAGTCTTCCTTTGTCTTCTCATCCCACTTATCTTTTTTACCTACGAAATCTAATAATTTCTGAGCATTACCTAATTTTGAAAATTCAACTGTAAAAATACCTGTAACTTCATTAAATTTCATATACTCATAATATAGTTTTACATCCTCATCCTCTGAGTATTTTGGAATTTTTCTTGTTACATATGCCGGAACATATACAGCATTATAGTATTTTAAAACACTTACACGTTTATTCCCCTCAAGAACATAATATCTGTTCATATATTCGTATACCTTGATTGGATCACGAATACCTTCATTTATCTGCGCATCTGAAAGGTTTGCCCATTTAAAACAGAACTCTGATTCCTCTTCCAAAATAGGCATAAAATTAGCGGCAAAAGAATAAGTACGTCCCATTGTTGCTGTACCCACTACAAAATCAAGTGGAATACTTACAAGTCCCATATTCTGTTCCGTCTGAATATCTTTCTGTGACACTATCTGATCCAAAACTGGAAGATATGGAAATTCTCCTTTGGCAACTCGTGCCTTATACTCTTTCCTACCCCTTTTCAAGGCTTCCTGATATTCAATTTCTCCCATTTATAAAACCTCCCGTCTTTTTTCATGATGTCCTTAAGGTAATTTTATCATATAAATCTAAAATAATGAAAATATTTTTAAAAAAGTTGAATATTTTATTTGCTAAATTCCATTTGTCTGTTATAATTATTGTTAGGAAATAGGTACTAACGGTATTGGAGGATTATTGATGGAAAATATAACAAAGGAACAAGCCGATGTTATAGGTGAAATTGCTAATATCTGTACTGGTAATGCTGCTACAACTTTGAGCATGATTTTAAATAAACCTACAAATATTACAACACCTCGTGTTGATGTATTAGCTGGTGAAGAAGCTCTTTCTAATGATGATCATGTTCTTGTTAAAGTACCATATACCAAAGGACTTGACGGAACAAACCTTTTAGTTCTTAAAAATACAGATGCTCTCATTATTGCAAACTTAATGATGGGTGGCGATGGAACTGGAATAACAGAAACACGCATGGATGAACTTACAATTTCAGCAATATCTGAGGCAATGAATCAGATGTGCGGCACAATTGCAACATCCATGGCAACATTATTAGACAGACCAACAGATATTGGTTTTCCACTTATTAATTCAAAAGAACAGAAAAATTTTGAAATTCCAGACGAATTATGTAGCGGCGCTGATATCGTCAAAGTTACATTTAAGTTAACTGTAGGGGATTTAATTGATAGCGAACTCTTACAGTTATATCCTATTAGTATAGTAAAACAGATTTTAAAACAGGAGGACTAATAAATGGCAAAGATATTGATTGTAGATGATGCAGCTTTCATGAGAATGATGCTGAAAGACATCCTCACAAAAGGTGGATTTGAAATCGCCGGAGAGGCAGCTGATGGGGTTGAAGCAGTAGCCAAATACAATGAATTAAAACCAGATCTCGTGACATTGGATATCACAATGCCAAACAAAGACGGAATTCAGGCTTTAAAAGAAATCAAAGCTGCGGATCCAAATGCAACATGTGTAATGTGCTCTGCTATGGGACAGCAGTCAATGGTTATTGAAGCTATTCAGTCTGGTGCAAAGGACTTCATTGTAAAACCATTCCAGGCAGACAGAGTTCTTGAGTCAATCAGAAAAGTACTCGGATAGTTTTCACTGTATATTACATAATAAAAAATCAGGGTAGTGATTTATTCACTACCCTTAAAGTTTTGTTTTTTATAAACTACATAAAGTCTCTACTGCATCACTTTTAATGATTAATTCTGCATGTTCTTCCATAAATGCTCTTCTATCATTTCCCGCATAAATCTCATTTGCATATTCATCTGTAAGTGCAGATAAACTCTTAAGCTCATCCTCGCATACTTGAGACAAATCCATAACAAGAACATATTTCTTATTAAGCTTATACAAAACACTATCAAATTCACACGTTAACATTATTCTCTTTGCATAATCTATCAAATTATTAAAATCAGTAAATTCAATAAGAACAACTACATCATCACTTTCATGAAGCGCTCCAACATTCCTCTTACCAGATTCAGCTCCTTTAGCCTTGTTCTTCATTTCCTCAAGTTTTTCTTTCGGAATGGATTCAAGCAAGCCATTTACAATATCTTTAAGATGCTCCATCATACCTTCTGCCACAGGGTGTTCTGAAAATGTAAGCGAAAGACTATGGTCTGGAAGAAAATCAGCTCTAACCGTCTTTATTCCAAAATCAAATTTTGTTTCAAATTCCTGCTCTGCCAAATCAAAAATCTGATTCATAAACTCCTGAGTTCTTGCTCCATTACTCATGATTTCTTCCAAAGTATAGCCAAGTTCTTCTATCTCTTCTTCTGATATTATACACTTAATAGTGTGATCACCAACTCTTGAAAACTGCATGCATATCACCTGCCTTCTGTTTGATTCTCCTCAGTGCATTATCGATGGATTTTGGACTTTTATCCATTATCTTTGCAATTTCAGTATATTCATTTCCCTGCAAATATAATAGTAAAACCTTGCTTTCCATCTCACTCAATTCTTCTTTCAACTTTGCCATTGCAATATTAGCTTCTTCTCTCCCTATTATAAGCTGTTCTGGATCATCAGGATCTACAGCAAAAAAATCTTCACTTGAGATTGAAACATAATTATTTAATGGCTGATGTTTTTTCCTATTGTAACTTTCAATCGCAGAATATGTCTGACGTTCTATACAAAAGCCTGCAAAGTTATAAAAAGAAGAGTCTTTATCTGGCTTAAAATCGCGTATTGCCTTAAATAAACCTATCATCCCTTCTTGAATAATATCATCCTTATCAGCTCCTAATAAGAACAAATCATTTGTTCTTTTTCTCACTAACGGTTTATATTTTTCAAGAATATAATCTGTTATTCCTGTCTCACCATTATGAATTCTCTTTATGAGTTCTTCATCGGTAAAACCATCATAATTACTCAATCTATTTCCCCTTAACTATTCTCTGTCTAACTATCTCGTATGCTAATACTCCTGTTGCAACTGACGCATTAAGAGAGTCAATATCACCCTTCATCGGAATTGATGCTATCATGTCACAATTCTCTCTTACCAGTTTACTAACACCTTCACCTTCATTTCCTACCACAAGTCCAATTGGTCCAGTGAGGTTAAGGTCATACATGGTAGTACCTCCCATATCGGCACATACAAACCACATTCCACGATCCTTAAGTTCCTTTATAGTATTAGTAATATTCGTAACCTTTGCAACTGGTGTATAATTTATTGCCCCTGCTGATGTCTTTGCAACCGTAGGAGTAAGCCCTACAGCTCTTCTTTTGGGAATAATAATTCCGTGAGCACCTGCTAGATTTGCAGTTCTTATGATTGCTCCAAGGTTATGGGGATCTTCAATTCCATCCAAAATAATAACAAAAGGCGCCTCACCCTTTGATTCTGCAAGTTCAAAAATATCATCAATTTCCGCATATTCATATGCTGCAGAAACTGCAATAACTCCCTGATGTTTTCCAGTCTCTGACAACTGGTCAAGGCGTTCCTTTGTAACATAATTAATTATTGAATCATGCTTTCTGGCTTCCCTTGTAATTGACTTTACCGGGCCATCCTGACATCCATCAAGCACATATAACTTATCAATAGTTTTCCCTGATCTATAGGCCTCAAGCACAGCATTACGGCCTTCTATGTAATTCTCCATCCGTATTCTCCCATCAAACGATACACTTACATCAAATCAAAAATATATAACACTCAGTTTACTTACCACAATCACTACTTGCAACACTCCTATCACTCGCAACACTCGCGATACATAAATTATAGTTTCAAGTCCAGCAACTGCGCACCGAGTTTTACAAGTTCAATCGCTCTTTTAATATCATCCTTTAGATACAAATAACCCATGACCGCTTCAAAACCTGTTGCTTTTCTATAATCTGCAACAGAGGCATTCTTTGCTGTAGTATACGACTTTGCGTTTCTTCCACGCCTGTATATATCAGCTTCCTCCTGACTAAGGTGTTCCTCAAGAAGTTCTATCATCCGTGCCTGGGTCTGGGCCTTTACCATGCTGCTGGTGTGCTTATGAAGCCTGTTAGCGCTTGTATTCGCCCTATCTACCACAATACTTCTGATGATAATGTCGTATATTCCATCACCTATATAAGCCAATGTAAGAGGTGAATATGTTCTCATATCCACCTCTTTAATATCAAACTGTTGCTTTATATAACTGTTTAACGCTAAAGTATCCTTTATACTCTCTCCCACTTTACGCCCTCTCTGGTATCCTTGATAGCAATTCCTTTTGAAAGTAATTCATCTCTGATTGCATCAGCCTTTGCAAAATCTTTTTCTTTCTTTGCAGCCGCTCTCTCAGCAATTTTCTCATTGATAAACTGCTCAAGCTCAGTATCAACATTAGATGAATCCTCTGCCATTGCCTTACCAGCTTCGACAAGGTTAAGTGATAAAACTTTATCAAAATCATTGATAAGGGCAAGTTTTGTCTTTCCATTCATATCAGCCTTTACAACATCATAGAGAACTGTTATAGCCATGGATGTGTTAAGATCGTTACTGATTGCATCAATAAATGCGTTATTATACTTATCATACATAGCCTTATCAAGCTCGCCCTCGTCCTTAATCTCAGCAATCTTCTTTGCAAGCTTATTGTATGCAGCTGTCACATTATCAAGAACCTCGTATGAGAATTCCAGAGGCTTGCGATAATGAGACTGTAAACAGAACATTCTGTAAACAAGTGGATTATATCCTTTTTCCTTTAACACAGATACTGTAAGCACCGCTCCCTTTGATTTACTCATCTTACCAGATCTGTCATTAAGGTGATTGCTGTGAAACCAGTAATTACACCATTTATGTCCTAAGTAAGCCTCAGACTGTGCTATTTCATTAGTGTGGTGTGGGAAGATGTTATCTACTCCGCCACAGTGAATATCCATATACTCGCCAAGATGCTTCATACTGATGCATGAGCACTCAATATGCCAGCCCGGATATCCAACGCCCCATGGACTATCCCATTTAAGAGCCTGATCCTCAAACTTGGACTTTGTAAACCAAAGAACGAAATCATTCTTATTTTTCTTGTTAGTATCTTCCTCAACGTCATCACGAACACCTACCTGAAGCTGTTCCTTCTCAACCGCAGAAGAAAATACAAAATAATCATCAAGCTTACTTGTATCAAAATAAATGTTACCACCAGCCTGATAAGCATATCCTTTATCAAGAAGAACAGAAACCATGTTAATAAATTCAGGAATACAGTTTGTAGCTGGCTCTACAACATTTGGACGCTTATTACCAACTGCATCAAAATCATTCATAAATGCATCTGTATAAAACTGTGCAACTTCCATTACAGTTTTATGCTCTCTCTTTGCACCCTTAAGCATCTTATCCTCGCCAGTATCAGCGTCACTTGAAAGATGACCAACATCTGTAATATTCATTACACGATTAACATCATATCCTACATACTCAAGTGATTTAACAAGAGCATCCTGCATGATGTATGTTCTTATGTTTCCAATATGGGCAAAATGATATACAGTAGGTCCACATGTATACATAGAAATCTTTCCATCTTCATTTGGAACGACTGTTTCTACTTCTCTTGTAAGTGTATTATAAAATCGAAATTTATTCTCCATGACATTTCTCCTTATATATATGCTTCTCCCTAGTATACACAAAAAACAGAGTATCCGTCAACTACTGCGAGTCTATCTTTCGTTATATATCAGTACATTTTTCAAACTCTTCCTCCGTCAAATCTTCTTTTGAAAAACGCGCTTTCCTAATAATATCCATATAGGCTTTCCAATCATCTTCACTAACCTCTGGTCGGGATTTTGTGTTGCAACAAAAATAATATTAACCTATACAAACACTAATTCTTCTTACAACCTCCACAAGTCTCACAGTTTCCTCCAACAGCTACACTTGCCTCAAAAAAGCTTGAAATCATACATATTGCCTGTGATGATATTCCTTCCTGTGTTCCTGTAAATCCCAATCCCTCTTCGGTAGTTGCTTTTACATTCACCAGTTCTTTGGAAATCTTAAGTGCATTAGCAATATTCTGTTCCATCTCCTCAATATATGGACGAAGCTTTGGTTTCTGGGCGATAATCGTAGCATCTATGTTGCCTACAACATAACCCTTTTCTTCCAATAAATGACCTACATGTTCTAATAATTTTATGCTTGAAATTCCTTTATAAGCTGGATCTGTATCCGGAAAATGCTTTCCTATATCACCTAATGCTGCAGCACCTAAAAGTGAATCCATAATTGCATGCAAAAGTACATCTGCATCTGAATGACCTAATAATCCTAATGTATGTGGAATCTCAACACCACCCAAAATAAGAGGACGTCCCTCAACAAGCTTGTGAACATCATATCCCATTCCTACTCTCATATTATTCTCCTTATTTCATATATTCAAGAACGCTCCAGCGCTCTTGCTGCGGAATGCGCGTCAGCTTTGCTGACATCTTTCTCCCCGCTTTTTATTCTTAACACATTATACATTAATTTCAGCCATTTACCAAACAAAAAAGAACTTACTGCCATCAAATCCGACAGTAAGTCCATAATTGACAAAAATATTAAGCTAATGCTGCTGTAATAATTGCCATTGAGTAAACCTCTGATGCATTACATCCACGGGAAAGATCGTTAATTGGAGCATTAAGTCCAAGTAAGATTGGACCATAGGCATCAAAGTTACCAAGTCTTTGAGCAATCTTGTATCCGATATTTCCTGCATTGATATCAGGGAAGATAAATGTGTTTGCATGTCCTGCAACCTCAGATGTAGGACATTTTGTGCGGGCAACTCTTGGTGAAACAGCTGCATCAAACTGCATCTCTCCATCGATTGGAAGATCTGGATATTTGATTCTAGCCTTGTTGGTTGCATTACGAACCTTATCGACATCCTCACCCTTTCCTGAGCCATGTGTAGAATAGCTTAAGAAAGCAACTTTTGGATCAACACCGAATATTCTAGCACACTCTGCTGCTTCTCCAGCAATCTCAACAAGTTCATCCTCTGATGGATGTATATTAATAGCGCAATCTCCCATTGCAAGTACTTCGTTATCTCCAGTAGCTGCAGCACGAACAAGGATAAAGCATGATGAAACTATAGTATTTCCTGGCTTTGTCTTAATAAGCTGTAATGCCGGACGAACTGTATCTGCTGTAGAATATGTAGCTCCACCGAGAAGTGCATCTGCAATTCCCATCTTTACAAGCATAGTTCCAAAATAGTTTGGTGCTGAAAGAATACCCCTAGCCTGTTCAGGAGTTACACCCTTGCTCTTACGAAGCTCGCAGAAGAGCTCTACCATTTCATCCATCCTATCAAAATTGAGTGGATCAATTATTTCAGCTCCACGAATATTATAGCCACAGTTCTCTGCTGCTGAATAAATTCTTTCTTCGTTTCCTACAAGAATTGGATGAAGGAATGTTCCTGCCAACAAACGTGATGCTGCTTCAAGAATTCTCGGATCCTCTCCCTCAGTAAATACGATTTTCTTAGGGTTCTTCTTGAGAATATCAATTAACATACCAAATCCAAACATTTTATATTTCTCCTTTTCAAAAGTTATAATTCATACTAACTAATATTGTAAACTCTTTTAGAAAAAAATCAACAACTCTCATGTTTTTAACCTAGTACAATCACCCTATTTATTGTATAAAAATAGATACCAAAGAAAAACCTCTGGTATCTATTCAAAAATCATATTCGATTATTATGTTGCTTTCCACACAGCATCTTCTTTAAGTGTTCCGACAGTTATATCAACAAGCCTCCGCAAAGCATAACCATCACTATTATCAAGAACAAAATCACATATTTCACGATTTCTTTTTTCTGCATCAACAGACAAAATTCTAAGTGTCTTTTCTTCTATAGAATAATTTTCCAAAAGAATATCCCTGATTAAAAGCTCCTTATCTTTGGAAATATAGATTATTGTTGTTGGAAAATGTCTTTTCATGGCAATTGCTCCACACATATCAAGTGGCATAACAGCAAAATTACCATTATCTAAGATTGTCTGAATATCTTCTTTCTTGGTTCCATATTTAACACCAGCATACTGCGTCTTCTCAAAAAACTGCTGTTTATCAAACTGAGCTTCTGTCATGTACCTGTGCTTATGACTCTTCTTGGTGCAATATGTCTTTGGATTTACAAATCTCGGGTCTCTGCAAAGACTATTTGAGATTGCTGTTTTTCCAGAACCTGAAGGTCCAACAAGAGCTATGACAGATGGTTGTTCTATCTTTGTTATTTTCTTGTGAGCTACATTTATTATCTGCTCAACTAAAGAGACAAACTCTGTCATATTATTAACAGACAAAAGTCCTGTCATCTTCCAGTTCCATGGTTTTCTCATAAGAACCGGATAATCCGCCGGCGAATCGAGTATGTTATGTATGGCATCATCTAATACGATATCAAACTGAACTAAATTCTTTGCATTTCCAAGAATAATATTTTCGGGTGGAAAATCCGGAAAAGCTTCAAGTATCTGAGCTGCCCTTATTCCCATAAACTGGGGATATGCTGCAGTAATAAAATACACATCAGCAATCTCACTAAGCTTTCTAATCTGCTCCTTAGTCTCTTCTGATACTATCTGTCTCCTATATAGCTCTTCATCATTGTAAAACTCTTTAATAACTGACGCTCTGCCTTTATTTTCCCACGACTCAATATCATTAAGAGTAAGTGGTGGTTTGATGTCATATTTTGCATTTGCCATCTCGATAGCGATATCATTAAATGGGGCTGTAACATCGTCCCAATCCAATCCTATCTTCGGTCTAAGCATAATTTACATTCCCTGCTGAATTGCTGCCTGTTTCATAACTTCTTCCCAGAATCCATCCCAGCCACCGTAATAAGCAATTGATGTGATCCATGCAAAAATCATATATCCACCTAAAAGTAGTCCTATTGCTCCAAGAACAATTCCTACTATAGCCATTGCTTTTCCTCTACCCTGTACAAGAGAAACAATACCCATAATTAATGAAACAAGGCCAAATAAAGCACCTACTCCAAAACAACATGTGACAATACCAATTATACCTAATACAAGTGAAGCAATAGCTAATCCGCCAACTCCCTGCTGCTGTGGCTGTGGTGTACCATATACATTATCATATGTAGGTACCTGATTGTTATTTCCATTCATATTAGCCTGGTTATACTGTGTGAATTCGTTATTTGAATTATTATTATCGTTTCCGTTAAAATCCATAACAAATCCCCCTTTCTTAATAAAAATCTTACACCTTTATAGTTTACTACAAACCTGTTCTATTAATCAACTGTAGCTTTCTTAAGATTACATAAAAAAAACACCGACTATGATGTCGGTGAAAAATGAAGTAGCGAGAAAGAGACTTGAACTCTTAACCTCCCGGGTATGAACCGGACGCTCTAGCCAGTTGAGCCATCTCGCCAAATATATTTGTATAAAAAAAATGAGTGGGACCTACAGGGCTCGAACCTGTGACCCCCTGCTTGTAAGGCAGATGCTCTCCCAGCTGAGCTAAGATCCCACACTCATGCGGTTGGATGTCCAACCGACTTACTTAGTATATTCCAAAAAAAAATCTTTGTCAACTATTAATATCAAATATTTTGAAGTAATTTTTCAACAAGCTTCACGCAATCGGCAGCGTCCTCTGAATACCCATCAGCACCGATTTCATCTGCAAAGCTTTGCGTAATACATGCTCCTCCGATAATAACCTTGCTCTTGCAGCCCTTTTTTCTACAAAGTTCTATTACATCCTGCATTCTCATCATTGTAGTTGTCATAAGAGCAGAGAGTCCAATAATTGCCGCATCGGTCTCGATTGCCTTATCCACGATATCCTCACACGGAACATCCTTTCCCATATCTATTACGTTGTAGCCATAGTTTTTAAGCATTAAAACCACAAGGTTTTTTCCAATGTCATGGATATCGCCTTCAACAGTTGCAATTACCAATGTAGGCATGTTCTCTGTCGAATCACTCTTCTGCATTAGTGGCTCAAGATAATCAATTGCAAGCTTCATCGTATTGGCACTTCCGATTAGCTGTGGAAGGAAATATTTCTTGCTATTGAATAATTCTCCTACCTCATTAATTGCTGCAATAAGGTAATCATTTATTATCTCATCTGGTACCAAGCCCTGGTCTAATGCTTTTTTCACCTCATCAATAACGGAACCCTTATTCCCCTTTAATACTGCTTCAAATACCGGATGACTTGCAATTTTTGAAGCAACATTTCCAGATTTATTATCAGAAATATCAGTAGCAGTTTCTTTTTTTACAACGATTGTTTCCATACCTGCATTTTTCTCTGCAAGCATGTTCATTCTCTCAATGTATCTGATATCACTATCAGGTCTGCAAAGAAGCATATCAGATGCAAACGCTGCATTCATTAGAAGTTCCTGTGAAGGGTTTGCAATCGCCATTGAAAGACCTTTGCAAATCATCATCGTAAGAAATGCAGAATTTACAAATCCTCTCTCCGGGAGCCCAAAGGAAATATTGGAAAGTCCACAAATCGTAGGAAGTTTTTTCTCATCTTTACAGTATGCTATAGTCTCATAACATTCAATTGCTGCTTTTGGATTTGCACCAATTGTTGCAACAAGTCCGTCAACAACAATATCCTCATGGGCCATTCCAAGTTCAATTGCCCGGTCATAAATCTTCTCAATAATTGCCTTCTTTTCTTCATTATCCTTCGGAAGTCCTTCATCGGATAATGGTAAAAGAATAAACATGGCACCATATTTTGCAGCTATTGGAAGAAGCTTTTCAAACTTCTCACTCTCCAATGAAATAGAATTGATAAGAGCTCGTCCTGGATAAATTCTAAGAGCCTCTTCTATTACATCTACATAACTTGAGTCGATACATAATGGACAGTCTACTGTTGATGTAACCTCATAGATAGCTTCCTTCATCATCGAAAGCTCATCTATTCCGTTCATTCCCATATTTACATCGAGTATTGCCGCTCCGTTAGCTTCCTGTTCCATCGCCATGGTTCTTACGAGATCAAGCTTGCCTTCGCGAAGCTCTGCCTGAAGTTTTTTCTTTCCTGTTGGATTAATTCTCTCTCCTACTACAATAAAATTACCATCTAAATCTATCTCGACATTCTTT
This sequence comes from Agathobacter sp., assembly GCA_036309425.1. Taxonomy (GTDB): domain Bacteria; phylum Bacillota; class Clostridia; order Lachnospirales; family Lachnospiraceae; genus Roseburia. The sequence goes on from JAXJTU010000103.1 coordinate 77,204, forward strand.
CGCTCTGATGCAAGAATTCTTCTGTGAGTCTTTAGCGGCTCTATAATTTCCATTCCTTTTACCTTGTCAGCAAGAGCCTTGATATGAGCTGCAGTTGTTCCACAACATCCCCCTACAATGGCAGCTCCAGCCTCTACGAGCTTTGCTCCAGCCTGGGCAAATTCTTCCGGAGTCATTTTGTATACTGTCTTCTTGCCCTCTAATTCCGGAAGTCCTGCATTTGGTTTTGCAAGGATTGGAATTGTAGCATACTCTGCCATTTTTTGCACATGGCAAACCATCTCCATTGGACCTGTTGAACAGTTAATTCCGATTACATCAACACCTAACGACTGAAGTACAACAACCGCCGTCTCCGGAGGTGTTCCAAATAGTGTTCTTCCATCATCGTTATAGGTAAGTGTAACCATGATCGGAAGATCACAAATCTCTTTAATCGCAAGCACTGCTGCACGGCACTCCTGAAGACTCATCATAGTCTCAACAACAAATAAATCAACTCCTGCGTCGGCAAGTACCTTTGCCTGCTCCTTATATATATCAACCAACTCATCAAACATAAGCTCTCCAAGTGGAAAGAGCTGCTGTCCTGTCATAGTCATGTCTCCGGCAACTAAAGCTTTTCCATCTACCGCCTCTTTTGAAAGATTGACAAGCTTAGTATTTATCTCTACCAAACGCTCTGCAAGACCATACTCTTCAAGCTTGATTCTGTTTCCTGTAAATGTAGGGGCATATACGATATTTGTTCCGGCCTCTACATAACTTCTTTGAAGATCAAGCAGCACATCCGGATGCTCTAAAATCCAGGCTTCAGGGCACACACCTATTGGCATTCCAGCTTCCATTAGATTTGTTCCTGTTGCACCGTCTAATATTATTGGTCCTTTTTTTACATATTCTCTAAATTCAGTTTTATTCATTGTGACCACCTTTTCAGATTAAACATTTTCATTTATAATAACCTATATTACTGAAAAAAGAAAGGAATTCTTATGGAACCAATTAAACTCATTGCTTTAGATTTAGATGGTACACTATTTGATAATAACGGAATTATCAGTGCTGAAAATATAGATGCAATTAGAAAAGCTACTGCTTTGGGAATAAATGTCGTAATTTCTACCGGCAGACCTTTAATGGGAATTCCTATTGAGCAAATACGAGGAACCGGAATCCAGTATGGCATTACTACAAACGGAAGTGCAATTTATGACATTATTACAGGTGAATGTCTGTTTGAAAATCCAATGCAGGACAATGTTGTTTTTCCAATTATTGATTTTCTTCTTACAAAGGACATCCACATGGATGCTTTTTGTTGTGGAAAAGGATATACTCCGGAAAAATGCCGTCCGGCTGCACAGGCAATTGACGCCCCTGAATCATTAAAAAATTACATCCTTAATACAAGGGTTGTGGTACCTGATTTGATTTCATATCTAAAAAGCAACCATCTTCATGTACAAAAGATGACTCTCAACTTTCATCGCGATGAAGATGGTGTTCTTATAGACCGTGAGGAGGTTAGACGATTTTTAATTTCTAATCCAAACATTAATGTTGTATGTGGCGGATATAATAATCTTGAATTTTCCAAAAAAGGAGTCGATAAGGGGCTTGCTCTTCTTGAATTAGCACGGATTCTTGATGTGTCATATGAACAGACAATGGCAATCGGTGATACAGAAAACGATCTTGCAATTATCAGAACTGCTGCACTCGGAGTTGCTATGGGCAATGCAACAGACGATGTAAAGGCACAGGCTGATTTCATTACCCTTAGCAATACCGAAAACGGTGTCGCTCATGCAATAAACAAATTTGCATTAAACAATAATTAATCAAATCTCTCTAAGGAGCTTGACATTTCTTACGAGAGCATCAACAGCATGATTAATCTCCCACATATTGTTATCTAAACCAATCGAAAATCTAAGAGTTCCCGTAGAGTATTCTGCGGGAACTCTTATTGCTTGTATGACATGGGACACGTTTTGTTGTCCTGTGCTACATGCAGATCCAGCAGATGCACATATCCCCTCTTCATCTAACAATATGAGCAGGGTTGTTGCATCAATTCCTTTTATACTTATATTTATATTTCCCGGCAATCGATTTGTTTCATCTCCATTATAAATCACTTCTGGTATTTCATTTTTTATTCGCCCAATCATATAATCACGTAATTTTGTTATTCGGCGTTTTTCAACGAGCATTGTATCTGTGGATATTTTAAGCGCTAATGCCATTCCCATAATTCCAGCAACATTTTCTGTTCCGGCTCTTTTTCCCAACTCCTGTCCTCCACCATGGATAAAGGATGGAATTTTTATTCCCTCTCTTACGTACAAAAAGCCAACACCTTTAGGTCCATGAAACTTATGCGCACTTGCACTAAGTAAATCAATTGGCATTTGACTTAAGTCAATAGGAATCTGACCAACAGCCTGAACGGCGTCTGTATGAAATGCAATTTTATATTTCCTTGAAAGATTTCCAATTTGATCAATATCCATTATTGTTCCTATTTCATTATTTGCATACATTACAGATATTAAGGTTGTTTCATCACTTATTTGTTTTTCAATATCTTTTGCACTTACATGGCCTTTTTCATCGACAGGAATATAGGTAATGTCATATCCTAGTTCATTAAGATATTCACATGAATTAAGCACAGCATGATGTTCAATACAACTTGTAATGATATGTTTTCCCTTATGCTTATATTCTCCGGCTATACACTTTATCGCCCAGTTGTCCGATTCACTTCCTCCTGATGTAAAATATATTTCATTTGGTTTGGCCTTAATACATTTTGCAATTTCATCTCTTGCATTTTCTATCGTATCTTTAGCTCTCGTTCCAAGCTCATATGCAGCAGATGCATTACCATACTCGCTCAACATGTAGGGCTCGATGAGATTAATCACCTGCGGATACATTCTCGTTGTCGCAGCATTATCCAAATAAATATTTCTACTCATAATCCCCCCAGATAAATAATATATTCTATAAAAAGCATTTGACGGTGTAAATTTGAAAAAATTTGGAAATTATAAAAATCCCATACTTATTGGTACGGCTCTATTAACTCTTGCCGGTGGAATAAGTAGAATAATGGGGTTCTTTTATAGAATATTCTTAAGTCGGACCATTGGTGCAGAAGGGCTTGGACTTTATCAACTTATAACTCCTGTCCTTGCAATTTCATTTGCCTTAACCTCTGCCGGATTTCAAACTGCAATCTCTAAGTATGTTGCATCAAAATCGGAAGAAAAAAAGAATTTCCTTATTGCAGGAATTATTCCTGCCGTAATTATCTCTGCAATATTTGCTATATTTATCCATCATAATTCTCTTTGGATTTCAATAAATATTCTGGGCGATTACCGATGCAATTTACTCCTTAAAATATCAAGTTATGCTTTAATTCCATGTGCAATTCATTCCTGCATAAACGGATATTTCTACGGACTAAAAAAGACTGCAGTTCCTGCTTTTTCCCAATTGATAGAACAAATTGTAAGGATTATAAGCGTGTATGTTTTTGCATTAGTTCTTTCTAAACAGGGACTATCCATCTCACCACTACATGCCATCTGGGGAATTGTTTTTAGTGAATTGGCTGGTATGATTTTTTCTTTATTATTTATTGATAAAATTGCAATTAAAGCTTCATGGGAAAGCATTAAAATGATTCTAATAATGGCACTTCCATTATGCACAAATTATCTGCTTATCAACCTTTGTTCTTCTTTGGAAAATATACTTATTCCAAAGCAGCTTAATGTCTTTGGTTATTCTTCTAGTGATGCGCTATCGATTTATGGAGTCCTTAGTGGAATTGCAGCGCCTGTCATTCTCTTTCCCGGAGTTCTTTTCAACTCAGTCTGTGTGATGCTTCTGCCTGCAATCTCTGAAGCACATGCCAAAAAGGATAATACAAAAATTAGCAGAATAATTAGTCTCACTATTGGATTCGGGCTTATAACGGGATTTATATGTACTTTCTGTTTTTTACTCTCAGCCAAATTCATCGGTTCATATATTTTCTCATCTGATATGGCATGTGATTTTATCAGGAGGCTTTGCTGGCTGTGTCCATTTATGTATTTATCCGGAATGTTAGGAAGTATTCTTCATGGTCTTGGACAACCGAAAAATGTCTTGTTTGCAAACCTTTTGGCAAGTGCTATAAAAATCAGTTCAATTCTTATTCTTGTTCCTGGGTATGGAATAAATGCTTATCTTTGGGGACTGCTAATTGCAAATATTTTTACAACATTAACTTTTCTAATTCTAGTTCGAAGTGTAAACAAGAGATGATATATTTGTATCCAGACAATTCCAAAAAAAGAAGAGATGAAATTATCATCTCTTCTAAAATAATCAGATTAATTAAACTCTTGATAAGTACTCTCCTGTACGTGTATCAATCTTAATTACGTCGTTTGTCTCAACGAAAAGTGGAACCTTTACCATAGCTCCTGTCTCAACTGTAGCTGGCTTTGTAGCACCTGTAGCTGTATCTCCCTTAAATCCTGGCTCTGTCTCTGTGATTGTGAGCTCTACGAAAAGTGGTGGCTCTACAGCGAATACATTACCATTGTGAGAACAGATTTTAACCATCTCGTTCTCCTTAACAAACTTAAGAGACTCACCTACTGAATCCTTTGGAAGGCTGATCTGATCATATGTCTCTACATCCATGAAGTTGTAGAAATCATCATCTGCGTAAAGATACTGCATGTCCTTACGATCGATACGAGCCTGTGGGAACTTCTCAGTTGGTCTGAAAGATGTCTCTACAACACCTCCACTGATGATATTCTTAAGCTTAGTTCTAACGAAAGCAGCGCCCTTTCCTGGCTTTACGTGCTGAAATTCAATAATCTGACAAATATTTCCATCATATTCAATAGTAAGACCGTTTTTAAAATCTCCTGCTGTTACCATTTGATTTTCCTCCTTGATATACTCTCATTCGTAATTTTACAATAAATACCACAAGTTTTCAAGCTTTATTTATTGCGCTTTTCAATTTCAGAAAACATGTCGATTCTTGTCTGATGTCTTCCACCTTCAAACTCCGCTTCAAGATATGCTTTTACAATATCTTTTGCAAGTTCATTTCCTACTATTCTTGCTCCAAAAGCAATTATATTCGCATTGTTGTGTTGCTTTACAAGTCTTGCTGTAGCAACGTCTGAACAGACAGCTGCTCTGACACCATTAACCTTATTTGCAGCGATTGAAATTCCTACACCTGTTCCACAAATAAGAATTCCACAGTCATACTCCCCAGAGACTACAGCCATTCCTACCTTCTCGCCAAATTCCGGATAATTGCAGCTCTCGTTAGAATCTGTTCCAAAATTAACTACCTCGTGACCTAAGCTCTCAACATATTCCTTTATCTCCTGCTTAAGTTCTACTGCTGCATGATCATTTCCAATAGCGATTCTCATTATTTTCTCCTATCAAATCCAAATCTTATACTCAGTCTTTTTTAGCACTTGATTCATACTTAGAACCAAATAGCCTACGGTGGATATGATAACATCCGATTATAGGTTTTTCAAGGATTCTTTTTAAAACAATTTGAATTTCTTCCTTCGGATGAATTGGTTTTACCAGAATAGTTCTGATTCCGGCAAGATTTGCCCCCATCACATCAGTAAAAATCTGATCTCCGACGAAAATTGTATTGCTTCTGTCACATCCGATTTTTTCCATTGCTTTTATATATCCTGATGGCTTTGGCTTGCCCGCCTTGTATGTATAATTTACACCTACTGCATCATTAAACATTTTAACTCGTGGCTCTTTGTTATTTGACAGAAGCATACATGAAAAACCTAGTTCTTTTAGATGCTTAAACAATTCTATAGCCCGCTCATCTGCTGGTGCTCCATGCGGAACAAGGGTGTTATCTATATCAAAGATAACACCCCTGTAACCATCATTGTATAACTTATCAAAATCAATACTATAAGTAGAGTCGATATGCTCTCCTGGATAAAATATACTCATTTATTTTCCTTTATCTATATAATATTTATAAGGCAAAATCTTCAATCTGATGTGAAGTGGTATTCACTGTGTCTTTTGAAAAACTTCGATATTCACTAAATATATTCTCTTCTTCAATATCGACTACCACTTTTATATCATTGAGTTTTGCTGCTGCAATCTGCTGGTTGCGTAACTGATTTATTTTAATTGTGTTATAAGAATAAAATCCATGACTTGGACGTATTCCCGAAATATTCATATTATTATTTCCTCTTTTTTTAATAATCTAACCGCTCCCCCAACGATTAAATTAACATTTTCTTCAACTCATTCATGAATGTATTTACATCCTTAAACTCCCTGTAAACAGATGCAAATCTTACATAAGCTACTGCATCTAAATCCTTTAACTTATCCATTATAAGTTCTCCTATAAGTGATGTTGGAATTTCTTTTTCTTCCCTATTGAAAATTTCGACCTCAACATCATCTACTATCTTTGTAATTTGATCTGCAGATATAGGTCTCTTATGACATGCTAACAAAACTCCTGCCTCTATCTTTGCTCTGTCATATTGTTCCCTGTTATTATCTTTCTTAATTACAATAAGCGGAATTGTCTCTACTTTCTCATAAGTAGTAAATCTCTTTCCGCAATCATCACACAATCTTCGGCGTCTGATTGAATTGTTATCATCAGCAGGTCTTGAATCGATAACCCTTGTATTTTCGCTACTGCAAAACGGACATTTCATAAGTAAAATCCTCCAAATTTCCTATCAAAACATATATTCTCAGTATAACTTTCCCTAGTTGTAATGTCAACAAAGTAAACACTAAATCTTGTGTTTCATAGCCTGTTCATCAAGGTCTACTAACACAATATCGGGTCCAATCCTTATTATCTTAACCCATGGTATGAAATATTCGTAGTCCCTGCATATGCAGCCCCAATATCTTCCTGGTCCAGGTACAACAATAGCACAAATCTTTCCACACTCACAGTCAAATTCTATATCACGTATATGTCCTATGTATCTGCAATCATTTGCGTTAACGACATCTTTATCACACAACTCAATAAAACGCATAAAAATCCCTCCTCGATTTATCTTATGACTTAAATCAGGGAGGGTTACTCTTAAGTTTTTGTATTATGGTTTATTAGACATTAAATCTGAACAAGATTACATCTCCGTCCTGAACTACATACTCTTTTCCTTCCATTCCAACAAGACCTTTTTCTCTTGCTGCTGCAAGGCTTCCGAGGTCTAATAAATCCTGGTAGTTAACTACTTCTGCTTTAATAAATCCTCTCTCGAAGTCTGTATGTATCTTACCTGCAGCCTGTGGTGCCTTTGTTCCCTTTGTAATTGTCCATGCACGGCACTCATCTTCTCCTGCTGTAAGGTAACTGATAAGTCCAAGTAAGCTATAGCTTGCTGCGACAAGCTTATCAAGACCAGATGACTCTACACCTAAATCTGCTAAGAATTCTTTCTTCTCCTCATCATCTAATTCAGCAAGCTCCTGCTCTATCTGGGCACAGATTACAAATACCTCTGAGCCTTCTGCTTTTGCCATTTCTCTTACTTTTGCAACATGTGGATTTGATGCTCCATCATCTGCAAGCTCGTCCTCTTTTACATTTGCAGCATAGATTGTTGGCTTTGCTGTAAGAAGGTTGTATCCCTTGAACCAGATAACTGCATCGTCGTCATCTGGCACTTCGAATGTTCTTGCCATCTTGCCTTCTTCAAGGTGAGCCTTGATTGCCTCCACAAGCTCAAGTTCCTTTGCAAGTGTCTTGTCCATTCTTGCCTGCTTTGAAATCTTTGCTATTCTTCTGTCAAGAATCTCAACATCTGAGAAGATAAGCTCAAGGTTTATTGTCTCGATATCACGTGCCGGGTCAACTGATCCGTCTACGTGGATGATATTTGTATCCTCGAAGCATCTTACAACGTGAACGATTGCATCTACCTCACGGATGTTTGCAAGGAACTGGTTTCCAAGTCCTTCTCCTTTTGATGCTCCTTTTACAAGTCCTGCGATATCTACGAACTCGATAACTGCTGGTGTTACCTTCTTTGTGTTATATAATTCTCCAAGCTTTACGATTCTCTCATCCGGAACTGATACTATTCCGACGTTTGGGTCGATTGTTGCGAATGGGTAATTCGCTGATAATGCACCTGCTTTTGTGAGTGAATTGAAAAGTGTACTTTTTCCGACGTTTGGAAGTCCTACGATTCCTAATTTCATTTTATTCTATTCTCCTTCTGATAAACCTTGATTTTATAGGATTTTATAATGTGATGTTATTGGTTATGAACCAATTCATGTACCAATTGTTACACAACCTTTAATG
>JAXJTU010000104.1:0-2449 GCA_036309425.1 Agathobacter sp.
ACTTACCATAATATCTCTATAAACTCTTCTTCATCATATTATAGATAATTTCATTTAACATCAAAGAACTAAACGACTTTGTAATATAGTCATTACATCCAACTTCCTTAAATTCTTTCGTATTTCTCAAATTATTATCGTCAGACATAACAATTATTGGTATTTCATATTTTTCCTTAATAGCTTGAAGAATTTGCCATCCATTTCCTTTGTCCATTTGAATATCTATAATAATCAATTCAAATGAATGTTCTTCAAGTTTTTCAAATACATCCTTTACTTTAACAGTATTTTGCATAATAACTTCATAAATACTATCCTTCTGCAAAATATCTTTTACCCTTTGATTACATTGTGAATCCTCACCTACCATTAAAATTTTATATTCAGATCTTTCAATCTGTCTCAATGTATATTCTTTATCTTCATCTATTATTTGAAGCATAATATCTGCAATATCAGAGTCAAACTGTGTTCCTTTTCCCTTTTCAATCTCACTTCTTACGACACTTTGTGGCAATCCTTTACGATAGCTTCTGTTACTTGTCATAGCATCATATGAATCAGCAATAGCCAATATTCTAGCCAGTTCCGGTATATTTTCACCCAATAAGCCATTTGGATACCCCTTTCCATCATATCGTTCATGATGATATTTCGCCGCAATAGCAATATCATAGTGTTCAGAAATATCTTTTAAAATATGATATCCTGTAACCGGATGAATTTTTATCAAATCATATTCTTCATCAGTCAATTTTCCCGGCTTATTGATAATATCTACAGGAATTCTAATTTTGCCCACATCATGTAACAATCCAGCACGATAAATCATTTCCTGTTCTGCCACACTTTTACCCATTCTTTTTGCAATGACTCTTGAGTATTCAGCAACTCTTTTTGAATGACCACTTGTATACCTATCCTTAGCATCTACAGCTTCACTTAAGGCAGTTACTGTCTGCCAATAAGCTTCATTTAACTTTCTTTGCTGCTCACGCAATTCAACTGTTTGTTCATCTACCTTACTCTTTAACTCCTTTTGGAATACTTCCATTTTTACAACACATTCTGCCTTTTCTAAACCAGCCTTAACAATTCTATAAATACTGCTACAAACCACCATAAACGCAATATAAATCAAACATCTTGGAATAACAAAATACAACATAAGAGTAAAAAATATATTATCATTAACAGCTGTTTTCGGAAAATACCCGTTTACTATATAACTATCTAATTTCATAGATGTGAGTAATGCCATATTTGCATCACATAATCCATAATAATATCCTGCATATACTATAATAATTGTACTAACTACAGTTAAGCCATACACATACCACATTACTTTTCTAGAAGAATATAGTATCGCATATAAAATCGGCAATACTGCGATGATCACCACATGATATGTAATACTTACACCTACAAGTGTAAACACAGAAACTATGCTAAAAAGTATAAAATACTTTATTTTATCAGATGATAATGAGACCTTTTTTGTAATTAATAGCATAGTCAAATAAATAAAAACTGATGGAATGAATCCAATTAGCATTATTTTTTTATCCACAATAAATATATTCAATATATTCAATAAGAATCCTATAAAATACACTATCATCGATATTAAAAAACATCGCATAACATATGTATTAGCTATATACTCTTTATCTGCTACAAACTTATCTATATCTTCCCTTTCGTGCATAATATGTTTCACGTTACTTCCTCCATAATTCTATTGTTTCTTCAAATTATTTTCTTTATTAAAGAATGCCTTTTCTAAGATAGTATACTCTTGCTCTGAACACACTTCTTTACACTTTCTCTTATATTCGGCAGAATGTTCCAACATATCCTTTATTTTAATACACGGAAATTCCTTGCACTTATTACATTTATCCACACGATGCTCTTTAATACATTCCACTAATTTATATGTACACTGTTTGTGAGAAGAACAGCCGCTACAAGAAATTTCCTCATTTGAAACAACACACGCGCGCCATCCTACTTTATACCACAATTCTGCAACCGCTTTTAATTCTTCTTCTGTGTGTGCATTGTATCTTGGACATTCAATACAATTATCACCACATAATGTTATTTTTTCTTCCATTATCTCACCTACAAATTCAAATCTTCTGTTGCTTTCAGTCTTTTCGCAAGACTGAAAGTTATTGCTCTGAATAGCAATTATAATATTGTCTTTTCGTATTCATATAAGAAAAAACCATTCTTATCTTCCTTTGGCTCTGTTTCACCTATTTTTTTATACCCCATTTTTTCGTAGAAATGATGATTTCTGTAATTCTTGTATGGCGTATGTAATCTCCAACATTTTGCGTCAGGGAACTCATTTTCTAAAAAGGCAATTGCTTTTGCCCCGATTCCTTGATTTTGATACGCTTTGGAGATATAGATGCCTCCCAACCAATAATAC
>JAXJTU010000105.1:0-5264 GCA_036309425.1 Agathobacter sp.
ATCCTAAAGAGGCTCCATTTACAATCTCTGAGTTAGAGGAGATTTATCCATGTGCAAGTGCAAAGTCAAAAGAGGATGAAGAATTCAAAGCATTGGCATTAGAGGCTACAAAGCAGTTACAGGCTGGAAGAAGAGGATACCAGGCTATACTTTCACATATCATGAATGTATCAGTTACTGACCTTAAGAAAAATTATGCCAACCTTAATGTATCCTTCGAACTTTGGAAGGGTGAGTCTGATGCACAGCCATTCGTACCGGATATGGTAGAGAAGATGAAGGCTGATGGACTGGCATATGTAAGTGAAGGGGCACTTGTAGTAGATGTAAAGGAAGACAGTGATACAAAGGAGATTCCTCCATGTATCATCTTAAAGTCAGACGGTGCATCACTTTACAGCACAACTGACCTTGCAACTCTTGTAATGAGAAGAGAAGAAAATGATCCGGATCAGGTAATTTATCTTGCAGATAAGCGTCAGGAGATGCATTTTACACAGGTATTTCGTTGTGCAAGAAAAGCCGGAATTGTAAAACCGGAAACAGGACTTAAGTTCTTAGGGTTCGGTACAATGAACGGAAAAGACGGAAAGCCATTCAAGACAAGAGATGGCGGAGTAATGCGTCTTGAGAGCCTCGTTTCAGAAGTAAACGAGGAAATGCTTAAAAAGATTAATGATAATCAGAAGAATAAGGAAGATCTTGCAATCGATAAGGATGAAGCTGTTAAAACAGCTAAAACTATAGCACTTGCTGCAATAAAGTATGGTGATTTATCAAACCAGGCAAGCAAGGACTATATCTTCGATATCGACAGATTTACCTCATTTGAGGGAAATACAGGACCATATATCCTGTATACAATTGTTAGAATTAAGTCAATTCTTAACAAATATGTTGCAAATGGCAACACATTAGATAATTTGGAGAATGCAATTATTGCAGCTGATTCAGAGAGCGAGAAGGAACTTATGCTTTCACTTACAAAGTTTGGTGCTATGATGGAGAACGCATTTGCCGAGTCTGCACCACATAAGATTTGTGCTTATATTTATGAGCTTGCAAACGCATTCAATGGTTTTTATCACAATACCAAGATTCTTGCTGAGGAGAATGAGAAGACACAGAAGTCATACATTGCTATTCTTGTTCTTACAAAGGCGATTCTTGAGACATGTATTGATATTTTAGGTTTTGAGGCACCAGAAAGAATGTAATATATGAAAAAGTATTTTGGAGATAAAGCCTTCTATCTAATGGTGTTAGCAGTGGCATTTCCAATAATGATTCAAAACGGAGTCACAAATTTTGTAGGCTTACTAGATAATCTTATGGTTGGCCAGCTTGGGACAGAAGCAATGTCCGGAGTTGCCATCGTTAACCAGTTTCAGATGGTTTATGGAATTTGTATTTTTGGAGTAGTGTCAGGAGCATCCATATTTGGAACGCAGTTCTTTGGAAAAGGAGAACATGAAAATCTTCGAAGTACTTTTCAATTTAAAATGGTTGTTGCATTTATTGTAGCAATCGTATGGATGCTTGTTTTCGCCATAGATGGAAAAGAGCTTGTTAATTTGTATTTAAGTGATGATGGACAGAGTGATATTGTACTAACTTATCAATGTGCACATAATTATCTTATGATTATGCTTATTGGAATGATTCCATTTGCCATATCACAGGTATATGCTAGTACACTTCGAGAAACAGGACAGACTCTTGTACCAATGATTGGTAGTTCAGCAGCCGTGCTTACAAACTGTTTTCTCAATTATCTGCTCATTTTTGGAAATTTTGGAGCACCTAAGCTTGGAGTAACAGGTGCAGCAATAGCAACAGTAACCTCAAGATATATTGAGTTTTTTATTGTTGTAATATGGACACATCTGAATAGCGCAAAAGAGAAGTTTATTATTGGTGCATATACCAAATGCACTATTACTAAAAATCTGATTATCCAGATAATTAAGACAGGAACCCCATTGTTTTTAAATGAGACATTGTGGTCTGTCGGACAAGCTGCCATAGTCCAATGCTATTCTACACGAGGTTTAAACTCGGTGGCAGCACTTAATATTTCGACAACAGTTGCTAACCTTTTTAATGTAGTATTTATTTCGCTAGGTAATTCTGTAGGAATTATAGTAGGACAGTTGCTTGGAGCGGATAAAAAAGAAAAGGCTATTGATACTGACAGAAAGATGATAGTTTTTTCTCTTGTAAGCGGTATTTTGATTGGAGCAGTAATGTTTATGCTTTCTCCACTTATACCACAGATATACAAGACTAATGATACTGTTAGAGCTTTGGCAACCGATATTTTGAAGGTTGGAGCGGTCTTTATGCCAGTGTATGCATTTTATCATGCTGCATATTTTACACTTAGAACAGGTGGAAAAACAGTTATAACATTCCTGTTTGACAGCTGTTATTTACTGGTGGTTAATTTAAGTCTTGCATTTTTGCTCACCCGCTACACAAAAATACAGGTTGTTGAGATTTATATAATTGTTCAGCTTGCGGAATCGCTAAAGTGTATAGTGGGATATATTTTGCTAAAGAAAAGAGTATGGGTTAATAACCTGGTAAATAAACTTTAAGAATCACGGACGATGTTGGGGAATTATGCTTAATGTCATTAGGTAAAAACAAAATTATAAGCCAATTGTAGCATTAGCTTTGTTTAGTTTTATTTTTCTTGGAACTGAATATTTGTTTGATGATATGATTGCATACTTTACAGACTCATCTGGAGTTGTAATGGCACAGAATGAGGTACTAGGTGCAAGTGTGCTTGGTTTTGTGCTTTATTCCTTCATTGATAAAGTAATCGTGGATGATAAAGGAAGGAAAATAACTGCAATTGTAATTTCGGCTATTTCATGCCTCTTAGTAATTTTAATTAGTATGCACAAGGGGTTTATGCTGATTCTTATACCTGGTGTTGGACTTTTTGTGCTGTTTGGAATAATTGGAAGTGCGATTTGCTTTTATCTTTCGCGATTGATAACAGATAAAGGCTTTCTTGCCAGACTAGTTGGAATGTCTTATGCACTTGGTGTGCTATTGCAATTTATAAATAATAATCTTGTAAAAAAAGCTTCAATTCTGGCTATATTTCTTGTAATTTGTGTGGCACTTATGACAGTTATTTTCTCTACACTTGATGTGGCGGTAACACTCGTTCATGCGTCTGGAGACTTTAACATCGGTCAGTGGCCTAGGTTATTACTTGCATTAAGCGGTCTGGTAGCAGGTTTTCTTTTTGATATAAGCAGTAGAAAATACATGTCTGCAATGATGTATGTTGTTACAATATTAGCAACACTATGTATTGTGGTCATTCAGTTTGATGGTCCATTTATTATAGGACTGGTAATTTTCTACATGTCAGCAGGATTTTTCGTAGTCTACTTTACGACTGCCTTTATGGATATCTCCTTCAAAGTGAAAAATCCAAAACGTAGCATTATTGATATATTCTCAGTTTGATAAAGCGGTTGATGATAAAATCAGAAATGATGAAAAAGAAGAGCCGGAAGTTAAGGTTATATCTGAGGAAGAAAAGCGTGCACTCTTTGTTGAGAAGTATTCTCTTACAGAGCGGGAGGGTGAAGTACTTAAAGCATTGATAGAGACTGATGACAATGCACAGAATATAGCAAAGCAGCTAGGTTTTTCAAGAACTGAATTGTACAGACATATTTCTAATATCAATAAGAAAACAGAAACAAGTTCCAGATTGGGAATAATACAGTTTTATAATAATAGTGTATTTAATGGAAAATGATTATAGAAAAAGCTGATGTATATTAATGAAAATATGCATCAGCTTTTTTGTGTGTTAACACATTTGGAACATTTCAGGGAATCGCATCCAACGAAAACGGCGACTGGTATTGCGAGAAAGGAAAGGTTAACTTCAACGCAAACGGTGTATTACAGTCAACAGCCGAAGAAGCCAACGGCTGGTATTTCGTAAAAGACGGAAAAGTTCAAAAAGGCAAAGAAACAGTTGAACATAACGCAAATGGCTGGTGGATGATTCAGAAAGGAAAAGTAAATTTCGCTTATAAAGGAATTGCATCAAACCAGAATGGAACCTGGTACCTTGAAGGCGGAAAAGTAAACTTCAATTATAACGGAAAATATACAGATGCAAACGGAAAACAATACACAATCAAAAATGGACAAGTAATAAACTAAAATACTTAATAGAAAACAGCCGAGGTGGAAATAATACGATACCACCTCGGCTGCTTTTGTATTTTCGCCTTTCGCAACATTTTTATCATATTTTTGTCCCACCTCGCATATTTTAGAATATATCAAATGAAAGGGGGCAAGCCATATCTTAGACAAGAAATATCTCACACAAGAAACTTCCACTGAAATAGATAAATTAGGTCAGCCTGAAGAAATTAGAATAAGACTGAATAAACCCATTGAATACATATACGAAGACAAAAATCTTTTTGGTCACATCATAGCCAAAAAAGAACTCAGCACTTTTCTCGAACTTCTTACCGACTATTCATGGTATGCAATTAGAGAACAGTTGAAACAGGGATTTTTTACAATTGAAGGCGGTCACAGAATCGGCGTTGCAGGAACAAACAAATCTGATATCGGCGCAATAAACATAAGAGTGGCAAGCCAGAAAAAGGGGGTGGCACTACCTGTAATGCCCTTTATCAGAGATGGCGATGACATATTTAATACTTTTATCATTTCACCTCCAGGAGAAGGAAAGACAACCATGCTTCGTGACATGATAAGAATATTGTCAGATGGGGCAGATGGGGGATGTTCGTTTAAGGTTGCAGTGGTTGATGAGCGCTCAGAAATTGGAGCATCATATTTGGGCATGCCACAAAATGATCTTGGAAAAAGGTGTGATGTATTAGATGGAATTGCAAAAACAAAAGGAATGAAAATGCTTCTTCGTTCCATGTCGCCACAGATAATAGCAGTTGATGAATTGGGAAGTCTTGATGATTATAATGCAGCCCGGGAGATAATTAATTCAGGAATAAGAATCTTAGGAACGATTCATGCAAAAAATTTACAGGAGGTTTTTTCAAAAGAAAGACTTCCCAAAGTAAATCGATACATTCTGGTCAGGCGAGATAAAAATTGCAGGCGGCTTTACGAAGTGTATGATGGGGAAGGTAGAAAATATGCTTAAAATCACTGGTACATTTGCTTTGTTTACTGGAATTATAGGTCTTCTATTTAATTGGATAAAAACCTGCCGGCAAAAA
>JAXJTU010000106.1:0-6929 GCA_036309425.1 Agathobacter sp.
ATATTGAAGTATCTTATACTTGTTTAACCACTCGGCCTCTTCTCCTTTTGCCTCATTATAATGAATATACTTTCCATTTTCCTTTGAATAGTATCCCTGACTATTCATTGCAGGAATTTCTTGCATTAGCTCACTCAAAAACATATTGTATGGAGGAAGCTTTATATTAGCTCTTTCTAAAGTTAATGTTGAAAGAAAATTCAAGCTACACCTTTCTACCGTTTTTTCCTCTGTATCATAATTGGTCCAGATAAAAAACGGAACTGTATACAAGGCTTCAAGTTCATCCATTGTCAAACCATCAGTTCCCTTCCCGTTTAACATTGTAATAAACTTTGAATTCAATCCTGGCTGATGGTCACCAAAGAAAACAATTTCCACCGGCTCTTTTACCTTGGAAAAATATGTCACAAGCTCCTTTAAAGCCTTATCACTTTCATTCACAAGCGACAGATACTGGTTGGCATCCGTATAAGAAGTCCCTACTTTATAGATATGCTCATTAAAGTTGTCATATGGCTGGCCATAACCACCATGATTTTGCATCGTAATGCCCATGATAAAAAGCTTTTCATCCTCAGCCTTACTCTCATATCTTTCAATCACTTTGTCATACATTTCCTCATCAGAAATATACTCACGCAAGATATTATCCTGATTAAAATCATCAATAAAATGCATCTCATCAAATCCCAAGGTCGGATAAATTGTATTTCTGCTCCATCCTGTAGCAAAATACGGGTGCATGGCCACAGCCGTATATCCCTCATTTTTCAGAGTAGAAACTATGGAAGTTGGCGTTTCATTTATATATTGCTGATATACCACAGAACCTTCTGGTAAAAATCCCATTGTGTTACCAGTCATGAATTCCCATTCCGAGTTTGGAGTTTTTGCACCATAAACCGATGCCAGTGCATACCCTTTAATTGTATTCTTCTGAAGTGAATTCATAAAAGGAGTCAGTTCAAAATTTGTATCAAAATCGCCCAGCACCGACAAATCAGAAAAGGATTCATTCATTATTGCGATAATCGTTGGCTTTTCTTTTTCAGCATCAACCCCATATTCCTGCAAATCATTTCCGTCTCCCCAAAGGCCATCTCCCGATAAATCCTCGCCGGCCCCCTCACTACTATCGGCTCTAGATACAAACTCATTACCTTCAACCTCAAGGCTAAGATATTGCATCTCAAGTTCATTAATCACATCCGCACTATAGCCATCTGGTTTTGTGATATGACTGTCTCTAATTTGAAGAGCAAAATTCAAAAGATAACCATTTCTGTAGGTTCCCTTCTGCTCCCACGTCTCAGTAATAAGGCCAATGGAATTATAAACAATAACTATTCCACTAATCACCATCAAGAGCAAAGCTATAATCCTCATTGGAATTATATGCTCAAACTTAATCTTAAATTTAAGCACTAATGTAATAAAAATAATACTTACAAGAATAACATAAGCACACTGTTTATTAATTGTATATGTGTATTTTCCCGCAACAGAAATTCCAGTTCCAATCGACTTTAAATCAGCAAAACCAAATTCATTTCCCCTGAACTGATACACAAAATAATTTACAAAAGCCAGAAATAAAACTATACAATGTCCTATAACTGCCGACACTGCTGGATTTTTTGTGATAATTAGTCCAAGCAGATAAAAAAGAAGAACTATACAGACATTAATAAAAAGACGAATATCCGTGGTCTTCATAAAGTCATCCCACTCAAGCATCATGTACTGAATGGCAAACATCGAAAATGTCGACCCCAGTCCAAAAATAATTACTGTAAAAAGCCAGGGCAGATTTTCATTAAGCTCTATCTCAAGTGATTTAACCAGATAAAATACCGCAACAAACACAAGAGGTATCCACCAGAAAAAGCCCGTCTTAACAAACAATACGAGGGCAATTGCAAGCATCGCCCCCATCCAGATATTGTTTTTCCAATCATATTTTAGTCTAATTTTCATTTCCCCAATATTCCTTAATTTGTCCAAGAATAATATTCATCAAACGAGTTCTAGCCTCAATACTCGCCCACGCAATATGCGGAGTTATCATTAACTTCTCGGAATCCTTTATAAGCCTAAGCGGATTATCCTCGCTCATAGGCTCAACTGTCAAAACATCTAATCCTGCTGCCGCAATAGCACCTGTATTAAGTGCCTCAGCAAGATCCTTCTCCACAACAATTGGTCCTCTTCCGAGATTTAGGAAAATCGCTGACTTTTTCATTTTTGAAAAAGCCTGCTTATCCATAAGCCCCAAAGTCTTATCTGTAAGAGGCGCATGCACCGATACAATATCCGACTCCGCTAAAAGCTCATCAAAAGAAACTCTCTCATATCCCGGCTGGTCATTCTCTCCCGAAGTAGAATAATAAATAACTTTACATCCAAAAAGCTTTGCAATATCAGCCACTCTTCTGCCAATATTACCTAGACCTATTATTCCCCATGTCATACCATTTATTTCATGAAAAACATGGTCAAAATGTGTAAATGATATATCACTTACATACTTTTCTGTCTTCACATAATCATCATAATATCTTAACTTCTCTAATAAGTAGAAAAGAAGGGCAAATGTATGCTGGGCAACTGTTTCAGTCGAATACCCGGCAACATTTCTCCACTCGATATTCCTCTTTGCAAGGTAGTCCTTATCAAGGTTATTTGTCCCTGTAGCAGTAACACAAACAAGCTTTAAATTCTTTGCCTCACCGATTGTTCTCTCATTAACCTCAACTTTATTAAGAATGATAACGTCCGCATCCTTAGTTCTCTCCCTAGCCTGCTCAGCTGTAGAAAAATCGTATTTAACAACCTCACCTAAGGCATCAAATCCACTAAGGTCTATGTCATCTCCAATTGTCTTTACATCTAAGAAAACTATTTTCATATTAATTCATCTCCCATACATATTATATTACGTTTTTCAACTTATCATATGTTTATGTTAAAGCTAATTTAACTACTTATTTATACCAAACTTATATATGGTAGTTGACTTGTATGTCTGACCCGCCTTAGTAACCGGACTCTTAAAATTAGCCTCATTAATAGCATTAGGAAAATACTGTGTCTCAAGACAAAAAGCATCTCTCCACTCATAAGAAGCACCACCCTTTGCATTACGTGTTCCAATATAATTTGCCGAATAAAACTGCACTCCAGGACAATCAGATAAAACTTCCATAGTTATTCCACTCTCATCCGAAAAAGCCTTTGCAACAAGTCCCATTTCACCATCAGCCTTATCAATCACATAATTATGATCATAACCATGAGCATTAGCCAGCTGCTCATTCTCCATTTCAATATCCTGTCCAATTCTTTTAAAACTTCTAAAATCAAAAGGAGTACCCTCAACCGAAGCAATCTCACCAGTAGGAATGCCCCCACCAATAATAAGAGGAGTATAACATGAAGCATTTATATAAAGCTGTTGCTCAAAGACCCTTCCGGTTCCATGACCATTAAGGTTAAAATAACTGTGATTTGTCAAATTAAAAACAGTATCCTGATCACAAACCCCACTATAACTAATAACAATTTCATTTTCATCTGTGAGCTTATACTCAACTGTAATAGTAGCATTTCCAGGAAATCCCTCGTTAAGGTCCGCATCCTCAATTGAAAATTTGATAGAATCATCATTTTTCTCAACAAGATCCCAGACTCTAAGTGCCACACCATTGTCTCCACTATGAAGGTTATTTCCACCATCATTATCCTGAAGCTGATACTCCTTACCATTTAAGTGAAAAACTGCTCCGGCAATTCTATTACAGTTTCGGCCAACCGTCGCTCCGTAATAGCTTCTGTCATTAATATATGAATTAACATCGTCAAATCCCAAAACGATATCTCTCTCTTTTCCATCCTTATCTTTAACAAAAAGAGAAACTAAAGTAGCCCCCCAATCTGTAAAAACTGCTCTCATTCCATTTTTATTACAAATCTCATATTTTAAAGCTTTAATTTCTTTACTCATAGACCTATAAGCCTCCATATATTACCAAAAATAATATAAAAATTTTACTTCTTTTCGTAAAGTAAGTAAAGTTTTTTAGAAATATACCGATATATTTTTTGTAAACAGTTAATAAAGATTCAGGGAGAAAATAATGGCTACAATTTCATCAGGTGTTAGTCTTTCAAAAGACTACTTTTTAAGAAATTATTATCAGAATAACCGATCAGCCGTAAAAAACTCCGGCCGCAAAGAGCTTACCAAAAGCGAGCTCTCATTCGAAGATTCCGCTGCGCTTCGCCGTGCCATTAAGCAACTTGGCAAATACAAGTACGACGATACAGACAACAGCGATAACATTTACGGAAGTATTTCGGCATTAATCGATACCTATAATAATTCACTTGATTCTAACTCCCAGACCTCTGCTTCCAAATACGTAAAGCAGCTAAAAAAGGTCATATCAAAACACTCTGATGAACTCTCTGATATCGGAATAACTGTAAGTAAAGACGGTAAAATGTCTTATAGTGAAAATCTTTTAAAAAATGCAAAGCTTGATAAACTTAAAGAAGTATTTGGCAAACAATCCGACCTTAACAAAAGCCTCGGAAACATTGCCAAAAGAATGCATTCCACATCATACAACGATGTGATGACTCAGGCTCTTGGTGGAATAGGAACTAACATTAATATTTCACTTTAAAACTGCATAAACCTCCTAAAGGAAAAAGGCCGGCATTGTCGACCTTTTTCTTATTTTCAACACATCAATCTGCAAAATCATTTCTATACCGAAATCTTCTGGCTGAAACTTGAAATTATATCAATAACCTTACTACTTCCAAATTTATTATTATACTGCAAAAAAGCATAATAACCACCATAGACCTTATAGGTAAGCGAAATACAGACATATGGATCTTCAAACGCTTCCGGTCTAAGTTCAAAAACTTTTCTCTTAAGCTCCTCCTCAATCCTCTTTGGTAAAATAGCATCCTGAGACTGCGAAAACAAAATATTTATTAAATTCTGCTGAGCCAGAAAAGCCTCTAAAAGCTCCTTCGTAAACAACTCCTGATCCTCTAAAACCGCATCAGGATGTTCAATATATCCAATTACATTGTTAATGACCTCACATTGCATCTGCTCCGCCAAATCATAAATATCATGATAATGCAGATAAAATGTCCCCTTACTAATCTCTGCTAATTCAACTAGTTCCTTTATTCTAATACGCTCTAGTTCCTTTTCTGAACGCAATCTCAAGAAAGCATTTTTTATACTTCTTATTGTCTTCTTCTGTCTTAAATCCATATCCACATTTACCTTTTATCCCATAACTTAGAACTATTCACAAAAATATTTTTCATGAATCATATACTTCATATTCCTACATAAAGAATTAATTTTATTCTAGCATTACTATTATTCCAACTCAACCTTCACCACACTTATTATCCTCTATCCATGACCTCCTTCACGATAAAAAATATACAATTTTAGACTTCTGTCTATTATTATACATTAATCCATTTTTGCATATGGACATATATATTAACCCCCGCTATTATGTGAATAAACAAGAAGACACAAATAAAACAAATTTTTTTAAGAAAATATTTTTGCGAAACAATATTTTGTAAAAGAATATTTTTATAGGAGAAAATTATATGGATATTTACGGATTTTACAGCGGAACAGTTTTCAATGCATATGAATGGCTCGGCGCGCACGTTACACCTTCAAATGTTATTTTCAGAACCTTTGCACCCAACGCAGAAGGGGTATGCGTACTAATTGACGACAAAGAATACCCAATGAATCGCATTGAAAATGGACAATTCTACGAATACATTCACGATAATTCTGTCATAGGAAAATCCTATGAATACAGAATTTATCACCACGGAACATATACTGACCACTGCGATCCTTATGGTTTTTCTATGGAACTTCGACCTGACCATAAGTCAATAGTCTGCGATATTAATAACTATTCATTTGGTGATGGTAACTGGATGCGCCACAGAACCGACTGCAAAAACCAGCCACTAAATATATACGAATTGCATCTGGGCTCCTGGAAAAAAAATGACTGGCAGTGGTACAACTATGATGAGCTTGCCAATTTACTCATTCCATATTTAAAAGAATACCACTACACACATATTGAAATTCTTCCAATAAGTGAACATCCATGCGACGAAAGCTGGGGCTATCAGAATACTGGATTTTTTGCTCCAACCAGTCGTTACGGAAGCCCAACACAGCTTAAGAGTCTTATAGATAAACTACATCAAAATGATATTGGAATTATCCTCGATTTCGTTCCAGCCCACTTCGCACTCGATGAATATTCTTTAGCAAACTATGATGGAAGTGTACTTTATGAATATCCACATCAGGACGTCGGAGTAAGCGAATGGGGAAGCTGTAACTTTATGCATTCCCGCGGTGAGGTAAGAAGCTTTCTTCAATCATGTGCAAACTATTGGCTAAAAGAATATCATTTTGATGGACTTAGAATGGATGCCATTAGAAATTTAATTTACTGGCAAGGAGACGAACGCCGCGGAGTAAACAACAACGGCGTTTCTTTCCTAAGATATATGAACCAGGAGCTAAAGAAACTCCACCCAACCTGCATACTCTCTGCAGAAGATTCAAGCAGCTTTGCCAAAGTAACAGCCTCTTCAGAAGCAGGTGGCCTTGGCTTCGACTATAAATGGGATATGGGATGGATGCACGACACACTAGACTTCTTTAAAATGCATCCAGCTGACCGCTATGCAAACTATCACAAACTCACATTTTCAATGATGTACTTCAATAATGAACAATACCTGCTTCCACTCTCACATGACGAAGTAGTACACGGCAAAGCAACAATAATCGGTAAAATGTATGGAGAATATGATGAAAAATTTGCACAGCTTCGTTC